>NZ_JAUYWJ010000005.1:0-492366 GCF_032656585.1 Streptomyces herbicida
CCTCGCCCGACTCCGCGATCCTGTCCGCGGTCATCTTCAACGCGCTGATCATCGTCGCGCTCGTGCCGCTGTCTCTGAGGGGCGTGCAGTACAAGCCGGTGAGCGCGGACCGGATGCTCCGCCGCAATCTCACGATCTACGGCATCGGCGGACTGATCGCCCCGTTCATCGGCATCAAGATCATCGACATGCTCATCTCCCTCATTCCCGGGATCGGCTGAACGCCATGAACAACTCCGTAAGCAACACCGCCCGGTTGCTTTGGGCGGGCCTGCGAGCCCTCCTCGTGCTCACCCTGGTGACGGGCGTCATCTACCCACTGGCCGTCACCGGCATCGCCCAGGGACTGTTCAACGACAAGGCGAACGGCTCCGAGATCAAGGCGGACGGCAAGGTCGTCGGCTCCTCGCTCATCGGCCAGGCCTACAACCTGCCGCTGAAGAAGGGCCAGGAGACCCCGGAACCGGACCTCAAGTGGTTCCAGGGCCGCCCGGCCAACGGCCTCGGCGCCAACAGCGTCAACACCCAGTACAAGCTGATCCTGTCCGGTGCCACCAACCTCTCGGCAGACAACAAGGACCTGATCAAGCAGGTCGAGGATGCCAAGGCCGCGGTCGTCAAGGACAACTCGGTGCCCGGCTACGCGGTCAAACCGTCCCAGGTCCCCGCCGACGCTGTCACCTCCTCCGGTTCCGGCCTGGACCCGGCCATCTCCCCGGCCTACGCCGAACTCCAGGTCCACCGGATCGCCGTGAAGAACGGCCTGTCCGTCTCCGCGGTGGAGAACCTGGTGAAGGACCACACAGAGGGCCGCACCCTGGGCTTCATGGGCGAACCCCGAGTGAACGTCCTCGAACTCAACATTGCGCTCAAGGCCCTTGTGGCGAAGCACTGATGGGATTACGCGACACGCGCGGGAGTTGGCGGCCGGGAGACAGCCTGGTTCCGTCAACTCCCGCAGTCGTGACCTCGGTTGCCTCGTGTCCGACGCCCCTGGCCCGACGTACGACAGGAAAGGCGCACACCCATGACCCGGGTGCTCGTGGTGGAGGACGACCCGCAGCTCGTACGGGCCCTCGTGATCAACCTGCAGGCCCGCCAGTACGGCGTCGACGCGGCCCCCGACGGTGCCACCGCGCTCCGCCTGGCGGCCGCGCGCCAGCCGGACGTGGTGATGCTGGACCTCGGGCTCCCCGACATGGACGGCGTCGACGTCATCCGGGCCCTGCGCGGCTGGTCCCGCGTACCGATCATGGTCCTGTCGGCCCGGCAGTCCTCCGACGAGAAGGTCGCGGCCCTCGATGCCGGTGCCGACGACTACATCACCAAGCCCTTCAGCATGGACGAGCTGCTCGCCCGGCTGCGGGCCGCCGTGCGCCGGACCGAGGACGTGCCCCTGGCCCCCGAGACGAAACTCGTGAAGACAGATGACTTCACCATCGACCTGCTCGCGAAGAAAGTCGTACGGGACGGGCGGGACGTCCGCCTCACCCCAACCGAATGGCACCTGCTGGAGATCCTGGTCACCAACCCCGGCCGCCTGATCACCCAGAAGCACCTGCTGCAGGAGGTGTGGGGGGTCTCGCAGAGCAACAAGACCAACTACCTGCGCGTCTACATGGCTCAACTACGGCGCAAACTGGAAACAGATCCCTCCCATCCCCGCTATCTCATTACCGAGCCCGGCATGGGCTACCGCTTCGAAGGGTGAACATGGCACGCGGCAAGCTCCGGATCTACCTCGGCGCGGCACCCGGCGTCGGCAAGACCTACGCCATGCTCTCCGAGGCCCACCGCCGGGTGGAGCGGGGCACCGACTGTGTCGTGGCCTTCGTCGAGCACCACAGCCGGCCGCGCACCGAGGTGATGCTGCACGGCCTGGAGCAGGTGCCACGCAGGGAGATCGAGTACCGGGACAGCATCTTCACCGAGATGGACGTCGATGCGGTCCTCGCCCGTCGCCCCCAGGTGGCTCTCGTCGACGAACTGGCCCATACCAACGTCCCCGGCTCCCGGAACACCAAGCGCTGGCAGGACGTCGAGGAACTGCTCGCGGCCGGCATCGACGTGATTTCCACCGTCAACATCCAGCACCTCGAATCGCTGGGGGACGTCGTGGAGTCGATCACGAGCGTACGGCAACGCGAAACCGTCCCCGACGAGGTCGTACGACGCGCCGACCAGATCGAGCTGGTCGACATGTCCCCGCAGGCCCTGCGCCGCCGCATGGCGCACGGCAACATCTACAAGCCGGACAAGGTCGACGCAGCGCTCTCCAACTACTTCCGCCCCGGCAACCTCACCGCCCTGCGCGAGCTGGCGCTGCTGTGGGTGGCCGATCGGGTCGACGCGTACCTGACCGAGTACCGCAGCGAGCACCGCGTCTCCACCATCTGGGGTTCGCGAGAGCGGATCGTGGTGGGCCTGACGGGCGGCCCGGAGGGGCGGACGTTGATACGGCGTGCCGCACGGCTGGCGGAGAAGGGCGCCGGCGGCGAGGTGCTTGCCGTCTACATCTCCCGCAGCGACGGCCTGACCGCCGCCTCCCCGAAGGAACTGGCCGTCCAGCGCACCCTGGTCGAGGACCTCGGTGGCACCTTCCACCAAGTCGTCGGCGACGACATATCCGCCGCCCTGCTCGACTTCGCCCGCGGCGTCAACGCCACCCAGATCGTCCTCGGCGTCTCCCGCCGCAAGGGCTGGCAGTACGTCTTCGGACCCGGCGTCGGCGCCACCGTCGCCCGGGAATCCGGGCCCGACCTCGACGTCCACCTCATCACCCACGACGAGGTGGGCAAGGGCCGCGGTCTGCCGGTCGCCGCCCGAGGCGCGCGGCTCGGCCGGGCCAGGCTCATCTGGGGCTGGCTGGTCGGCATCGGTGGACCGCTGCTGCTGACCTGGCTTCTGAGCAGCTTCGTCCCCGACGTGGGGCTCGCCAACGACATGCTGCTGTTCCTGACCATGACGGTGGCGGCGGCCCTGCTGGGCGGGCTGATGCCCGCCCTCGCCTCGGCGGTGGCCGGATCCCTTCTCCTGAACTGGTACTTCACCCCGCCGGTCCACACCTGGACGATCGCCGACCCGAAGAACATCGTCGCCATCGCGGTGTTCTTCGGGGTCGCGGTGTCCGTGGCGTCCGTGGTGGACCTGGCCGCCCGCCGCACCCACCAGGCGGCCCGGCTCCGCGCAGAGTCGGAGATCCTCTCCTTCCTGGCGGGCAACGTCCTGCGGGGCGAAACCACCCTGGAGGCGCTCCTGGACCGAGTCCGCGAGACCTTCGGCATGGAGTCGGCGGCCCTGCTGGAACGCGAGAACGACGTCGCCCCCTGGACCTGCGCCGGCAGCATCGGCCCCCGCCCCTGCGCCAGGCCCGACGACGCGGATGTCGACGTCCCGGTCGGCGACCACATGTCCCTTGCCCTCTCCGGCCGCGTGCTGCCGGCCGAGGACCGCCGCGTGCTGGCCGCCTTCGCCGCCCAGGCCGCCGTCGTCCTGGACCGCCAGCGCCTCCAACAGAAGGCGGACGAGGCGAAGGAACTGGCCGAGGGCAACCGCATCCGCACGGCGCTGCTGGCCGCCGTCAGCCACGACCTGCGCACCCCGCTGGCCGGGATCAAGGCGGCGGTCACGTCCCTGCGCTCGGACGACGTTGAATGGTCGCCGCAGGACCAGGCCGAACTCTTGGAGGCTATCGAGCAGGGCGCCGACCGCCTCGACCATCTCGTAGGCAACCTGCTCGACATGTCCCGCCTGCAGACCGGCACCGTCACGCCGATCATCCGCGAGACCGACCTGGACGAGGTGATCCCGATGGCGCTGGGCGGAGTCCCGGAGGACAGCGTCGAGCTGGACATCCCGGAAACCCTGCCGATGGTCGACGTCGACCGCGGCCTGTTGGAACGCTCGGTCGCCAACGTCGTGGAGAACGCCGTCAAGTACAGCTCGCCGGCAGAGCGGGTCCTGGTCTCGGCCAGCGCCATCGCCGACCGGGTCGAGGTCCGTGTCGTCGACCGCGGCCCCGGCGTACCGGACGAGGCCAAGTCCCGCATCTTCGAACCCTTCCAGCGCTACGGCGACTCACCGCGCGGCGCCGGAGTCGGCCTCGGCCTGGCGGTGGCCCGCGGCTTCGCGGAGGCGATCGGCGGCACGCTCAACGCCGAGGACACTCCCGGCGGCGGCTTGACCATGGTGCTCAGCCTTCCGACTGCACCCCAACGCCGCCCGGAGCAGCCCGATCGCGCGCCCGCGGTCACGACGTGAGCGGCCGAGCCCCGGGAGCCTCAGGCAACGGGCGGTACTGTCTCGAACTCCTTCCGTACCCGCCGCATGTCCAGCCGCAGTCCCAGGACGTTCCGACGGTGCACGGCCCTGAGCCCCGCCTCCAGCGGCGAGGGCGGCACTGCCAGGACCGGGCAGGTGGCGTGGGCGAGGCAGTACCGGCTCACCGAAGGCCGCAGCGCACGGCGCAGCCGCCCGCGTCGCCCGGCACCGATGACCAGGACGTCCCCCTCCCCATCGGCGATCTCCACCAGCGCCCATCCTGGAGCGCCACGAGCGACCAGGGCCCGCATGGGAAGGTCCGGCCCGTCGACACCGAACACCTCCCCGAGGGCGGTGACCAGCTTCTCCCGGGCCCGGCGCTGCAACTCGTCGACCATGAATGACGCGTACGGGGACCGGCGTGCGGGGAGGTCCCCCTCGGGCGGTTCCCAGGCCAGCACCGGCCACAGCTCGGCTCCCCGCCGACGGGCCTCCTCGACGGCCCGGCACAGGGCGGTCAGACTCCCCGGCGAACCGCTGACTCCCACCACGACACGAGGGGCTGAGATCGCGCCGGACTCGGACATCACTTCACCGTTCTGCACACACGGCCGACGGACGGTTCCGCCAGCGGCCCTTCAAGAGACTCCTTCCATCTCACTCCTGCTCAGAGGCGTTGAACAGCCCGCACGCCACTTCTTGGCACGCTTCTGACAGCGCATGTCCCAACTGCGCACCAGGCACGTCAACATCCCGTCAGGGCTGCCCCGTTCGGCGTCAGCATCCCGTCAGGAGCCGTCCCGGCCCCACGTTACGAGCCTAGCGTCGACGACGAGCCCCGGCCCGCCTCCCCGCCGTCCGGGGCCACTCTCCCTCTCCGACAGCTCCGCGAGTCAGTCACCGAAGAGGCTGTCCTGGACGTACTGGACGACATTCACCTTCGGATAGAACAGACCCAGGAGCATGAATGTCCTGGGGTGGGCCGCGATATTGCCGACGAAGAAGTGGACGGCACGGTCAGGCGTGAAGACCAGGTCGTACCACCGCTGGCGCAGCTTCTCCTGTACGAAGCCTTCGCCGTAATTGCGTAGGAACTTGCGGTACGACGCGCCGGCCTCCCAGTCCTTCAGCGCCATGTCGTGCGTGGGGCAGTCGTCATCCGCGCAGCGGAAGCGGTACCGAAAGTCCAGAGGCACCCACTGAAGCGGGGCCAGGTCTTGCTCGAAGAGGTCGAGTTGGTCTGCCAGCGCGGCTTTCGACTCGGACCAGGGCTCGGCCGCCGTCAGTCGGAAGCTGATCTCCATTGGGCGGAACACGCCGAGCGAGGTCCCGCGTTCCTCCTGGTCCCTCTTGATCGCACACAGGGATGGTGCGACGAGCGGCTCGACGTACTTGTACCGCTCCCTCCAGTCGCCACCCGGCGGTACGGCGCCCACGATCTTGAGGGTGTCGAGGTCCGGCCGCAGGCTCTCGGGCCGCGAGTCCCGATGCGGCTCGACGTCGACCTCTATGACGGAGTACTTGGAGAACTGAGCATCCTCGGCTAGGAGCCGAAAGGGCACCGGGAAGAGCCGTACGTGCTGAGGCGCTCCCTGGTCCAGGCGTACGCCAGCCACACAACTGGTCTCGCGGTACTTGTTGGACAGCTCGGGATATGTCTTGACCGTGATCATGATCCGAGCGCGCTGTCGATGTCCGGACGTCATGGTTGCCCCCTCCGCTGATCTCCCCGATCCGATTGGAGGAGGGGCATGCGCCACTGGCAAGGGCACGCGCAGCAGCGAGGGGCGAAGTCAGGCCAGCGGGATCACAGGCACAGCGGCCCGTTTGCGGACCGTCTCCAGGACGACCTGCCGGTGGCAGCGGCTCTCGTCCTTTTCGAAGCACAGCACCGCGACCCGGGACTGCCGGGCGTGTTCCGTCAGACGGTCGAGATCCGACTGGGCTTCCTCGGACCGCAGCACGGCACGGAACCGAGCCTTGCCCACATCGAGGCGGCCGTCCCAGAAGGGCGCGCGGTTGTCCTTGGGATTGCCCAGGCCACGCAGGTGGGTGTACGCGACGCCGGCGTCTGCCAGTGCCTGCCCGAGGCGGGTCTTGCTGAAGCCCTTCTTGCGACTGATCGGCGTGAGCCGGACATCCGCCACCACATCGATACGGCTGTCGACAAGCGAGGTGACGAATGAGTCGATGTCTCGGCCCTCGTATCCGGCGGACCACAGACCGGGCGTGGCCTTGGTCTCCCGGAACAGATCATCGAGGGAGACCTCAAGCGCCTCGGCGACCGCGCCGACGGTGAAGAAACCTGGCTGGATCGCTCCCTCGCTCTCCACACGGGCCAGGGTTCCGACGGCGACGCCTGCTTCCTTGGCAAGCCGTTCGCGCGTCCACCCGCGGGCCTCCCGCAACGCCCTCACCCTCCGGGCGAGGGCACGGGCGTGGTCGTGGGGACGCGCTGAGTGATGGCCTGCCATGTGTCGTGATCCTAATGGCCGTTGAAGCGGCTGGGACAGCGTTCCTGCGCCCTGTTACTCGTTCCGCTGGGCCTGAGCTGTCCAGAGACGAAGAACGTGCCGACGCCCTCTCCTCAACGGGCAACAGCCGGATGGCTCTCGATCCACGCAAGCCCACCCAGGTCGAGTCTGGGGCGGGCACGGGTGACGGCAACGTAAGCGAGGCGTGCGTCTGCTTCGCTCACAGGCTCAGGGATCGGGCGCCCGGCGCGCCCCTTGGCCTTGTGGAGGCGAAGAGAACCAGTTCGGGGTGAGAGGTGGGGCGGCCCTCCTTGAGCGCCTGGGCAGCGAGTGCCAGCGCGACGAGCGTTTCCTCGCCTCGTGTCAGGGCGACGCGGTGTCCGCTTGCGAGCAGCCCCATGACCTCGGTCACGGCGCCAATGTTGGTGCGGCACAACACGGCGTCCGGATGTGTGACCTCGCCGACTTCCGTCGGGATTGTGTCGGTGCCTGTCAGCCTGATGGGCGCACCGATGAGTCCGAGCCACAGGTTGGCTTGTTCAGCGAGGAGGGGACCGAAGCGGAACGAGCAGGTCAGGGTGAGGTGAGTGGCGTCGAAGCCTGTCATGACGTCCCGGGCTCCACGCCAGCCATAGATGGCCTGGGCGGAGTCACCGACCATAACCAGCTGGGCGTGGGCGCGCTGAGCGGTGAATACGCGCTCCAGGACTGGATTGGTGTCCTGCGCCTCGTCCAGGAGAAGGAAGTCACTGTCGATCTTCGGGTCAGTCAGGGCCCACATTTTCAGATAGTGATCGTGTTCGAAGCGGACTACCCCATGTTCGGGGTTCTGTAGATCCCCCCAGGCCTTTTCGGCGAAAGGCACTACGACTTCGGAAAGCCGGGCGTGCTCATCCGGCGTTTCCAGGCCGCGCACATGCGGCACGTGGCGGGACTCCACGAAGCGGTCGGCGGAGTGGCAGAAGCGGGTCACTGTGCGCAAGGCGGTGTGGGACAGGGTCCTTTGGCTCAGCTTGCGATCGCCGATACGGACAGGACAGCTGATGCCGAGCGCCTGGCCGATCCTCCATGCGGGCAAACGGGGGCTCTTGAGGCGGTGAGTGAAGCGGTGTCCGAGGGCTGCGTAGGCCATGGAGTGGGCGGTCTTGTACACCACGGATCGCGGGAACCGGGTGGAGGCGTCGTGTGCGACGTCCCTATTGAAGGCGAGGAAGCGGCCACGGCGTTGAGTACTCGCGGCGAGCAGGCCCAGCGTGCTGGTCTTTCCGGTGCCCGCGCCTACCTGAAGCACGAGGTGCTGTCCGTCGCGGAAGGCTTGGACGGCGTGGGCCTGTTCATCGGTAGGCGTGTGCAACAAGGGCTCCACAGAGGGTTGGGTGATTGGTGGGGAGGAGCTGCTGGGCCGGATGCGGCCTGTTGGATACGGATCCGGGCGACGGGCTGGAGCAGTGGAACCGGACACGGGCCGGACAGCCTGCCACCGCTTCGGCCCAGCGGCGGGCGATCACGCCCCGTGCTGTGTCAGCTCTCGGACATAGGCAGGCTCACTGATTGTGGCTGGCCTCCCGCCCCGGACTACCTCGACAGCGCGGCGAGCCATGACTGTGCCTCACCGAGCGTGATTGCCCGGCCCTGGACGCCGGACGTGGGTCGGCAGGCGGGGGTGGATGTGGGCATGGTGGACGAGGGGGTCGAAGGGCTCCCACTCGGCCATCGCCAGGTCGGCTGCCGAAGGGGCGGCCGCGTGGACGCGGCAGCGTTGCATGCGCCAACGCAGCTGCTCTCCGTAAGGCAAAGCGGTGAGGTCGTACAGGGCCATGACCGACGCCGGAAGGGCGAGTTGGCCCCGTTCGGCCGTCGCCGGCACCAGGGTCCACGCGCCCGCCGGACTGTCCTGGGCGAGTAGCCGCCGGGTGCACCGGTTGCGGTGCCTGTTCTGGGCGACGCATTGGATCTCGTCCACGGGGTGGGCGGCAAGGTACCGGACGTACAGAAGCTGCACGATGGGGCGTGCCGGTCGACACACATCCGAGGCTGGGGCGGGGCAGTTCGACGGGGCGGAGGGGGTGAACGTGCCGGAGTCGATCATGCGGCGCGTGTTGAGGGCCAGCGCCCGTCGCAGCCCGGAGAGCCCGGCAGCCGGGGGGACTCCGGCATCGCGGGCCGGGCAGATGACGGCATGGGCAAGACGGCACCAAGGGCTGCCGTCTCCGGCGGGATGCGCTATACCGGAGCTGACGTGCCAGCGGAGGTTGACGGGGACCCCGACTGTGGGGAGTTCCACCGGGTGCAGGCAAACAGATCTTGCGTTGCCACACCAATACCATTCAATCGGATTACCGCATTCGCGGCAGCGGTCACGCTGAGCGCAGCGGAGGAGCCGGGTGGGGCTGTCGGGAGCGACACGCAGCGAACGTCGCCTGTGATCGACCACGAAGCTGCCGTCCCAGCGGCGGCGGGGCCAGATGAGGGGCGCATGTGCGCGAACGTGCCAGGCAACACGCCGTAGATGCGATGGCCGAGCCGGAACCGTCCACCGGATGGCCGCACTTATGGCAACACACACTCGATCGACCGCTCGGAGTTTCGGATCGCGTCATCTGTTCGGGTAGAAGCCTCGGCGCACCCGAACGGGCTGTCAGTCGCCACTCGGCGCTGGCGGCTCGTGACCATGACACAAGGCACCGAAGAGCTCATCAAGCGGGGTACTCAACGCGTGAGCGAGGGCGTGCCACGTCTTGAGGGTCCCGACAGTGCGCCCCTGCTCGATCTCGATGAGAGTCCTTCTGGCCAGGCCACTGCGGGCCGCGAGCTCGTCATAGCTCCACCCCCGCGCTGCCCGCAGCCGAGCGAGCTCGAGGCGCAGCGCCTCGAAGTGCGGGTCGGGCGGGAAGATCGTCACCCGACCATCCGACGGTGCAGCCCCCTGCCCTGTCAGTGCAGACCTCTGCCCTATTTCTGATGGTCACGGCACCACGGGAGGGCAGACGTCTGCACTACCGTGTGCCGCCGATCCCAGCCCGACGGGGGCCGGCGCGGAAACGGCAGGAGGAACTCGCGCGCCATGAGGCTCTGCTTCGCACAGCCGGGTGTCCGGCGCACCTGGACGGTGGAACTGTGTCCACAGCCTGATGGGCCGGTCCTCGTCTGTCGGCAGTGCGCCCACCGCAGGCGACCGCTCCACGGCCCTTCCGCTCGAGCAGAAGTGCTGGCCCACTTGGCTTTGCACGCGCGCCGGGACGTCCTGCCGACGCATCTACGGACGTGCCAGTGCCATGAACGGGGCTGTGGCTGGCATCCCCGCCACCGCGGCTGTCACGGCCCCATCCGGCTCCTGCTCGCACGCGAGTGCGGCGGACGAATCTGGCGGCTCACCGACGCATGCACAGCATGCGCTGCAGCCACGGCCCAGGCCGCCGTAGTCCCAGAGACGATCCTGGCCCCAGGGGCCTCATCAACGCGGCAAGTGCGCCGTGGCCGCAGTCGTCGGCCCAGAGGACCGGGTAGCCGAACCCGCGTGCGCGAAATGCTCAACTACCTCGCAGCTTCGCTTCCCGCCGAGGCCTCAGCCGCTTCCCGGCTGATCTCCCTTCAGTGCGCGCTGCGCATGAACGACTGGGCTCAGGTGTGTTTTCCTCAGGGGCTGTTGCGCAGCCTTCGCTTGGGGACGGCGGCAGACCCATTGCGGGAGCTGAACGCTGCGCAATGGCTCCGCACGATCTCAGCCCGCCCGGGGTCCGGCAAGCACGTCGTGGTGGTCCAACTGCTCGACTCCGGTCTCCTGGGACAGTGTCCTGCCCGGCCCGACCGCCTACGTGCGGCCGACTGGGCTCTGCGCACCGCCAGCAGCATTCGCAACGACCCCGCTCCTCTGCCGCGCCTCGTCGCCCTCTGCCTCGCAGCTCACACTGCCCCAGGAGAGGAGCGAGGGACGGCGGAAGCCGAGCATCTGGCTCGAGAGTGCGGAGTGGCGGCAACCATGCTTCCCACGCTCTTTGACCACCTGAGCGCTGTCGGCGTCCTCAGCGGCTGGAGCACGGGCTCGGTGCCAGGGGATGTGCAGTGGGCTCTGGAGAAATGGGTCGTTGACCAATGAGAACTCAACACCGAAGCAGGACTGGTGATGGGGCCTCTACGCGAGGCATCCCGACGCAGCCTGCGACCGGAATCTGCCGCCGCAGCCGTACCCGGCGTGGTAGGGCTGGCGCAGTTCGCCTTTGCCGCCGTGGAACATATGCCGGGCCAGGTCGTGGCGACCTTCCTGCAGGGCACGCATCGCCTGGATGTCGCGCCGGTACGGTTCGACATCGACGTACGTCAGGACGTGCAGGGTTTTGAAGATCCGCTCGTATTTGGGCGATGGCGTCGCCCAGCGGGGTCGGGTGCCCAGGGTGTGAGTCGTTGCGGTACACAAAGTGCCGCTGAGATTGATCATGGTCGACTAGCACATCTACGGAGGGTGCCGCCGGGGTCCTCGGGAAGGTCGTTGGGTGGCTGTCGGTGCTGGCTACGGTCCGGTCGTGCCGGTGGAATTTATGACTGATGAGCAAGCCGAGGCGCGCGGGACGTTCGCTGAGGTGCCCACGCGCCCGGAGCTGGAGCGCTTCTTCTTCCTCGATGATGACGACCGTGATCTGATCGCGCTGCGCCGTACGGACGCGCACTGCCTGGGCATGGCGGTGCAGATCTGCACCGTCCGCCACGTCGGGCGCTTCCTGGGCGAGGACCCACTGCGGGTGCCGTGGGAGGCCGTGGAGTACCTGGCCGGGCAGCTAGGGATCGAGGATTCCCGCCACCGCCTGGCCCGCCGATCTGCCACGGCGTCGGGGTCAGATCCGCCAGGCGTACCGCGAGGGCCAGGAGGACCAGCTCGCCGCCCTCGGCCTGGTCCTCAACGCGGTGGCGCTGTGGAACACCCGCTACGTGGACGCCGCCGTCGCCCGGCTCCGTGCGGAGGGCCACGACATCAAGGACGAGGACGTCGCCCGGCTCTCTCCGCTCAAGGACCGGCACATCAACTTCTTGGGCCGCTAGCTGTTCAACATCAAGGCCAGCGGGCCCCGGCCAGGGCCTGCGCCCGCTATGCGACCCCGACGCGCCCGAGCTGGACGAGGGCGAGGAGGGCGAGGAGTGAGCACGAGGGTGCTGCTCGACGGCTGGGCGGTTCCCTCGATCTCGGCCCGCAGTTGGGCAGCGAGGGCGCGGGCCCCCTCAGCCTGGACTGCCTCCGGGGGCGTTGCCGGCGTTGGCGTGGCTGAGCCAGGTCTCGCCGGCCTGCTCGACTACCTCGGTGGACAGGATCTGCGGCAGCTTCTGATGGCCGGTCGGCCGACGCCTGTTCGCGCTGCGCCGAGGCGAACGAGCCGCGCGGGCGGGCTACGCCCCGCTGGCATGGGGCGGCGGGTGCTACGTCTCGGCCGTGCCGGGTTCCCCGCTAATGGATTCCTGGTAGACGTCCGCATAGGTGGGGGAGTCCTTGACCAGGTCGTCGCAGAACGCGGCGACGTCGTTGCCGATGAGTTCCAAGACCCCCTTGCCCGCGGCGACGCCCTCCTCGAAGAAGTCGACGATCCCGGGGAGCAGGGGCCCGTCAGGCAGGTCGACCGGTCCGACCTTGAACAGGTACTTCTGCATCTCCTTGTAGACGATCTGGTAGTCCGGCGGGAGCGCTTTGACCCGAGCCATGTGCGCCCGCCACTGCTTCTTGCCCTCAATGATGTCTTGGATGCTCACGTCAGCCTCCCAGCCGGCTCAATTTCCTTGCGACGTTCCTGTTCAACTGCTCGCGCCACCGGTCGCGATAGGTTCGAGCCCCTTCTCCACCGGCAAGCGCGGTGCAGAAGCCTCCGATGTCGTCCCCGAGCACCTCGTGGATGCTCTGCCCGTCCGCCGCTGCTACTTCGAGCAGCCCCAGGGCGGCGTCGAGGATTGGCATCAGGTTGCGGCCGGTGAAGTCCCCGTAGGGGAAGAGGTGGGCGATGATCTGTCCCCATGCCGCCCGGTAGTTGTCTGGCAGGGCCTCGGCCCGGGCTTCGAACGCCTTCCATTCCCTGGTGAGATCGCTGCCTGTGACCTTCTCCCAGAAGTTCATCTCCCGCCCTCCTTGAGCCTGTCGATGCGTGATGAGATGTACTGCCATTTCGCCCAGAACTTCGCGAGTTCCTCGCGTCCGGCGTCGTTGAGCGTGTAGAACTTGCGCGGCGGACCGACCCCGGATGGTCGTTTCGTCACCTGGACGAGTCCGTTCCTCTCCAGCCGCAGCAAGATGCTGTACACCGTCCCCTCGATGACGTCGACGAAGCCGAGCTCGTTCAGCTGGCGGGTGATGGCGTACCCGTAGGTTTCCTCGCTGCCGATGATTTCGAGCACGCACCCTTCGAGCGTGCCCTTCAGCATCTCCGTCAGGTCGTCCATCGCGATTCCTCCTCAGCCCTATCGGTACTACGTACTACCGAGTACCGCTATACGGTATCACCGAGTAGCGAAGGCGGCAGCATCTCCGGTGGGCGCAGACCCGGGACCGATCTGACCCAGGCTCCACAGCGGCGGCTACCTCATCGGCCCGGCTCCGTATTCGGCGGGGGCTCGTACGTCATCACCGCAGCGCCCCGATCCTCGACCTCCCAGGCGGCTTGCCGGCCAGCTCGCGCCTGTCGGCAAACGATGGCATCCTCAAGTGATCAACGCGACATCCACGGTGTGCAGGGCCCTGGGGGTGCCGGCCACCACGATGCCGCCCAGGCCAGCGGCCTGGCCGTTCATGTTGCGCGCCCCAGCGGCGCCCGTAGTACCGGGGATTGGGTCGGGCATGGATGGTGGGGAGCGGCATGACGAACCGGACTCCATCGATCGCCGCGATCAGGCCGCCGCCCCACGCCTGAGCGAGCTTGGCCTGGGCTACCAGCACGCCATGTTGCAGGCCTCTGCGGGCGGGAACCGGGTGCTGATGATCGCCCAGTTGGTGCAGGCCTAGGACACCGTCAGGGAAGTGATCTACCACTTCAACGAGATCGAGCAGGCAGTCATGGCCGTCGGTTGCCGCGTGGACGCTGGCCGTCAAGGAGCCTGAGCAACTGGGCGGCTTCGTCGAGCAGAGACTTCCCCTCGTGAGTGGGAGTGAGAGGGCTTACTCTTTTGATTACTTTAAATCCTGCTGCCAACTCGACCTGTCGGAGTTGGCTGGCGAGATTGCTGTCTGAGATTCCCAGGCTCTGAGCGGCAGACTTGAGATTGTGCTGGCCAGGGAGCCGCGCGATGCGGCGAAGACGCTGAAGACAATCCCGGGTAGTGCAGATGCGACGCATCGCTGGTGACAACGGGACGCCGAGATTCGCAAAGGGGTTTGACTGCCAACTGCCGCCGTGTCGGGGGATGTCCCACTGGGTGAGGAGTCTGTTGATGTTCGCGCTGTGAGTGCCGAGTTCACGTCCGATGTCCGCTGTACTGCGATGCTTCTTGCGGTACTCATGTTCCAGCCACTCGGCCGAGACCTCCCGGGAGAGGCCACCTGGCGGCCGCCGCTGGCGCAGGGGGATACCTGCTTCAAGCAGAGCGCGGCGGACGGTGTTGGGCTTGCAGCCAGCCGACTCTGCGATCTCTTTTTGGGACAGCTTGTGCTCTTCGTAGAGCATTCGAAGCGCGTCCGGGGCCAGCACCCCCCGTCGAGGGACGAGCCGACCAGGTCCAGGAGAACTAGGAGGTGGAGGCAGAGAGGTGGTGCCGGTGGCCTCAAGGAATAGGAGTAGATGAGCGTCTCCGGGACTCATCTTATGGTCAGCCTTTGCGGCCGGAGTTCTTTCGGCGCCGAGTGGGGCTTGGTTCGGCGCGTCCACGTCAACCACTGGCCAGTCGGCCCTCCTCATGCTGTGCAGGGGAGGCTGCCACTGGACAGGCTCGTCGATGCCTCTCGCGGCGAGGTTCTCTGCCGCTTGATTGTGGAGGAAGTTCCTCAGATCCGCTGACAGGTTGAGCTGGAATTCGCTGTGCCAGGTAGGAGCGCGTGACGAACTTCCAGGGTGAGCGCCGAGGAGGAGGCTGAGGAGATGCCAGCGCGCATGCTGGTATTGCCGCACGAAGAAGCGCCTGCCGTGGTGGCGGCAGAAGTCCCGGTAGATGCTCGGATCGAGCACTACGGTTCCTTCGTTGAAGATCGAGCGGCGGCGCGCGTAGTTGATCGGCGGCGGCTGAGTATCGAGGATCCGGGCCAAGGAAGTGAGTGCCGCGGCCAAGAGCTTCGGGTCGTGGTTGCGCAGAGCGGCGTCCAACGCCGTCCGGTTGCTCCTGGGGCTGGTGTTTCCGAGGAGTACGGCGGCCTGCCCATATTCAAGGGTCGAGCCCGCGAGCATCAGGAGCGTGGCGCAGGCGCGTCGAAAGCCGTCGAGGAGGACGGGGCTGACGGCATCGGTCGGCAGTAGCTGCATGGTCCAGGTCGGCCAGAGCATGGCCGGGGTTCTGGATGCGCGCGGCAGTAAGTCCTGGGCACCGAGCGTCGGCCAGCTCGGGTCGGGAGATGCCGTGCCATAGCGGATCCGGCTAAGCAGCATGATCTGGGAATCGGCCGATGCAAGGAGCCGGCCGGTCACGCTTGGACCCGTCGGGAGCCAGCGCTCGATTCCTTCGATGATTCGCTTCCCGTGTGTGTGGCCCTCCCGTAGCCAGGTGAGCAATTCGAAGTGCCCTGGCTCACAAGAGTCGTGGATGATTCGTGCCAGGGTGGTGCCGACGGCTGCATTATGTGCATCGTTGCCTTCATGCCGGACGGCGAGCGGCGGTAGATCCCCACCGCACTCGGCGAGAACAGCGCGAACGAGTGCAGGTGCCGAAGCCAGGCGACCGTGGAGTGAGCGAAGTACTCGTCTGGCGAGTGCGTAGAGTTCCTGAGCACGTTGAAGAGCGGTGGGAGCTGCCCCGGCCGGCTTGAGAACGGTCTGTTTGATGTCTTGCTGGGCTGAAAGAATCAGCCCATTGACGGGCAAGTTGACATGGGGTGCTTCGGTGAGGGGGAATCCGCAGTAATTCACCTCGCCGCGGCTGTTCATGCGAAGACACACCCCCGGCCGTGAGGGACCGGGACGCCTTGTGCTGTTCACGGAGGGCTCGAGCCCACACCTGGGGCAGTAGTCCTGTAGCAGCAGACTGTGTCGGGTGCATGAGAAGGACCACGGCAGTCGCCAGGCCAGCGGCCAGCGCCCGCGGCTTTCAGCCAGGCAAAGGGGGCAGTAGCGAGAGTGGTTGCCGTAGTGCCGCCAGGCGGGTGGTCGTCCCAATGACCGGTCAACGGGGTTGATGGACACTGCCAGCCCATCCCATGGATCGAGAGTGAGAGCTGTCAGCCCTTCCAGGGCGATGCCTGTTCTGCGGGCGAGGATGTTCTGCTCCGGTGCGGTCAGTCGACGGACCATGAGGGCAGCTCGTGAGTCCGTTAGCCCCAGGAAACGAACGAGTTCTGGTGTCGTGGTCGACAGGCGGCGAGCGTAGGCCTCCAGCCAGCTGTCGAGCGCTTCACCATCGACGGGTTGCACCCACAGTGGGATACGTTCGTTCGCCCACTGGGTCATAGCGACTCCCCCCGGGCCCTTGACGGGTGCTGTATCAGATCGATCTGAAATGGGGCAGCGTAAGCGGAGTGGGCACCCGGACTGGCCGTCGAACCCTTCACCGGAAGAAATGCAGTCCAGATAGGAATCCGCTGACCAGTCCAGGACGTCATGCCGACCTTCTCCGTCTTTTCCGTTGGGGTTTCGCGGTCAGAAGACCAGCCTCCAGCGCGGCAACGAATTCAACTCGCGCTTCCTCGGCTGCGGCATCGTTCTTGACTTTGCTCATGAGTTCGACATCCAGCCGCTCGTGACCGCTGCGGACAGCGCGGTAGCAACCGCGGTTGATGAGAGCCATGAGAGAGGCGAAGTGACCGCTGGAGCGGGCAAGGAGATGGTCCGCGAGGTCGTCGGCCAGCATTCCCGGATATTTGTCGGCCAGCACAAGCTGCTTCTCGATGGTCAGCAGCACCTTGCGGAACTCTGCACGCCCCGGCTCGTCCTCCACTTGGAACGGACGTAGGGTCAGTGCAGTGGTGCGACGCCCGAACTGCGCGTGCAAGGCCTCGTTCAAGGAGCGCCCCTCACTCAGGATGCCTCGCTCGCGGACGCCGACCCCAACGTAGACCAACGTCACGGGGAAGGTGTTGGAAAGAAACTTCAGTTGGTTGACAAGCCGCGCTGAGTTGGAGTTCGCCGATGCCAGGAAGTGGATGTCATCGATGATGAAGATGGAGGTTCTCAGGCTCAGCACAGCGTCGACCGCTCGCTCCGCCAACGTGTCGGCGTCGCCGCTGGTGGGCAGCCGGTAAAAGCGGCAGATCGCCGCATTAAGGCCGCGGATCTGGGTGTTACCCGTCAATGCGATGTAGACGACTGGGACTCGACGGTGGCCTTCGGGCGTCGTCTCGCCGCGCAGTGCAATCTGTTCGAGGTGGAAGTCGCGGCCGAACTCACGCACTGCGGTGCTCTTGCCGATTCCGGGATAGGCGTCGACCAATGCCGCGGGCTTTGCCTTGTCCCCGTCCTGGCGGTTGGAGCAGACGATTTCGTATAGATCCTCGTGGAGCTCAAGAAGCTGAGGCGTCTTGATAGGACCGATGTTGGCATGCCAGACGTGACGGCTGTCGTCGTAGCGCTTGAGCTCCAACGGCGACAGGTCGGCTCGCTGCTTACGCGTCAGCAACGGTGGCTGGACGCGGTCGGGCCCGTTGACCAACTCCAGCCAACCGTCAAGACGTGTGGGCGAGTACTGGCGGTCGTCACCCTCGAAGACGTCGCGACCGAGAGACGTAGTCAACGGCTCTCCAGGATGTCTGCGTAGAAGTCGTCCTCGTCGATCTCGACGCCGTCATCGGGTTCTTCCCCGGGAAAGAGTGCAGCGCACTCATCATCCGCGTCGTCGTCTCCACCGGGTACCTCCTCGGGGCCGACTACCGTGTCCGGCTTCGGCGGCGTACTTGGATCATCTGTGTGGGAGCCGTCCACGGGCGATTTGGTGGTCAACGCAGCGAGGCGCTCGACCGTCGGCAGAGCGGCGACCTCGGTACCCGTCTCGTCGTCCTCGCCGACGATGCGGAACCGCTGCTGGGACAGCCGGATGGCCATGCGTCGTTCCGTCCGGTCCGCGGTCAGCCCGACGCCCCAGCGGTCGAGTAGTTCGACCAGGGCACGCTTGGTGTCAGGGAAGCGATGGGTCTTCGCCGCGATCTTGCGGGCGTATTGCAACGCTTCCAGACTGGCCGGCCCGTTCAGCGATGGGGCGTGTTCCCAGTCCAACACATGCCATTCGTGCGTCTTGGGGGCCTGGAAATAGACCTTCCGGATGTCGTCACGGTCGACTGCGACCGGCCATGCTCCGGGATGCCGCCCTCGGTGGTGACTCGTCTGGTTGTGGAGCCCCTTCAACGCCCTACCGCTGTAACGCAGACCGTTCACCTCCACGCCATAGTGCTGCACGGTGCACCACTCCTCCTCGAGGAACTCGAAGGCGAGACCCGGTCGCGAAGGGATTCTCAGCGGACCCGCCCGCATGACCCCGTGCTCGTACATGTCCAACGGGCTGAGCTTCAGCCCCGGGACCTCGGGGACTTTGAGCCCTCGGTGGTGACGACGGTGATAGACCAGAGTGATCCACTCGCGGATGATGGCTTCGAGCTCATCCAGGAAGAAGTAGGCCTCATCCTCTACCTTTTCTCCGCGGCTGTAGACATCCGGTCCCTTGTAGCCCGGCAGAGCAGCGAGGAGTCCTTGGTTGAGCGTCCTGAACCAGCGTTCCACCGGTTTGTCGGTCGGTGTGTGAGGGCGAGCAGGCTGCAGGGAGATGTCGAGCTTGGCGCACACACTCTCGATGTGCTTCGACACGTAGATCTTGCCGTGGTCGTAGACGATCGCCTCCGCCGCCACGGAGGGCAGCAACGGCTGACCCTTGGCGTCCACGAGCTTCTTCGCGTCCAGGACTACCGTGGATGGCACTCCGCAGTACGGGAGCGGCTCGTCCTTGCCATCAGCCTTCTCGCGTGAGCGGACGGTCTCGAACAGGACCCCGGCCACGTCCACGGATTTTGTCGACACCGGAGTCAGCCGCAGGCCGCAAATGGCCCGGCTATACAAATCCATCGCCACGGTGAGTTCGCACCGCACCCACCTGCATGTCACTGGCTCCATGGCGTAGACGTCCAGGCTGTTGGTATCCAGGACCACGTACTCACCGGGGCGCGTGGCCCGCAGCTTGCCGTACACCCCCGCTGGGCGCTGCGCGATGGAGCGCTTGCCCTTGGTGCTGCCGTCGAAGGCATTCGTTCCGCGGCTGAGCTCTCTCAGTAGCTCATACGCGGTCGTCCGTTTGGGGATACGCACTACACCGCGACCAAATTCCTTGGCCAGGCGTTCCTCGATCTCGATAAGGGTTAAGTTCCGCACCGGACGGCTCGATCTCTCCTTTTCCTTGAGTACTAATCGGGCCATGTCAACCCATCGTGAATCCGCACGGTCGAGGATGTAGGTGGCTTGTCGCTTGCTCACCAGCCCGGCTGGTCCACATTCTTTGACTTTGGCCACCCATCTGCGGACAGTAGCCGGATCGACTCCGAGCTCCGCGGCCTTGGCCTTGTAGCGGTTCATCATGGGCACTCCGGGTGCGTAGTCCGGACGCGGCTCTCCTTCCAAGGCCAGCTCGGACGAGCCCAGCTTGTAGCTGAATCGGACTTCCTGAACGTGCTGGAATCGGGCGGTGAGTTCGTCTTCCTCGTCGTCTGTCAGGTCGCCGAGTTCCGTGGCAGCAGCCGGCCCTGGTGGAGGAGCTTCGACTAGAAACTCGGTTGACGAGTGGGTCATCAACAGCGAGAGATCCACCTGCCGCCACTGCGGGCGACCGTCGGGTCCGGTTTGCTGCAGAAGGACCCGCCGACCGTCGAGCTCCGCGATGGTGAACTGCTCGCCGTCAAACACCAACGGAAGACCCGTTCGAAGGGCTGTCGTCCACGCGTTCATTCAGACCTCCGCAGTACCCAGTCGCCGGACAGAGGCTTCGTCAGATCGGTGGTCAGGCGCCCCTCCCACAGGAGGGCCATAATGGAAGGGCGGACTTCGTGGGGGTCTCTTCCAACCGCAAGCCGACGCTCAGCGGCCGCTAGCTGATCTCCGTCCTGCACGCTCTTCCACGCCTGCTCAATCTCCGCCGCCGGGACGACACCGGGTCGGCGATAGGCTGCTAGGAACCGAACGTTCTCCAGAAGAATTGGATCCGCTCCGGGCCAGACCTCATAGTCCCAGCCGTGCTGTTCGATCAATTCTCCTGGCCACGCCAGCGCGTCTGTGATCTTTGGATCGTTCAGTAGGTCCGCTGGTTTGACGTTAACGACCTTGACTATTCCGGTCTGCGTGACCAGAAGGAAATCTGGTACGTGATGCCGCACCCGGCCATCGATCTGGGCAGCTATACGGCACGGCTGGGCGTAGATGGCCTGGACGGCCGGATCGAAGTCGGCGAGCAGCAGTCGAGCCAGCTCCAGGCGACTCTCGTACACCACATGCCCCTGCATCGTCGCCGACGCATATGAGCCAGAGTGATGAGTCATGCCGTGCACCGACCGGACCGTGCGCCACGGCCTGGATCCGGTGAAGTCCGCCAACCTGAGGTCGGCGAAGAGAGCTTCCCGCACCTTGCTGTTCTTGTAGCGAATCGACGCAGTGGGGGTCCTGCGTCCTCGGCGGACTTGAGTGGAACGCTGAGTCAGCATGCTCCGAGCGTATGGAGAGGCGGCGTTCATTCGTGGCCAAAGATCTGAAGAGAGCGACAATAAGCACTTACGGACCGGAATGAGTGGGCATCACGTTCCGGATTTGCGCACGTATTGCGGATCAGGCGTGCTCGGCCGCCGCATCCGATCACACGGAATGAGTGGATCCGCCGCAAGCGACACCTGCTGCAGCAGCGTCCCGCTCGGGACCGCGCCTGGCGAGTCCACCTTTCCCGAACCAACTGGTTTTCGGTTGGGGCCAGTTGATTTCCATCCCACTCGCTCGCTCGATTTCCTCTGCAGGGACGACTCCGGGCTGACGATAAGCTGCGGCAGAACAGGTCGTTCTCCGGTGGATTTATGCGGTTTTCGAAGCCTATGTTTCTGAAAGGTGACGTCCTTTGCCGAGCTGGGGCATCTTTGCGGCCTCCGCAGCCTGGAGGATCGGAATGGCCTCAAGGATCAAGGACCGCCCTCGCTTCGTAGGCGTGATCGGCGAGGTCGAACAGTCGATGATGGAAAATCCTGTGGCTTTCTCGATGTGGCGCAAGCGTTGACGCAAGGCCCGTAGGTTTCCGTCGTAAAGAGCGTCGGCTGCGGCACGGAGGCTGGTGTAGCCCGGGATTTTCGTAATCAGGAGGAGCCTTGTAACTGCCTGTGCGGTGTTGGTGACTGCACGCATGGCAGGGGACGCCTGCTGGACGAGGGGTAAGTGGCCCAGAGGGTTGTAGGAGCCGGGGCCGCGCAGCGGTATCTTCCAGGCCTCGGCGAGTTTTAGAAGGTGGTATGGAGTGACGTCGCCTTCTTTCGCCAAGGCCTTGAGATCTCGAAGATTCTCGACGTACTCGCGTTGTAGCCATTCACGAGTGAGGTCAGGCCGAGGGGGGAGCAGAATCGGGCGTCCGCGCAGGACCACCCCGTCGTGTTCAAGTAGTTGCTGGACAGTGCTCTTTCCGCATGATGCCAACTCGGCGATACGCGTGATCTCAAGTCGCTGAGTCTCGTAAAGATTACGAAGCTGCTCGGGAGCGAGAATTTCGTGACGCTCTTCTGATGTGCGGGTGCCATTCGCTGCGGCGAGGGGAATCCCGGTGTCTGAGAGCTCGCAGTACAGTCGAACATGTTCAGCAGTGAGGCTATGTGCGGCCGCAACATCGTGTACAGTACCGCCCGCTTCCAAGAGTTGGCAGAAGCGTTGGTGATCAATGTCGGTGAGGGTAATGCCAGGCCAGGACGCGCCAGTTACCCAATCATTGTGCGGCTCCCAGGTGACCGGTTCCTGGATTCCGTGACGTGTGAGGTGGATTTCGGCCTGTTCGTGAAGGAAACGGCGCAAGGCTCGCGGGGCCCGAAAGCGGAAATCGTTGCATTGCCAGGCGAATCGGTGCGTTGCATGGCTCGAATTTCCGTGGTGTTCGCCGGTGAGAAGCATCAACAGGTACCACTGCATGATCGCGATGCGCTGGGATTTGCCGGTACTCCAGCCATGCTGGATGCATAGTCGGGTGTAGGCGGAGAGGTCGAGGCTGACGGTGGTGTATGTGAACAGAGCCCTTCGCCGGGCGTAGTTGATCGGAGACCCGGATTCGTCAAGCATGTAGGCCAGTTGCGCTAGGACGGAAGCCAAGGGGGTTACATCTAGCCCCTCGTAGAGTCGCTCAAACGCTTCTTGGTCGATGCGGCGCTGGCCTCCCAGAAGGCGGGCGAAACGGCCGAAGTTCAGATGGGATGGGCTGCCCGGGAGCAGTAGGAAACTGGCGCAGAGGCGTCGGAAAACAGCGGTGTGAGGGTTGTTGGGGCCGGGGATGGGCCTTTGCTTGGCGGTTGGCAGCAGGCGCATGGTCCAACCTGGCCATAGCATTGCCGGAAGCATCTCCGCCCGGCGAGTGATTACCGTCTCGGGTAGATCCGGCCAACGAGGCTGAGGCGTCGCGCTACCGTAGCGCAGCCGTGTGGGAAGGCGGCCGTCCTTGTCGAGGTGAGCCAAGGCGCGGCTGACCAGTTCATCGCCGCCCCATCGCCAGCCGGCGGCGAGCACACCCATTCGAATTGGCTGGTGTCCTGCGGAAGGTGGACGGTCGGCGGTGAGGATCCAGTCGAAGACAACTTCGTAGTCCGGGTGGCTGGTGTCGAGTGCAACACAGGCCAGCGCGCTTCCCACAGCCATACTGCCGGCGTCCTGACTGGAACGCACCTCGCTGGCATGCGGCCAGTCTTTGTCGCACTCGGAACTGACGGCTCGAACAACCTGCGGTGCCAGGTCGGGGATCCTGTGCAGGCCGCGCAGCGCTCGCCATGCGAGCGAGTAGATCTGTCTGAGTTGGGATCGGGCAGGCAAACGGTCTGACCCCTGACTGGCCAGCAACAAGGAAATGCGCCTGTGTGCGCGGTGGATGTACCCATCGACGGGCACAGGCGTCGATGGAACCTGGGTCAAGTCCATGCCGCAGACAGCTGCGCGCCGAGATGCGCTGTCAACGATCGATTGGACATCGCGGGTGCAGGTGCCCTTGGCAATCCGCCGGTGTGCGCGCACGTTCCACGGCCGCGGAGGGCGGTCACATCTTGGGCAAACGTCCAGCAGCAGCAGGAGGTGGTGCGGACACATGAAAGACCAGGGCAGGCGCCACGCCACGAAACCTCGACCAGCATTCGCCCGCAGGCATGCCGGACAGTAACGGGTACGAGAGCTAGCACATGTCGCTGTAGGAGACAGCGCCAACCTCCGACGAGCAGGAAGGATCGACACCGCCAGGCCGTCATATGGGGCTAGTGTCATCGCAGTCAGCACCGCTTTGTCGATTCCGGTGCATCGTTCAAGCGCAGCGGCCTCGTGCTCGGTCAACTGCAGTGCCAGCTGCTGGGGTGTAACTCCTCGGAGGCCTGCGTACTCAACGAAAGCATTGCTCGCGATATGCAAACGCCGCGCGTAGCCGCTGATCCAGCTCTCCAGGGCTTCCCCGGGAAGGGGCGGCAGGGAGACCGGGATGCGGTTGGGCGTCCACAGCATCAGGCGTCCTGCTTCAGACAGGCGGAGCCGTCGTCGCGAGGCAGGCGCCACTGATGTTGCCGGCGTAGGACCGAGGTGCCCATGTGCTGGACCGGCCCGTTGAGACCCTGTCGTCTGCCGGATGCCTTATCTGCCCTCCACATTGCCATGCCGCCGAACATATGCGGCAACCAACTCGGCCTACTGCCGGAAGATCGCATCAGGCCCAAAGGTGACAGTTACAGAGTGAAGTCGTTGCGCACGAGATCCTGGATTTGGACATCGGGTGCGCATCGAGCACCTGCAATGCGCATCGAGTCGCGGACCCTACAACGGTCACATGTCTGTTCGCTCACCCGTGCCAGGACCGCCAAAGCGCCGCGTAGGCTCCGTCCGCCGCGACGAGCTGGTCGTGGCTGCCGAGCTCGCTGATGCGACCGTCCTCGACGACGGCGATGACGTCGGCGTCGTGGGCGGTGTGCAGGCGGTGGGCGATGGCGACCACGGTGCGGCCGTCGAGGACGCGGGCGAGGGAGCGCTCCAGGTGGCGGGCCGCGCGCGGGTCGAGGAGCGAGGTCGCCTCGTCCAGGACGAGCGTGTGCGGGTCGGCCAGGACCAGCCGGGCCAGCGCGATCTGCTGGGCCTGGGCCGGGGTGAGCGTCAGACCGCCCGAGCCGACCTCGGTGTCCAGGCCGTCGTACAGTGCCCGCGCCCAGGCGTCCGCGTCCACCGCGCCGAGGGCCGCCCACAGCTCGGCGTCGACGGCGTCGGTGCGGGCGAGCAGCAGGTTGTCGCGCAGGGAGCCCACGAACACGTGGTGCTCCTGATTGACGAGGGCGACGTGGGAGCGGACCCGTTCCGCGGGCATCCGGGACAGTTCGGCGCCGCCCAGGGTGATCCGGCCGTCCCGGGGTGCGTAGATGCCGGCGAGCAGCCTGCCCAGTGTGGACTTGCCCGCGCCGGACGGGCCGACCAGGGCGAGGCGGGTGCCGGGCGCGACCTCCAGCGACACCTTGCGCAGGACGTCGACGCCCTCGCGGTAGCCGAAGTGCACCCGGTCCGCGTGCACGTCGCGTCCGTCGGGGGCCAGCGAGGCGTCTCCGGCCTCCGGCTCGATGTCGCGGACACCGACCAGGCGGGCCAGCGACACCTGGGCGATCTGCACCTCGTCGTACCAGCGGAGGATCAGGTTCACCGGGTCGACGAGCATCTGCGCGATGAGCGCGCCGGTCGTCAGCTGGCCCACGTCGATCCAGCCGTTCAGGACGAAGACCCCGCCGGCCATCAGCACCGAGCCGAGCACCAGCACGTGCACGATGTTGATCACCGGGAAGAGCACGGACCTCAGCCACAGGGTGTACCGCTCCCAGGCCGTCCACTCCTTGATCCGCCGATCCGACAGGGCGACGCGGCGGTCGCCGAGGCGGTGGGCCTCGACGGTGTGTCCCGCGTCAACGGTCTCGGCGAGCGAGGCGGCCACGGCGGCGTATCCGGCGGCCTCCGAGCGGTAGCCGGACGGTGCCCGCCTGAAGTACCAGCGGCACCCCACGACCAGCACCGGCACGGCGAGCAGCACCGCGGCCGCCAGCGGCGGCGCCGTGACGACCAGCCCGCCGAGCAGCAGCACGACCCACACGAAGCCGATGGCCAGCTGCGGCACCGCCTCACGCATGGCGTTGCCGAGCCGGTCGATGTCCGTGGTGATCCGGGACAGCAGGTCGCCCGTGCCGGCCCGCTCCAGGACGCCCGGTGGCAGGCCGACCGAGCGCACGAGGAAGTCCTCGCGCAGGTCGGCCAGCATCCGTTCGCCGAGCATCGCGCCGCGCAGCCGCACTTCTCGTACGAACACGGCCTGCACGACCAGGGCGAGCACGAAAAGCCCGGAGGTCAGGCCGAGATGGAGCTCCCGCGCCCCGTCGGACACCCGCTCGACGAGTCCGCCCAGTAGGTAGGGGCCCGCCATGGAGGCCACTACGGCCACGGTGTTGACGGCGATGAGGAGCAGGAAGGCGCGGCGGTTCCGGCGGAACAGTTCGGCCACGTAGTCGCGGACGGTCGCGGCGGCACCGACCGGCAGGGTGGTGGCCGTCGTCGGGGCAGCCGGGTCGTACGCCGGTGGCGCGACGCCGATCATGCGCTCTCCTCGATCTCTTCGAACGCGCCTCGCCGGGCGGCTTCGTGGTGGTCCGAGACACCCCGCGGGGCGGCTGTCTCGTCTTCGGTCTCGCGGGTCACGACCGCCCGGTACCGGGGCTCGGCGTGCACCAGTTCGCGGTGCACGCCGACCGCCGCGACCTCGCCCTCGTGCACCAGGACGACCCGGTCCGCCCGGTCCAGCAGGAGGGGGGACGAGGTGAACACGACGGTCGTGCGGCCCGTCCGCAGTCGGCGCACCCCCTCCGCGATCCGGGCCTCGGTGTGCGAGTCCACGGCGGAGGTCGGTTCGTCCAGGACGAGCACCTCGGGATCGGTGATCAGGGACCGGGCCAGCGCGAGCCGCTGGCGCTGGCCGCCCGACAGCGAACGTCCGCGCTCGGTGATCCGTGCGTCCATCGGGTCGGCCGCGTCCAGCGACCCCTGTGCGAGCGCGTCCAGGACGTCCCCGCACTGCGCGGCCGCCAGCGCGTCCTCGGCCCGTACGACACCGGACGCGGGGACGTCGAGCAGCTCGCGCAGCGAACCGGACAAAAGCACCGGGTCCTTGTCCTGGACGAGGACGGCGGTACGGGCGGATTCCAGGGGCAGTTCGTCGAGCGGCACGCCTCCGAGCAGGACCGAGGGACCGGCCTCGGCGGGATGCCCGCCGAGCCGTTCCGCGAGCCGTCCCGCCGCGTCCGGGTCGCCGCACACCACGGCGGTGAACCGGCCGCTCGGCGCGAGCAGTCCGGTGGCCGGGTCGTACAGGTCGCCGTCCGGGAGCTGGGCCTCGCGCGCCCCCGCGGTGTCCGTGGCCCGTTCCAGGGACAGCACACGCGCGGCCCGCTTGGCCGACGGGCGCGAGAAGGAGTACGCCATGGCGATCTCCTCGAAGTGGCGCAGGGGGTAGGTGAGGACCATGACCGCGCTGTAGACGGTGACGAGTTCGCCGACGGTGATCCTGCCCTCGCGGGCCAGGTGGATGCCGTGCCAGACGACCGCGATCAGCAGCAGCCCCGGCAGCAGGACCTGGATCGCGGAGATCAGGGACCACATCCGGGCGCTGCGCACGGCCGCGTGCCGCACCTCCTGCGAGGCGCGGCGGTAGCGGTCGAGAAACAGGTCCTCGCCACCGATGCCGCGCAGTACGCGCAGACCGGCGACGGTGTCCGAGGCCAGCTCTGTGGCCCGGCCGGCCTTCTCGCGCTGGAAGTCGGCGCGTCGGGTCGCCCGGGGCAGCAGCGGCAGCACGGCGAGCGCCAGCACCGGGAGCCCGACCGCGACGATCACGCCGAGCGCCGGCTGGTAGACGACCAGGCCGACGCAGACCACGACGACCGTCAGCGCGGCCGCCGTGAAACGCGACACGGCCTCGACGAACCAGCCGATCTTCTCCACATCTCCGGTCGACACGGCCACCACTTCGCCGGCCGCGACTCGTCGGGTCAGCGCCGAGCCCAGCTGGGCGGCCTTGCGGGCGAGCAGTTGCTGAACGCGAGCGGCTGCGGTGATCCAGTTGGTGACGGCGGTCCGGTGCAGGAAGGTGTCGCCCACGGCAATGCCCGTACCGCACACCACCATCAGCAGTCCCGTCAGCGCCAGGCGGGTGCCGGAGCGGTCGACGACCGCCTGGACGGAGAGGCCCACGCAGAACGGCAGGGCGGAGACGGACACGAAGTGCAGCAGGCCCCAGGCCAGCGCCTTCAGCTGTCCGCCCAATTGGTTGCGCCCCAGCCACCACAGGAATCGAGGACCCGAACGAGCGTCCGGTAGGCCCGGGTCGGGATACGGAAGGTCTTGAATCTGCATGACGTCCCAGTGGCTCGTGTCAGGTGGGGGGGAGCGGCAACAAGCCGTGAAAGGTTCGCGTCGGAGCGTGGTCGAAATCAAACGGTTTTCCATGAACCCGGCCGGGAGCCAGGCCGCGCTGCTCGTTGTGCCGAAGGCCGCCCTGGCGACGGCCGGCACCGCCGCCGGGAGCCTGCTCGCGGGCGGTGTCCCCATGCGTGCAGGGGCAGACCCGTCACGGAAGGCAAACGGGCCTGCCCCTGCGCGTCGGCGCCTACTCGCCTCCCCCCGGAGTGGCAGGCGCCCGTGACCCCGCCCGGAGTCACTTGTTTCAGCGACCCGAGTGTCATGAGTGTCACGGGGGATTGCTGATGGTTTCCAGGTCAACACCGGTGTGATGGGACGCGCTTGCGAGCGTCACGAGACAGGCACGAAGTATGCACATGCCCTCGCCGTACCGCCCGGCACGGCCCCGTCCCACTTCCGCAGCCGGGCCCACCGCCACGGCTCAGGCGCAGCAGGCTGATCAGGTCGATGGCGGTCGCTGGGCGGACACGTCCAGGGGCTCCCGACCGCCGTACTCGCCACACCTGGCGCATCGCGTGCCGGTGCCACGGTGGAGCGCGCACGCGCCCACCGCCGTTGCGGCCACACCTCGGCATCACCCGATCTCGGGAGCCACGTCGTATCCCGACTCAAGCCCCCGATGGACAAGTGGGATGCTCGGTCACATCGAGCGAAGGTTGCGGCGATCGCCCGCCGTCGACGAGGGCGCATCAGTGGTGGTGGCCGTGCCGGCCGAGGGTCTCCACGGGGGTAGCGCCGGGGCGGGTCCACTGTGGCACGGGGCGGCTGGTCGGGCCCCAGGTGGCGTTCCCGTCCGCGTCCGAGCGCCAGGACCAGCACGGGCTGTGCCCCTCGGGCCGGCCCTCGGGGTTGTCCTCCCACGCCTCGCCACGGCCGTAGGGCGTCATGTCGAGCAGGCCCAGGGACCCGTTGACCCGCTCGTTGCCACGGCCCGTGGTGGAGTAGGTGAGGAACACGCGGTCGCCGTCGCGCAGGAAGCAGGTGAGGTAACCCATGTCGCCGCCGACCGGCGCGTCCACGTCGCGCACCGAGTACCAGGGCTGGGTGTAGCCCATGAACTCGACGTAGGAGGCCACCTCGTCCCACGGGCCCGTGGTCAGGACGGCGAACGAGACGCCGCGTGCGTTGAGGTAGACCGCGTCCTTCAGATGCCAGGCCGTGGTGGTACAGCCCTCGCACTGCCCCTGGTGCGGCGCGCCGTCGTACCACATGTGCTTGTAGACCACGAGCTCGTCGCGGCCCTGGAACAGGTCCAGGAACGGGACCGGGCCGTCGGGTCCGACGACCTCGACCGTCCCGTCGAGTTCCACCATCGGCAGTCGGCGGCGGGCCGCGGCGAGGGCGTCGCCCTCGCGGGTGTGTGCCTTCTCACGCACCAGAAGCTCGTCACGCGCGGTCTGCCAGGTGGCCAGGTCGACCACGGGCGGGCGGCCGGGCAGTGCGGTGGTCGGGTCGTTCGGCGTGGTCGTCATGGTGTCCTCCGTGGTGTCTCGTGCCGGGCAGCGTCGTACGGCGTCGTCCCAAAGACGGTCACCAGAACAGACTCGCGACCCGGCCGGAACTCATCGCAGCGCAGGCACCCTCGGCGCCTCCCGTTCGCTGTGGCGGGCGGGGCACTGCCCGTCCTCGTGCAATCGGCCCGTGCGCAGTGCCAGGATGACCCGGTGCGGATCAACGGTATGCGGCGTGTGGTGGTCGCGGTGGCGGCCCTCGGGACTCTTGTGACGGCTCTGTCCGCGTGCGGCACCGCGGCGCGCGACAAGGGTGACCCGGAGGGTGCCGGACATGCTGGGCCGTCCCGCCCCGCCGGAGGCGACCCCACCCGCATTCCGGACGTCGGCGACCGTCTGCAGCGGCGGATTCCGGCCGACTCCGGTCAGGTGGTGGCGGTCTACGGGGAGGGCAGGGACTCGGCGGAGTCCACGGTCGTGTTGTACACCCGGCACGGCACGGCCTGGCAGCGGACCCGCAGCTGGCCGGCGCACAACGGCAAGAAGGGCTGGACCACCGAGCACCACTCCGGCGACCGGCGCAGCCCCGTCGGGGTGTTCACACTGACCGACGCGGGGGGCGTGCTCGACGATCCCGGCGCCGGACTGCCGTACACGCAGGATGCGTCCTTCGCCGCCCCGCGCTGGTGGGCCGAGTCGCACTGGCACGACTTCGACTACGTCATCGCCATCGACTACAACCGGATCAAGGGAACCCCGCCGAACGACCCGCGGCGCCCCGAGGGCGAGGAGCGGGGCGGGAGCATCTGGCTGCACATGGACCACGGCAGTGGTACATCGGGATGCGTCAGCATGTCCAAGTCCGACATGGAGTACCTGCTGCGCACGCTGGATCCGGACCGGCACCCCGTGGTGGTGATGGGGGACAAGGGCGAGCTGGAGGCCTGATCGGGCGGTGCCTCATTGCGGCGGGCGCCTCGATCCCCGTAGAACACCGGCCATGAGAAGCCGGATAGTCATGTCCATGCTCGCCGGGGCGACCCTGCTGGCGAGCGCCCTCGTCGGAGCGAGACCCGCCCCCGCGCAGGCCGCTTCCGCGCAAGCCGCCCCCGCTCCCTCGGCCGCCGTCCGCTCCGCCGACGTCCCCGCCGAGTTCGGCACCGACTGGCACGACCCCGTCACCGCCTCCCCTCCCGTCGCCGAGCCGGGCGGCAAGTCCTGCCGGGTGACCCTCGCCGAGGCACAGTTCCGTGACTTCACCCCGTACAAGGGCAGATACGCACCGCCGGAGGGCTGCGGCGACCGCTGGAGCAAGGTGGTCCTGCGGCTCGACGGCAAGGTGAAGGGCCGTCAGTACGACCGGCTCGGCTATCTGCACGTCGGTGGTGTGGAGGTCCTCCGTACGTCGACACCCGAACCGTCCCCGGACGGCATCGAGTGGTCCGTCGAGAAGGACGTCACGCGCTACAGCGACACCTTCCGCAGCCCGCAGGACGTCGAGATGCTCATCGGCAACGTCGTCGACGACACCTTCACCGGGGTCATCGACGTCAAGGTCACGCTGACCTTCTACCAGGGCAGGGGCACGGGCAGGACCACCGCCCCCGACCGCGTCCTCACCCTCGCCGACACGGCCGGCGGCACGACCGTCACCACTCCGCGCAACAGCGAGCGCATCGTCGCCGAGGTGTACGCCACGGGATCGGGCGGCGGCTGCGAGGAGTTCTGGTACCTGACGGTGGCCGACCCGGCGCCGTACTCCTGCAAGGCCGATCACGGCCCCTATCGCGAGGTGCAGATCAAGGTCGACGGCCAACTGGCCGGAATCGCCGCACCGTTCCCCAACGTGTGGACCGGCGGCTGGTCCAACCCCTTCCTCTGGTACGTCATTCCGGGCCCGCGCGCCTTCGACGTCAAGCCGATCGAATACGACCTGACCCCCTTCGCCGGGCTGCTCAACGACGGCCGCCCGCACCGCGTCGAGGTCTCCGTCGTCGGGGTTCCCGAGGGGCAGACCGGCTGGAGTGCCCCCGTGAACGTGCTGGTGTGGCAGGACCCGCACCGCGCGCACGTCACCGGCCGACTCACCGTGGACAAGGCCGGCGACCTCGCAAACTCCTCGACGTACAGGCCCGGTACCACCGAGCACCGCGTGGACACCGAGGCCGGTCACCGGCTGACCGTCGCCGGATACGTCGACACCTCGCACGGCCGTGTGACGACCACCGTCCGCCGTACGCTGGCGAACACATCCGCGCACCGCTGGACCGACGGTGAGACGACCGACGGACTGGTCGCCACCTGGACGGACGACGAGACCGTCACGGTCGACGGACGCGGACCGGCCCGGGCGACGCACACGCACCGGACCTACACGATGGACGGCACCACGACCCTCGGCACGGGCGACCGGCTGCGCACCGTCCTGACGCTCGGCGACCGTGCGGCGGTCGTCGAGACGCGAGAGGGCAGGCGCACGGCGTGGTCGCGGCTCGACGACACCTACACCGGCGATGCCTCTTACACCGTGAACGTGCCCCGAGACCAGCGCCATGCGGTCGGCACGACGAGCGAGCGCTACCGGCTGTACGGCTCGGACGGCTGCTACGACCGCTCCCTGACCACCGTCCAGGGAGTGCTCACGCGGGACGACAGCGGCTGCTGAGCCGACCGGAGTGCCGTGTGGCGCCCGCGAGGCCGGCCACGGAATTCGGACGGGGCCGCGGCTCCCACTCAAGCGGTACGAGTGGGAGCCGCGGCCTTTTCTGCGCCGGCCGATCAGCAGCGCGTCACGGCCTCCCCGTCGATCAGCGTGTCCAGCAGCCCGCTCAGAATCACGCGCTGTTCGTCCGACAGCGGGGCCAGGATCTCCTCCGCCGCCGACCGGCGCGCACGGCGCAGCTCGCCGAGTGTCCTGTGCCCGTCGTCGGTCAGCTCGATCCGGGTGACCCGGCGGTTCGTCGGGTCGGGCACCCGGCGCACCCTGCCGCTCGCCTCGAGCCCGTCGACCAGTGTCGTCACCGCCCTCGGCACCACCTCCAGGCGCTCGGCGAGGTCGGCCATGCGCGGCGGAGAGCCGTAGTGCGCGAGGGTGCGCAGCAGGCGGGACTGCGCCGGGGTGATGCCCAGCTCGCGCTCCTGCAGATGGCGCTTCTGGATGCGGTGCACCCGGCGGGTGAGCCGCAGCAGCTGCTCGGCGAGCTGGCCCTCGGGATCGGGGGTGGTCATGCGGGAACAATATCAGGACACAGTTCATTGTGAGCATAGGTAACAGTGAGCTATGCTCCGTCAGTCATCGTCGGCCGACATCCGCGCCGACGCCCGCACACCTCCGTAGGAGCCCATGCATCCCGACCGTGAACCCTCCTGGACACCGTCCGACCCCGCCGGGGACCAGCCCCGGCAGGTACGCCGCATCCTGAAGCTCTTCCGCCCCTACCGCGGCCGGCTCGCGATCGTCGGCCTGCTGGTCGGTGCCTCGTCGCTGGTCTCGGTGGCCACACCGTTCCTCCTCAAGGAGACCCTCGACGTCGCGATCCCGCGGGGCCGCACCGGCCTGCTGAGCCTGCTCGCCCTGGGCATGATCATGAGCGCCGTCCTGACCAGCGTCTTCGGCGTGCTGCAGACCCTGATCTCCACGACCGTCGGCCAGCGCGTCATGCACGACCTGCGCACCGCCGTCTACGGCCGCCTGCAGCGCATGTCGCTCGCCTTCTTCACCCGCACACGCACCGGCGAAGTGCAGTCCCGGATAGCCAACGACATCGGCGGCATGCAGGCCACCGTCACCTCGACCGCCACCTCCCTGGTCTCCAACCTCACCAGCGTGGTCGCCACGATCGTCGCGATGATCGCCCTCGACTGGCGGCTGACCGTCGTCTCACTGCTCCTGCTGCCGGTGTTCGTCTGGATCAGCCGCCGCGTCGGCAACGAACGCAAGAAGATCACAACCCAGCGCCAGAAGCAGATGGCCGCGATGGCCGCCACCGTCACCGAGTCGCTCTCCGTCAGCGGCATCCTGCTCGGCCGCACCATGGGCCGTTCCGACTCGCTCACCGAGTCCTTCGCGGAGGAGTCCGAGCGGCTGGTCGATCTCGAGGTGAAGTCGAACATGGCCGGCCGATGGCGGATGGCCGTCATCACGATCGTCATGGCCGCCATGCCCGCCGTCATCTACTGGACCGCGGGCGTCGCCCTGCAGATGGGCGGACCCCAGGTCTCACTCGGCACCATCGTCGCCTTCGTCTCGCTCCAGCAGGGCCTGTTCCGCCCGGCCGTCAGCCTGCTGTCGACCGGTGTCCAGATCCAGACCTCGCTGGCGCTCTTCCAGCGCATCTTCGAGTACCTCGACCTGCCGATCGACATCACCGAGCGGGACCAGCCGGTCCACCTCGACCATGTCAAGGGCGAGGTCCGCTTCGAGGGCGTCGAGTTCCGGTACGACAGTGGCAATGACGCGGTCGGCCCGGTCATCGATGGCATCGACATCACCGTCCCGGCGGGCAACAGCCTCGCGGTCGTAGGCCCGACCGGCGCGGGCAAGTCCACACTCGGCTATCTCGTGCCCCGGTTGTACGACGTCACCGGCGGCCGTGTCACCCTGGACGGCGTCGACGTCCGCGATCTCGACTTCGACACCCTCGCCCGGGCGGTCGGCGTCGTCTCGCAGGAGACGTACCTCTTCCACGCCTCGGTCGCCGACAACCTCCGCTTCGCCAAGCCGGACGCCACCGACGAGGAACTGCACGCGGCGGCGAAGGCGGCCCAGATCCACGACCACATAGCCGCGCTGCCCGACGGCTACGACACGGTCGTCGGCGAGCGCGGCCACCGCTTCTCGGGAGGCGAGAAGCAGCGCCTCGCCATCGCCCGCACCATCCTGCGCGACCCGCCGGTTCTCATCCTCGACGAGGCGACCAGCGCCCTGGACACCCGCACCGAGTACGCCGTGCAGGAGGCCATTGACGCCCTGTCGGCCAACCGGACGACACTCACCATCGCGCATCGGCTGTCCACCATCCGCAGTGCCGACCAGATCGTGGTCCTCGACTCCGGCCGCGTCGCGGAACGCGGCACGCACGAGGAGCTTTTGGAGGCGGACGGCCGATATGCGGCGCTGGTCCGCCGGGACGCGCAACTGGAACCGACAAGCTGACGATATGCCGGGTTTGTGGAGATGTGCGGGTTAACGTGCCCGCATGCAGAAGAACACTCCGCCACGGAGCACGATTCGACTGACGCGCCGGGGCAAGCTCGTCCTCCTCGTGACCTGCGCCGTCGTGGCCGGCACCGCCGTGGCGGTGCCGCTGCTGCACCTGGACGGCGGGAACACCAGGTCCAGGACCCTGGTGATCCCTGAGGGCTGGCGCGCGAGCCAGGTCTACGACGCCGTCGACAAGGTCCTCGCCCTGCCCGCGGGCACCACCCGGAAGTCCGTCGGCAAGGCTGGACTGAAGCTGCCGAGCGACGCCCAGGGCAACCCGGAGGGCTACCTCTTCCCGGCCACGTATCCGGTCGGGGAGAAGGCCACGCCGCAGTCGCTGCTGCAGTTCATGGTCGACACGGCGAACCAGCGGTTCAACGGGGCGCCGCTCGCGGCCGGTGCGCAGCGCAACGCCATGAATCTCTACCAGGCGGTCACGATTGCGAGCATCGTCCAGGCCGAGGCCGCCACGAAGGAGGACATGGGGAAGGTGGCCCGGGTCGTCTTCAACCGGATGGAGCGCGGCATGCCGTTGCAGATGGACTCCACCCTCAACTACGCGCTGAACCGCAACACGCTCAGGACGAGCACGGACGACACCCGGATCGCGAGCCCCTACAACTCCTATCAGCGCATGGGCCTGCCGCCCACGCCGATCGACAACCCCGGCGAGCAGGCGCTGCGCGCCGCGCTCAACCCGCCGCAGGGCAACTGGCTGTACTTCGTCTCGGTCAAGCCCGGCGACACCCGCTTCACCGCCGACTACGCGGAGCACCAGCGCAACGTGGCCGAGTTCAACGCACACCTGAAGAGCAGCGCGCCGCGGCAGAGCCGGAGCCCGCAGCGGAGCGGAGGTCCCCAGCGGCACCAGAGTCCGGCGCAGGAGTCCCAGGCCCCGCCGTCCCAGACCTCCCAGTCCCCGCAGGCCCCGCAGTCTGCGAAATGACCCGGCCGACGACCCGGCGGGACATCACGCGGCGACCGGCTCCTCGGTCAGCAGTCGCCTGATGTCCCGTACCGCCGCGCGTCCCGCGCGGTTGGCGCCGATGGTGCTCGCCGAGGGACCGTAGCCGACCAGATGGATCCGCGGGTCAACGACCGTGCGGGTCCCCTCCACGCCGATCCCGCCGCCCGGCCGGCGCAGCCGCAGCGGGACCAGATGGTCGAGAGCGGCCCGGAAACCGGTTGCCCACAGGATGACGTCGGCCTCGACGTGCCGGCCGTCCTCCCATTCCACCCCGTCCGGAGTGATCCGGTCGAACATCGGCAGTCTGTCCAGGACCCCGTCCCGAAGTCCCTGCCGAATCGCGTCGTTGAGCGGTAGCCCCGTGACCGAGACCACACTCCTGGGCGGGAGCCCCTGCCGCACCCGCTCCTCCACGCGCGCGACCGCGGCCCGTCCCACGTTCTCGTCGAACGGCCCCTCGCGGAAGACCGGCGGCCGCCGGGTGACCCAGGCGGTGGCGGCCGCGTACGGGGCGATCTCCAGGAGATGCTGGGTGCCGGACGCGCCCCCGCCGACCACGACCACCCGCTGCCCGGCGAACTCCTCGGGCCCCGCGTACTGCGCGGTGTGCAACTGCCGCCCGAGGAACGTCTCCTGGCCGGGACAGCGCGGCCAGAACGGCCGGTCCCAGGTGCCGCTCGCATTGATCAGCGCCCGCGTCGACCAGGTGCCGTCCGAGGTCTCCACGAGCAGCCGGCCGTCCTCCCCGTCGCGCACGGCCCGCACGTCGACCGGGCGCCGCACCCGCAGATCGAAGGTGCGCTCGTAGGTGTCGAAGTACTCGGCGATGACCTCGGCCGACGGCCGCGCCGGATCGGCGTCCGTCAGTTCCATGCCCGGCAGCGAGTGCATCCCGTGGACCTTGCCGTACGTCAGCGACGGCCAGCGGAACTGCCAGGCACCGCCGGGACCGGGGGCGTGGTCCAGCACCACGAAGTCGCGGTCCGGCTCGAAGCCGGTGCGGCGCAGGTGATAGGCGCTGGAGAGACCGGCCTGACCAGCGCCTACGACGACTACCTCGACCTCGCGGGTGTTGTTCACGCCTCTACCAACAGGGCGCCGGTCGAGGATCTTCCCGACGCGACCGCGCGTGGCGAGCCGAGGCGACCGCACCACAGGCCGAAAGCAGCCAGGAGGCGAGCCGACGGTCAACGGCGGCTCGCCGAAGGGTGAGGATGGTGGCATGTCAGATGCCTTTACGACACGAGTGCTGAACGTCGCCACCGGTTCGCGGGAGCGGGTCGTCGACCTCACCGGCGACTGCGAGGCCTTCCTGCGCGAGACGGCGGGCGGCCGCGACGGCCTGCTGAACATCTTCGTCCCGCACGCCACCGCAGGTATCGCCGTCATCGAGACGGGTGCCGGCAGCGATGACGACCTCCTGGCCGCGCTGCACACCCTGCTGCCCGCCGACGACCGCTGGCAGCACCGCCACGGCAGCCCCGGCCACGGCCGCGACCACGTCCTGCCGGCGATCGTCCCCCCGCACGCCACCCTGCCGGTGCTGGGCGGGCGCCTGGTCCTGGGGACCTGGCAGTCGGTGTGCCTGGTGGACACCAACATCTCCAACGTCAACCGTCAGGTTCGACTGAGCTTCCTGGCCTGAGCATATTGACGGCCGCCGAGTCTGCCGGAGGCTCCATCATCGGTTGGGCCGACGGCTGGGAGGTGCCGGGCGCCACCGATCCGATGACCCGGCCGAAGCTGGGCCTGCACAGCAGTGCCGAACCCGCGCACTTCCCGCACCAGGCAGCCCAGGCCGGCCGGTTCCGCCCCGCCGTGCGCCGACGCTCCTGCGAAGTTCGCCCGCCTGGGCCCGGTAGCTCCGTCAGGACAACCCCAGACGGTCCATCTCTCCTGAGGGGCTACCCGCTGCGGCTTGCCGACGTCGGCCGCGGTTGGCGGACACCAACCAGGACAACCCCGACTGTCAGGTCCGGCTCGGCTTTCTCGGCGGTGCCTGACCCGGCGCGGGCCCGGACGCGGGGATCAGGCCGATCCGCTGGGCGCGGAGCACGGTGCTGACGCGGTCCCGGGTGCCGAGCTTGCGGTAGATGTTCTCGACGTGCTTGTGCACCGTGCGGTCCGAAATCCCGAGCCGGCGGCCGATCGCGACCGCGGTGAGGGCGTCCGCGAGCAGCAGCAGGACGGTGGTCTCCCGGGGCGTGAGCGCGCAGTCCACCGCCAACTCGTCCGCAGTGCCCGGTGCGTACCGTGCGTTGAGCTGCCGCTGCCACTGCTTTAGGAGCTGCCGCTGCTGCTCGACCGCGGCCAGCAGCGGCTGCGCGCGCCGGGCGATCCGTACCTGGTCGTCGGTGAAGTCCGTACCGGAGCGGTAGATGAGACACCCGGTGATCGGGGTGCCCGTCTGCGGCAGCGGGAGCCCCAGGACATGGTGTGCGTCCAGGGTCCTGCGCAGCAGTCGTGCGGTCGGGCTCGTCGGCCAGGCCGGACCGGCCACCTGGCGCGCGGTGACGGGGACTCGTTCGTGCCCGGTCGAGTAGAGGGGTGCGAAGGGGTATCCCGCGCGAAGAAGGCCCAGGTCCTCCTCGCCGAGCAGATCCAGCTCATCGGCCGCGACACCGGGTGACACGCGGACGGTGCCCTCGCTCTCGTTCCAGTCGTCCAGCTTGTAGATCAGCGCCTCCCCGCCGCACAGCTCGGGCAGCGCGGCGGCCAGCAGTGGCCACAGCCGCCCGGGATCACGTTCGTGGAGCGCTGCGACGGCCACCGACACCATGCGTTCGTAGGCTCCGTCCGGTGTGGGTGTCACCTGTTCCTCTCCGGTTTCCTCTCCGCTCCTTCGCGTACGCAGTTGTACCCATACCCAGCCGCGGGTCGGCGGGCCAGACTTCAACCGAGCAACATCACGTTCCCGGATGTGCTCCGTGGGTGCGGGCCGCCGGCACGGGGGAGCGGCGGCCCGCGTTCCACGCCTTGGCACACAGCGCCCTGTCCACCTCGTCGGTATAGACGGCTGCGGCGAGCCAGGCGCCGGCGAAGCGGCCGGTGTCGGCCGGGAGGAGACGGCCGAAGGGGTCACGCCCACGGGCCGGCGCGGCGGAGTGCAGCTCGTCCAGCAGATCGCCCGCGGTCGCCAGGCCGTGCCTGCGCAGACGTGCGGCGTCCGAGGCGCCGTTCCCGGGAAACGTGAGCACCTGCCGGCCGCCGGAGGCGGCCTGCTGCACACGGCGGCGCAGGAGGTGCAGCGGCGCCTCGTCGGGCGTGGGTACGACGGCTCCGGCGGCCGGTGCCGTTGCGGTGGGCAGGTCCGCGTGCTGGAGCCGGTCCAGGCCCAGGTCGAGACGAGTGTCCGGCTCCTTCGGGTGGTCGGCGGCCAGCAGCAGGGCCCGCGGGTGCGGGGCAGGGCTGAGGCGGGCGACCACCCGCAGCCGGCTGCCCCGGGCGGCGGCCAGCAGGCGGAGGTTGTCGCGGTAGGGGAGCGCGGGGTCGTCGTGCGCGACGATCAGACGGAGCGTCAGCCCGTCGCAGTCGGCCAGCAGACAGTCGCCCGCCGCCTCACGGACCGTCCCGGTGAGCGTCACCTCCAGGAACAGCAGGTCGTGGCCGTCGGCCAGGGCACGCGCGACCTGATCGGCGACCGGCACGGCCCAGAGGAGGCCGAGCGGTTCGTCGCGCCAGCCGGCTCCGGACGCCCGAACCGCCCGTACCCCCGCCCCCGCACCCAGCCGGCCCGTCGGCGAGACGGTGGCACCGGACACCGCGAGGCCCGCGCGCGACAACTCACGGTGGGTCAGGGCCGTGTCGCCGATGCGCACGGTCCGGTCTGCCGCCCCCACGGCCCGGCCGGGGCCGCCCGGGGCCACGTCGGAGACCGTGTGGAGACGGCCCTCGGCATCGGCGGTCCAGGTGACCGCGCCCGCATGGCCACTCGCCGTGAGCACGGGCTCGGAGAACAGGCCGTACAGCCGCAGTGAGCCGTCAGGCGTGTACGGCTGGCGTACAGAGCCGCGCAGTGCGGTCAGTTCCGGGCCGGTGGCGTACGGGACGCGGTGGGCGACGGCCAGGACCTCGCGCAGGGTGGAGACGAGGTCGGCGAGGCGGTACGCAGGATCCGCCGAACGGGCCGCGCGCACCGCGGTGACCACGGAGACCGCCGCGGCGGCCGCCCTGGGGAGTCCCGCCAGCCGCGCGGTGTGCGCCGCCCGTAGCACCTCGGCCTGAAGCACTGCCCCGGCGCCGTCGGTGCCGGCGTCGAGGACCGCGGCCGCCGCGCCGTACAGCGCCCGCGCGGCGGCGCGCTGGCCGGGGGTGGCCGCGTCGGGCTCCGCCGTGGACGGGGTCTTTACTTCCGACTGGGCCTTTGCCACCGACTGGGTCTTTGCCTCCGACTGGGCGTTTGCCTCCGGCGGGGTCTTTGCCTCATTGGGTGGCTCCGACTCGAGCCGCTCGGTGGCCGGTTCGGATTCCGCCTCCGCCTCCGGCCCGGCCGGTCGAGCCACTTCGGCGTCGGCGATCGGGGCCGCCGACGCCGCGGCTGCCCGGTGCAGGCAGTCCGGCGCCAGCAGACAGCCGCAGCGGACGCCGTCGACGTCGGTGACGGCGCCGCCGGGGGCGTGCAGTTCGAGGTCGGTGTCGTCGTCGACGGCGATGCGCACGGTGTCGCCGTCGCGCACCACCGGCCGGTCCGCCAGCTTCGCGATGCCCGCGTCCAGTCGCTTGCGAAGCCGCGGCGACAATGCCGCGACCAGCTCGGCGGTCACGGACGGGGCGACCGGAGGAAGGTCCTGGTTCATGCGATCTTCTCTCCTACCCAGCGGGCGAGTTCGAGCGGGCTGAGGGCGGCGACGGGCATCCCCGCGGCGACGAGCTGCCCCGCGACGCCGGTGGAGTACCGGGGACGGCCCGAGTCGTCGAGGCTCGCGCAGCCGAGGACATGGCAGCCGGCGCCGACGAGCGCGCGGACCTCGGCGAGCAGCCCTCCGAGCGGATAGCCCTCCTCGAAGTCGCTGATGACCACGACGAGGGTGCGGGACGGCACCGTCACCGACTCGCGGGCGTGCCGGAGCCCCGCCGCGATGTGGGTGCCGCCGCCCACGCTGACCTCCAGCAGCAGCGACAGGGGGTCCTCGACATGGTCGGTGAGGTCGATGACCTTCGTGGAGAAGGCCAGGAAGTGCGTGGACAGGGTCGGCACCCCGGCCAGCACCGAGGCGGTGAGGGCCGCCCAGATCGTGGACGCCTCCATGGACCCCGACACGTCGGTGACCAGGACGAGCCGCCAGTCGGAGGCACGCCGGGCGCGGGTACGGAACACGGGACGCTCGGGCACGACCTGGACCGTGCCGTCCGGGCCGCGCCGGGCGGTCGCCAGGTTGGCCCGCAGCGTACGGGGCAGGTCGAGGCCGCCGCCCGGCCGTCGGCTGGGCCGCGGCAGGGCCGTGCCGTGCAGCGCGGGGCGCAGCCGGGTGGCCAGCTGCCGGGTCAGCGCCTCGACCAGACGCCGTACGAGCGGACGCAGCGCGGCCAGCCGCGCCTCGGGCAGTCCTCCCGCGTGCCGGAGCACACTGCGCAGCAGGTCGACCGAGGGCCGGACGCTGTCCGGATCCAGCTCGGCGAGCACGTCCTGGCGGCCCGTCGCGGCGGCCGCCGCCAGGACCTCCTCCCGGATGCCCGGACCGAACAGGGCCGCCAGCTCCTCGGACCACTCACGCACCCCGGGGTACGGCGCCTCCCGGCCACCGCCCCGGCCCCGGCCGCCGAGATTCCCCCTGCTGCCCTCGCCGCGTCCGCTGCCGTACAGCTCGTCCAGTGCCGTGGCCAACGCCGAAGCGGACTGGGGAAGTTGGTCGGTGCGGCGGCCGAGGAGCAGCCGCCAGCGGTCGGCGGGGGCGAGCCGGTGTGCCTCGCCAGGGACCTCGGCCGTTGCCCCTTGGGTGGCGGCGGGTTCGGCGGCGGGCTCCGGTTGTGCGCGGTCCCGCGGTGCCGGGAGGAGTCCGAGTGCGCCGAGAGCCTCGCGTGCCGCGAGGTCCGCGCGGGTCCAGGTGGCGAGGGCGTCGGGGCCGATGCCGGACGTGTCGGCCAGGTGACTCGTGCCGAGACGTTCCTCGACGGCCGTCAGGAGGCGGTCGCGGGCGGCCGGGCTGAGCGTGTCGAAGCCTCCGCGGAGCGCGGGGAGCCGGTCGAGGAACTCCCGGTCGGGCAGCTCGGAGACACGGTTGAGCAGGGGCTCCAGCGCAGGGGCCGCGGACTCCAGGAGCCGGCCCGCCGCGGTCAGCAGCCCGGTCAGCCGGGCGGTGAGCGCCGACCTGGACTCGGCGTCGGCGGCCGAGTCGACCCAGGAGGCGACGCGGTCGCCGAGCACCCGGGGGTCCTCATGTCCGAGGAGCACGCGTACGGCCCCCGCGGCGCCGCGCATCAGCGGGGAACCCTCGGCCGCCAGGCGGCCGAGGGCGTCGGTGAGCCGTATACCGCCCAGCAGGTCGGCGCGGTGGGCGAGTTCGAGCAGGGCGTGCGCGTCGGCGGGATCCTCGGAGCCGGTGAGGCCGTCCACCTGGCGCACCGCGGCGGCCGTGAGCAGCTCGGCCCCTTCGGCCGCACGGGCCGAACGGTCCTCGTCGGCCTCGAGTCCGGGGATGTGACCGGCCCGCAGCCGGTCCAGCAGGGCCAGCCCGGAGAGCAGTTCGGGCAGGGTGGCGGCGTGCGGCAGCACGTCGGCCGTGTCCGTGAGCCGCTCGTCCGTCAGCCCCGGCAGACCGCACTCCGCCGCCCGCTCCAGACCGTCCAGGGCCTGTGCGGCCGTGGGCCCGCCCTCGGCGTGCTCCGCCCGCCGCCGCTCCCGCAGCACGCCCTCGGTGGCCTGGGCGGGGGTGACACCGCGGATCCCGGCCGAGGTCAGCATGGCCGCGGTGGCGGGTGTCCAGCGCACCTCCCAGCGCGAGGTGAGCGCCTCGGCCCCGCCCGCGCCGACGACCTCCTTGGGCTCGGCGTACGGCACCCCGCACACCGTCAGCCGGCGCAGCAGGAGTTCACGCCGGCGGTCGAGGTCGGAACGGAGTGGGTCCAGACGCAGGTCCCGGGCCGTACCGGGGCCGCTCTCCGCCGGTCCGGGCAGTCCCAGGGCCGCCAACTCGGCCTCGACGGCGGGGGCGAGACCGCTGCGGGGCGCTCCGGGGGCGGGGCGGCCGCTGCGCGTCCCGACCAGTACCCGCTCCATCGCCCGTGCGACGGCCCGTCCCCGGCCGTACGGCTCGCCCTGCGTGAGCACTGTCTGCACCGCCTCGACCAGCTCGCCCCGGCCGGCCGCGGGCAGCCCGCGCAACCGGGCGAGGTCTCCGGCCAGCCGGCTGATCTCGCGTGCGTCGGCCGGGCCCGACGGGTGGCCAAGTGCGCGGAGTTCCGCACACACGCGTACGGCCGCCCGGGTCAGCGCCTCCTCCAGCGCGTCCGGATCACCCGCCGCACCGAGCACCAGGTGCTGCCACTCCGGATCCCGGATACCGGCCGGATATCCGGAGCGCTCGTCCAGGAGTGCGTAGGTGTAGGGGATGAGCGAGGTCGTCCAGACGGGTCGGTCGCCGGGGGCGGGGGATCCCGGCTTCGCGGCGGGCGATGCCGACTCGGGCCCGTCGGATCCCGCCGCGGTGGCGGGGAGCGCCGACCGGACCGTGTGAGGCCCCGTCCCGGTGGCCGGGGACAACAACGCCGGGGCGTGGAAAGCGCCCACGAGCACCGCGGCGCGCTCGCCGTTCGCGGTGGCGGCGGCCAGACAGGAGCGCATCCGGCTCTCGCGCCGCAGGTCCAGTTCCGGAACACCCCCCGACGCGGCCGCGTCCGCACGCAGCGCCCACCCCGTCAGCAGGGCGGCCCGGCGCAGCGCCTCCGGTGCCGAGCCCGGAGCCGTTGCCTCGACGAGCCGGTCCCACAGGTCGTCGCCGGGGCGACCGGTGAGACGGGAGCGCAGGGCCGCGGTCAGCCGGGGGCCACCGGGAGCCTGCGCCCGCTCGGGGCGTTCCTCCCCCCACGCCCGGTCCGCCAGCGGCAGGTCGCAGGCGACGACCGGCACACCCTGCCGCGCGGCCCAGCGCACCGCGGCGAGTTCGGGGGAGAAGTCGGCGAAGGGATAGAAGGCCGGGCCACCGCCCCCGCCGGCCGGGGCGGCCGCGAGGGCGACCGGGGCCCTGGTCTCCTCGTGGGCCAGCCAGGGCAGCCACTCCTGCATTTCGGCGGGGAGCTCGACGAGCAGCACGTCCGGCTCGGCCGCGTCGAGGAGCGCGGGCACCGCCGCGGCCAGTGAGGGCGCGTGGTGCCGTACGCCGATGAGATAGGGCGCCCCCGGGTCGGTGAGGGCCGCGACGGCCTCGTCGGGGGAGGCGGTGGAGAGGGGCACGGCCGTCAGCCCTCCAGGACCGTGCGCAGGTCCCACAGGGTTCGCCAGGTGGCGGAACCCTGCTCGGCGCGTCGCCGTACCGGACCGTCCCAGTAGCCGCGCAGCCGGGCCGCGTCGGCCGGGTCGTCCTTGCGGACGACGCCGAGCAGATGCCCCGGCAGCAGCCCGAGCACGTCCCGGTCCCCGGGGAAGTAGGCCGCGGCCAGGCCGAGCGCGCCCGCGACGGAGACGGCCTCCGCCGTGCTCATCACCGTGGAGGGCCGCTCCACCTCCCAGCCCTCGGTCGACCGGCCTTCCCGCAGGTCGCGGAAGGCGGTCACGAGGGCCTCCAGCACGGCGTCGTCGACCTGGAAGGGTGCCCCGGCCCGCTCCACGGACGCCCGGGCCTGGCTGCGCACCAGCGCGGTCTCGGCGTCGAGGTCCGGGATGGGGCCCACGGTCTCGAAGTTGAACCGGCGCTTGAGCGCGGCGGACATCTCCGACACGCCCTTGTCCCGCAGGTTGGCGGTGGCGATGAGATTGAAGCCTGGCGCGGCGTGGGCCAGGGCCTCGTCCGTGCCCGCCAGTTCCGGGACCGCGATGCGCCGCTCGGAGAGCAACGACACCAGGGAGTCCTGCACTTCGGGCAGACAGCGGGTGACCTCCTCGACCCGGGCGATGGCGCCCCGGGTCATGGCGGTGAGGACGGGGGAGGGCACGAGGGCTTCCCGGCTGGGTCCCTTGGCGAGCAACAGGGCATAGTTCCAGCCGTACTTGAGCTGATCCTCGGTCGTGCCCGCCGTGCCCTGCACCACAAGCCCGCTGGTGCCGCACACGGCGGCGGACAACAGCTCGGAGAGCATCGACTTGGCGGTGCCGGGCTCGCCGACGAGCAGCAGACCCCGTTCACCGGCGAGGGTGACGACACACCGCTCGACCAGTGCCCGGTCGCCGACGAACTTGCCCTCCACCACGAGCCGGCGCGGCACCCCGTCGGGCACCTCGGCGCCGTCCGGCAGCTTCAGCGCCTGCCCGCCGCTGCCCATGACGAACGTGACGGCGGCACGCGGGGTGAGATGCCAGGCGGGCGGGCGCGGCCCGTCGTCGTACGCCGCCAGGAAGGCCAGTTCGACGGCGTGGCGGTCCTCGGGCGGGACGATCTGACGGGTCGCGTCGGGAGCGAGGGCGGTCGTCATGGGCGGTGGTCCTTCGGGGTGGTACGGGTGGTGGTCGTCGGCAGGGGACGGGGCGCAGTCGTCGGCAGGGGACGGGGCGCGGTCGTCGACAGGTGAAGGGGCGCGGTCATCGGCGGGTGAGGGAGCGCGGTCATCGGCGGCCACCCTTCCGGGCGGTCCGGGTGGTGAGTTCCTCGTAAGCCGGAGCGTCTCCCGCGCGGACGCGGTCCCAGGCGCGGGCGAACAGCTCCGGCACCGGAAGGAGCGGCACGGCGCGGCCGGTGACCGGGTAGAGGCCCTCCTTCCAGGTCTCCACCGGAACCGCCGGTGCCTTGAGGTCGTACCAGCCGCAGGGCAGGAACAGGCTGCGCCCGGCGCGCGGCCGCTTGGCCTCGACGACCAGGTCGGTCGCGGCCAGTTCGGCGCGGGCCTTCTTCATACGGGCGGGCTTCCAGCCGGTCCAGCGGGCGCAGTTGCGGTCCGTCGGATCGGGCAGCGCCAGTAGCTGGAGGTACAGCGCCGCCGCGTCCTCGCCCAGGCCGTGGGCCGCGGCGACCTCGGCGACGAGAGCGGGCACGCTCGCGCTCGCGTCCTGGGCATTGCCCGTGGGTCCCTCGGTGTCCGTGCCCGCCGCGAGGGCCCGGGCGAGGTCGTCGCCGAGGATCGTCCGCAGCGCCCGCACACCGCCCCGGCGCGCCGGGGCCACCAGGCCCTCGACGAGCCCGAAGACCGCGTCGTCCGGGCCGGTGAGCCCGGCCGGGCGGATCAGGACCGTCTCCATGTCGCCGTACCAGGGGCGCAGCACGAGTGCCTCGCCGAGCCGGGTGAAACCGTTCGCGTCGGCGCCTCCCGTGGCGGGCAGGCCGTACGCCTTGCGGAGCTCGACGGCGGTCGGCCCGCCCTTCTCCGTCCACTCGACGTCGAGGTCGACGAGCAGTTCCGGATCGGCGACGCGGCGGCGCAGGGCGGCCAGGCCGTCCGGCAGGGCGGCGCGGAGGGGATGCCCGTACGGCAGGGCGTAGGCGAGCTCGGCCAGGGCGTCGACGGCACGGGTGAGCTCGTACCGCCCGGGAAGCGCCGCGGGGTCCTCCGCGACCAGGTTGCCGTCCTTGTCGGGGCGTTGGACCGTGGTGCGGCTGAGCCAGGGAGTGCGCCCGGGGTTGAGCACGGCCTCGGCGGAGCCGGCGGACACTGCGGACAGACCGGCGGCGACCTCCTCGGGCAGCCGGACGAACGAGCCGAGCCGCTCGGTCCACATCCGTGCCGCGGCTGCCGTGTCCGGCCCGGCCGTCCACAGGTCGGCGGGGTCCTCGGGCAGCAGGGCCCCGATGAGCGCCGCCCGATCCCGCCGGTGCACGGAGCCCAGCATCCCGCTGCCGAAGTCCCTCTGCCGCGGCTTGAGTCCGATGGCGGCCAGGCCCTCGACGCCGGGTCCGTGCGGCTGCCCGGCGAGCAGCACGGTGGCCTGGACCGGGCCCAGTCCGCCGGCCGTCGCCGCGGCGAGCGCCTCGGGTGCCTCGGGCCGCCAGGGGGCCGCGCCCTTGTTTCGGACCACCCGGGTGAGGTCGGCGAGCCGCTCGGCGGTGATCGCCGAGGTGTGTCTGGTCTCGGTCTCCAGCATGAAGTGGGCGACCGCGCCGAACGCGCCGGACGGGTCGTGGTCCAGGGCCAGCCAGTTGACGCGATCCCGCCCGCCGTCGATGCTCTGGCAGCCGAGCAGCACGACGGTGCGGCCGTCACGCCGCAGCACCTGGCCGGCGCGCTGCTGCTTGTCGTGCGGTTCGCTGAGCACGATCTCGCGGAGCGTTCCTTCGGGGGTCGCCAGCGGCCCTTCTCCGATCGCCTCGAACAGCAGGAGCAGCGGCTCCCGTTGGTCGTCGGTCAGGGCGGGCGAGGCGGCCCGGTAGGCGAGCGGGCGCAGCGTGCTCAGCACGGACGGCCACACCATGCCGATGCCGGGGACGGTGTACTCGTCGCTGTGCCAGCCGTCGGTGAGGTCGCGGAGTCGCTCTCCGGGCAGCGGCTTGCCGTCGGCGGGCTTGCCGGAGAGCACCTGGTTCACCGCGCGGACCTGCTGGAGCACGCTCCAGCGTTCGCCGCCCCACCAGCCGTTCAGTTCGGCGATGCCCGTGGCCGCGTCGTGCAGCGTCCGGTCCTCGCCGTGCCGGGGCTTGTAGTCGGCGAACATGCCGTCGGTGCGACTGGAGGGCTGCAGCGGCCGCTCCTTGGGCGGAGTCACGAAGGAGGTGGCGGACTCGGTGATGCGCAGCGCCGAGCGGACCAGGGCGGCGACGCCCATGAGGAGCCGCTGGTCCCTGAGTTCCGGCAGGGCGTCGCGCACGGCGCGCAGGGCGACCTCGTCCGCGGTCGGCACGACCGGCTCGGCGTCGGCGGTCTGCCCGGCCGTGCGCCCGCCGGCTGTCGGTCCGTCGGCCGGCGCTGCGTCGGAGCCGCCCGTCCTGGCGATCCGCTCCTGCCGTTCGGCCAGGGCCTCGGCGGTGACCCGCAGCACCTCGGCCGCCCGTTCGTCGGTGAGGGCGCGCAGCACCGCCGACCCCTGCTCGTCGCGGACGCGCAGGGCGTGCCAGAAGGCGACGGGGGGCACGAACCGGGTGCCGGCGGCGAACTCCCCACCCCGCTCGTGCGGGGTCACACGGCCGAGCTCTCCGGTGGAGGAGGTGTCGTCGGCCGCGAAGAGGGAGATCTGCATATTGACGCGTGCGACGACCGGCTCGGCGCCGCCGGGCAGCCGCAGCGCGCCCAGTGGAACACTGCGCACCCGGCCCCGCTCCACCGGCAGCGCGACGGTCCGGCCGTCCGGGGTACCGGCGACCATGCGTGCCTCGGCGTCCTTCCCCTCCTTGCGCACCCAGCGGCCGAGGACCGTGCCGTCGGTGCCGAAGGGGCTGTGCTCCAGGCCCGGTTGCAGGGGCAGGACCTCACAGTCGTCGAGCTGCAGGGACGCGTCCTCGCGGATGCCGGTCCGCAGGACGGCGGGGAGCGAGGCACGTCCGTGCGTGCCCGTGTCGGGGTCGTACTCGAGCCACACCGTCTGCCGGCCCTGCCTGCCCTGGCGCCAGTACGTCGTGCCGTCGCCGATGACGGAACGGGTGGGCGGCAGGACGGTGTCCCCGGCGTGCAGTGTCCGGCCGCCGGTGGCGCGGCCGCCGCCGGGCAGCGGGATCGACGGGGTGCCGGTGTCGTTGCCGGACCACCAGGTGGGGATCTGCTCGCCGCCGAGGGTGAACACCTCGGTCGGCCGGGCGGACCAGTAGGCGGACTGCTTGCTGCCCTGCCGCCACATCACCAGCAGTTCGCCGTCGGTGTAGCGGAAGCGGGGGCGCTGCCAGCGGTCCAGGTCCGTGGGGAGGCGCAGGTCGTGCTCGAGCAGGATCCCGTCGGGGCCGACGACGACCGCCTTGTGCGGGCGCGCGAGGATCAGCGCGGGCCAGGCCTCTGTGACGGTCAGCGTGTTGTCCTCGCCGTTCCGAGGCTTCCTGTCGAGCAGCCGCAGGGCCTCCTCCAGAGCGGGCCAGCCCAGCTCGTCCAGGATGCCCGCGCGCAGCGTGCGGCCGAGCAGCGGCGCGACCCGGTGCTCCGCGACCGCGGCGACGGCGAGCGGGCCGACCTGGGCGGCCACACTGCGGAACGGGCGCAGCCGATCCAGTGCCGTGCGGGCGCCGGGCAGGCCCACCGCGCCGGCGAACTCCTTGGCCGAGGCCTCCAGCCATTCGCGCAGTACGCCGGAGAGTACGGGGTGCTCGGCGGCCTTGAGCAGGTCGGTCGCCGAACGGTGGTTGCCCAGGGTGCCCACCGCCTGGAACAGCAGGGCACGCAGCCGCGGATCCGCCGCGGTGGCGACCAGGTCGCGCCGCCCGTCCAGGGAGCCGCGCAGCCAGCCGTCGAGGCCCAGGTGCACGTCCACGTCGGCGTCCGGAAGGGTGAGCGGGACGCCTTCCGCCGCGCACAGGTCCAGCAGTTCCAGCTCGGCTCCGTCACGCCAGCGGCCGGTGAAGAGGTCGACCGCCTTGCCGTCGGCCCGCAGCCGGTGCGCCATCCGTGCGACCAGTGCGAGGGTGGCCGGGGAACGCTTGGAGACCGGCCCGCCGTGCTTGCGGTGCAGAGCCCAACGGCTCAGCCAGTCCGCGGCGTCGGCCTCGGACCCGTCCGTCAGCAGCCGCTCGGCCCCGCACTCCGCGAGCAGGGTCAGCCAGAACTCGTCGTCCGCGACCTCGCGGCCCAGCCCGGCCGGCATGATCTCCAGCAGCCGGGCCCGGACGGCCGGCCGGTGTTCGGCGAGGGCCGGCAGGACGGAGCGGTAGGCGGTCCAGAAGGAGGCGGGCGCCCGGACTGCGGCGGGGGAGGCGATCAGGTCGGCGACGAGGGCGCACTCCTCGGCGACCCGGTCCAGACCGGCCGCCTTGATCAGGCCCCGGGCGTCCTGCGGCAGCGAGGCGTACGGCGGCATGCCCGCCGCGCAGCGCTCCACCGTCAGCTGCCGGAACTGTTCCCATGCCGTCGCGGGGTCGAGGCGGCGGGCGAGGTCCTTCACATACTCCTTGAGCGCCTTGACCGTCAGCGCGCCGGCGAACGCGAACTCCAGGAACACGGCACGCTGCCGCTCCTCGTCGACGGCGAGGGCGTGCACCCGCTCGGCCTCGCGCGCCTTGCCGAAGAAGGCGGCGGCGTACGTGGTGTTCTCGTGCTGGAGGAAGACCCGGGCGGCCTGCTCGTAGAAGGTGGGCAGGAAGTGCGGCACGGTCCGGCCGAGCCGCGTGCCGAGCTCCTCGAAGCCGTCCTTGGCGTTGCCCGGGCGGGACTTGGCCTGGCGCGCGAGCCGCTCGACGTCCTTGACCAGGGCCAGCGCGTGGTGCCCGTTGGCCGGGTCGTTGACCAGTGCCCAGGCGGGAAAGCCCAGCGCCTCCCGGCGCACCTGGCCGACCTCGGGCGTCTGAGGCTCCCGGACCAGCCCGAGGAACTCCAGTGCCAGGTCCTCGGCCTCACCGAGGGTGCCGGGCACCAGCCGGACCACACTCCGGTCCTCCAGGGCCGGGTGGGTGTAGGTGCGCACGGTGAGGACGTCCGCGTCCTCCCGGGCGCTGCTGCCCGGCGGCAGGACGGCCCCGGCGTCGAGCAGTGCGGCCACGGTGGTCTCGTCGTGTGTCGTCGTGGTCGTCATGCCGCCCGCTCCTCGTCCTCGATGTCCCGCCCCGCGTACAGCGCCGCCGCCATGCGCATGCCCTCCGACCAGGCGACCGGCCCGACCTGACCGAGCTTCAGCGCCCGGCCCGCGGAGTCCGCCCACATGAGGGGACCGGTCTCGGTCTCCTCGTAGCCGTCGTAGTCGCCGATCCACACGCGGGCCTCGGCGCCGCGGCCGTCCTCCAGCACGGAGCAGACGGCGTGTCCCCCGCGCACGCGGTAGCCCAGCTGAGCCGCCCTGCCGTGCAGGAACCGCAGTTCCTTGAAGGCTCCGCCGGCGTAGTCCTCGACCTGTGTGCCCTCGGCGTCGAGCGCGGCCGGGCGGTGCCACACCTCGCGGAAGAGCTGCTGGGCGCGCTGCTCGACGCCGAGTTCGACGGCGAACTCCCGCAGCTCCTCCAGGTCGTCGAGGAGCACCGGGTGCGGGATGCGGACGAGTTCGGGGGCGATGCGCACGGTGTCGCCGTCGAGGTCGACCAGACCGAGTCCGCGCTCGGGGTCGGCGTCCCGGAGGAACCCGGCGACCTGTCCGCCGGCGCCCGTGACGACGACGTCGCGCAGGGCGGACTGCCAGGCGGGGTCCGGCCAGACCCCGGCGAGGACGGCGAGCGGCACCGGGAGCGAGCGCACCATCCACCGCTCGACGTCGCCCAGGCACTGGCGTTCGTGACGCTCCAGCCACTCGGCGAGCTGCCGCAGCCCCGTCACCGCGGCTTCGTCCGCGAGCTTGGCCGGGACGGACTTCAGCCGCCGTCCGGCGGCGTTGCGGCACACCACCTTTCCGCCGTCGAGGGCGACCTCGTAGTCGCCCGCCGGAACCCACCCCATACGTGCCTCCCCGCACCGCAGTGATCAAGTGACGGGAACTGTAGGGGAGACCACTGACAACGCCCCGGGCCGGTGGAGGTGACGGTCCGTGGAGCTGACCACGGCGGAACCGGCCACCGTGGATTGTGTACGACCGGAGAAGGCCTGGAGACGGTGTGTGGGCCCGTGCGACACCATCGGCACGGTGTCCTCCACGGTTGCCGGGAGAGCCGGGATCCGACCGTCTTCCTGCGCCGACGGCCTCTGTGCAGAAGCTGTGGACCGGCTGTCGAGGGCGCGCGGGCGCGGCGTGTGGATAAAGGGAGTTGACCTTCACGAAACCTTCTCCCGGGGTGGCCGGAAGCTGCCTTGTTCCGTCAACTCCGCGCGCATCAAGGTGGATTGAGCACTTGAGCATCAGGAGTCACAAGCGCACTGCTTGACCCGGACCACCGACCGGCCCGGGCACTGACGGGGGAAACTGATGCGGTGCGCTCGGCTGCCGCCGCCATGCGTGCGGGGCCGATTGCCGCGCCGAATCCGGAACGCATCCCTCCGCTAACTGTCTCTTGGTGTCTTCGTCCGGTGCCCGAGACAGGGATAGGAGGGGGAAAGCCGATGAGCGCGGTGAACGCCGCCAAGCCGACGTATCCCGGCGTCTACGTCGAAGAGCTTCCCAGCAGCACCCGCACGATCTCGACCCTGACCACGTCGGTGACGGCCTTCGTGGGCCACACCCGGCGAGGTCCGCTGAACGAGCCGGTACGCGTCACCAGCTTCGCGGAGTTCGAGCGCCGCTTCGGCGGACTGAGCGCACGCAGCGCCGTCGGCTACGCGGTGCACCAGTTCTTCGGCAACGGCGGCACCGTCGCCGTGATCGTCCGGGTCACCAAGGCCGGCAGCGGCAAGGCCGCCTGCGTCACCCTGGAGTCCACCGAGGGCCACAGCGAGAGCAGGGTCCTGGAGGTGCACGCCAAGGAGCCCGGAGTCTGGGGCAACGGCCTGCGCGTCGCCGTCGACCACGACACACCCTGCCCCGACGACACCTTCAACCTGCGTGTGTACGACGCCAGGGGCGACGCCCGGGAGAGCTTCACCGGCCTGTCCATGGACCCGTCCAACGGCCGCTGTGCGCAGACCGTGATCAACGCGGGCTCCCGGCTGATCCGCGCCGAGGTCGTCGGCGAGGGCCGCCCCGACCCGTCCGGCACGGTCTCCAAGCCGTTCGGGCAGGAACTGCCCGATCTCACTGTCGACCTGACCGTCAAGATCGGCGACGTGGAGCGCGAGTTCACGCTCTACGACCCCGACTGCGACGGCGAAGTCCCGTGCACCGTGGCCGAGTTGGCCCTGCTCCTGGAGCGCAAGCTGCGCGCGCTGCCGGACGCCCCGGGCAAGCACGCCTTCGCCGGCGCCGAGGTCACCGCCTTCGGTCGCCGTATCCAGGTCGTCGCGGGCTCCACCGACCCCGAGGACGTCGTCCGCTTCCTCGGTGAGTGCGCCAACGACCTCGGCCTCGAGGCCTCCGTCAACCCGCCGGTGTTCCCGCTGGAGGGCGGCGAGGACGGCGAGGCCCCCGGCCCGCGCGACCTCATCGGCTCCGAGGCCGACAAGACCGGCATCCAGGCGCTGCGCGGGGTCGCCGACGTCAACCTCCTCGTGCTGCCCGAGCTGGCGGCGTACGAGAAGACCGAGGACGCGGTCACGGTCGTGTCCGCCGCCCAGCGGCTGTGCCAGGAGCGGCGGATCTTCCTGCTGGTCGACGCCCCCGGCACCTGGGTCAGCGTGGACTCGGCACGCGCCGGGCTCGCCGCCTTCGACGCCGTACGCGGCAACCACGCGGGCCTGTACTTCCCGCACCTCCAGCTCACCGACCCGCTCACCGGGCGGCTGCGGTCCTTCCCGCCGTCGGGAGCCGTCGCGGGCGTCATCGCGCGCACCGACTCCGAGCGCGGCGTGTGGAAGGCACCGGCCGGCACCGAGGCCCGGCTCGCCGGCGTCCACTCGCTCACGGTCAACCTGACCGATCGCGAGACCGGACTGCTCAACCCGCTCGGAGTCAACTGCCTGCGCACCTTCCCGCTGACCGGCCCGCTGGTGTGGGGCGCCCGCACTCTGGAGGGGTCCGACGCGCTCGACAGCGAGTGGAAGTACGTCCCCGTGCGACGGCTGGCGCTGCACGTCGAGGAGAGCCTGCAACGGGGCCTGCAGTGGGTGGTGTTCGAACCCAACGACGAGAACCTGTGGCAGCAGATCCGGCTCAGCGCCTCCTCGTTCCTGCACACGCTGTTCCGGCAGGGCGCCTTCAAGGGCGGCACCCCGCGCGAGGCCTACTTCGTCAAGTGCGACAGCGACACGACGACCGACGAGGACATCGCAGGCGGCGTCGTCAACGTCCTCGTCGGCATCGCGCCGGTCCGCCCGGCGGAGTTCGTGATCGTCAAAATCCAGCAGACCTCCGCGCAGTTCGAGCTGTAGGCCCCGGGAATCTTGGAGAACTGAAGGAATCCGATGGCAGAGTTCACCGTCAACGCCCATCGTTTCGACCCCTACAAGAACTTCAAGTTCCTGGTCCTGTGGGACGGTCGTACGGTCGCCGGCATCAGCAAGGTCAGTCCACTGAAGCGGACCACCGAGGTCGTCAAGCACCGCCACGGCGGCGACCCGTCCTCCCCGCGCAAGTCGCCGGGCCGCTCCGAGTTCGAGGGCATCACCCTGGAGCGCGGCGTCACCCACGACCCCGAGTTCGACCGTTGGGCCAACAAGGTCTGGCAGGTCGGCGCCGGGCTCGGCTCCGAGGTGTCCCTCGCCGACTTCCGCAAGGACATCGTGATCCAGGTCCTCAACGAGGCCGGCCAGGTCGCCGTGTCGCACAAGCTGTACCGGACCTGGCCCAGCGAGTACCAGGTGCTCGGCGAACTGGACGCCAACGCCAACGCGGTGGCGATCCAGAGCCTGAAGCTCGAGTGCGAGGGCTGGGAGCGGGACTACGAGGTGCCCGAGCCCGAGGAGCCCTCCTTCCTCAACCCTGCCTGAACGAGGGGTAGTTGACGGAAACGGGGGAGTGGATGGCGATCACCGGGGCGGCCGGCCTGCTCGCCGCCTGGGAGACCGGGCTGGGGCAGCCACCGGCCGGACGTGCGCTGTTGCTGCACCGCGCGGCCCGTCCGGACCTGGACGGCGACTGCGAGGCGCTGCTCGGGCTGCCGGTCGGCGAGCGCGAGGCGGACCTGTTCGCGCTGCGCCGGACCCTGTTCGGCGAGCGGATGCAGGTGCGCATGGCGTGCGACGCCTGCGGGCAGGACATGGAATTCGACCTGGAGGCGGGGCAGTTCGCCCGCAACCCGGCCGCCCCCGGCGACCCACTGGTGCGCGTCGCCCAGGACGGGTGGGAGGTCGAGTTCCGGGTGCCCGGCATCGCCGACCTGACGGCGGCGGCCGCGGCGGCCGACCCCCGGCGCGCCCTGCTCGATCGGTGCGTCGTCTCCTCCGCGCGGGACGGAGCCCCCGTCCCCGCGGAGGAGCTGCCCGTCGCCGTGCAGCGCCGGATCGCCGAGGCCGCCGAGGCGGCCGACCCCGCCGCGGACCTGACACTCAACGTGGGCTGCCCCGAGTGCGGTACGGCCACCCGGGCCGAGCTCGACATCGCCTCCTACCTGTGGACCGAACTCGACGCCTGGGCACGGGAGCTGCTCCTCGACGTCCATCTGCTCGCCACCGCGTACGGCTGGAGCGAGCCGGAGATCCTGGCGCTCAGCCCGCTGCGCCGCCGCTACTACCTGGAGCTGTGTGCGGATGTCTGACTCCACTTCGGGGGTGCCGTCGGCGGAGCCCGACTTCCTCGACCGCTTGCTCGCCCGGCACACGCCGGCCGCCGGGCCGCGCCCCGGCGTGGTGCAGGTACGGCCGAGACTCGCCGGGCCGTTCGAACGGATCGAGGCCGTACGGTCCACCGCCGCCGACCCGGACGGCACCGAGCCCCTGTGGCCCACCGCCGCCCCGGCCGCCGTGCCCCGCCAGGAGCCTCCCTCCCCGGCCGCCCGGGAGGTCCGGCACCACACCGAACGGGAGCGGACGGTCGTACGGACCGAACAGGTCCCGCCACTCGAGCCCGCACTCCGTCCGGCCCCGCAGGCCGGGCCGGAGGCACCACTGTTGCGCCCTGCCTCGCCTGTCTCACCGGGACCGCGGCCGGTCCCCGACCCGTCCCGCAGCGCGACGGGACGGGTACGCACGGAGAACCCCTCACCGAGCGCGGCGTCCGTGCCCACCCCCCCGGGCATGGACGCCGCTTCCTCCGCCGCCGTGTCCGCCGCGTTGCTCCCCAGCGCCGCGGACACGGCGGCCGCACGGGACGCCGTACGCCAGGCGGCCGCCCGGCGGCCGCGACGCGGGGCCGAGCAGGTGGTGCAGGTGCAGATCGGGCGGCTCGAAGTGACGGCGGACGCGACGCCCCAGCGCGTCGCACGCCCGGGGCCGCGGACGGCGGTCCGGCCCGAGGCCGCGCTGAGCCTCGCCGATTACCTGACGAGGGACCGCCGGTGACGAGCGTGGCGACGAGCGGGACGACAGGGACGACAAGGACGACAAGAAGGACGACGAGAGGGCCCGAGGAACCGACGTCATGAGCAACGCACTGGTCATAGCCCACGTCACCCAGGCCCTCGCCCTGCTGATCGAGGCCAACCTGCGGCCCGACATCGACATGGCCGTCAAGGTCGAGCCGCGCAAGCCGCCGACCGATCCGCCGGCCGAACCCACCATCACCGTCTTCCTCTACCAGGTGACGCCCAACACCTCGCTGCGCAACGGCGATCTGCCGACCCGTGCCTCCGACGGCACGCTGATCCGGCGGCCCGCCGCGGCCCTCGACCTGCACTTCCTGATCAGCGCCTACGGCGACGAGAACGAGCTGGTCGGGCATCGGCTCATCGGCTCGGTCGTGCGCACCCTGCACGAGATTCCCGTGCTGCCGAAGGAGATCATCGAACTCGCGGGTGAGCGGCCCTACTTGGCTGGCAGCGATCTGGCCGGGGCGGCCCAGCGAGTGAGGATCACGCCGACGGTGATGGACGTCGACGAGACCTCGAAGCTGTGGGGGATGCTGAACCAGACGCCCTACTCGCTGTCGGTGGTCTACCAGGCAGCGCTCGTCCTCATCGACGGACGGGAGACGCCGGCCGCGGGGAAGCCCGTGGAGCGGGCACAGGTGCGGGTGCTGCCGTTCGGGGCGCCGGGCGCGCCGGTCCCTCCTGGGCCACAGCCGCGCACAGAGGGGCCAACTCATGAACCGTCAGAGGCCGACCCGGAGAAGCTGCCCGTGAAGGCCATCGCCAAGACCGCCGCCGAGACCGTGCCCAAGGCGCCGGCGCGCACCCGCAAGGCCACGGCCCGGACGCCCAGGCCCAAACAGTCCGCCCCCCGCAAGACGGACGGCGCGGGCGGCAGCGAAAGCACGGAGAACTGAGACGGCATGGGCGGATCGACGGGGGCGGGTGAGGACATGGGGACGAACAGGACCGGCATGACGGACGCGCGCGACGACGGACGTACGCTGACCGCCGGGATCCGGCGCGTCCTGGCCCGCGTCGACGCCCACGCGGCGCGCGCCGCCGGGCCGACGAGCCGCACCGGCGACGACTCCGCGGCCGTCGGCACGGCCGTCGTGGCCACCGGCCCCGGCACCGCCCCCCTCGACGCACTCGTCAACTGCTTCGGTCTCACCGCCTTCGAGCGGGACGTCGTCCTCCTCACCGCCGCCCAGGAACTGGACCCGACCACCGCCCCCCGCTGCGCCGCGGCGAGCGGTGATCCGCAACGGGCCCACCCCACCTTCTCGCTCGCCCTCGCCGCGCTGGACGAGCCGCACTGGAGCGCGCTCACGCCCGTCGCACCGCTGCGGCGCTGGCGGATCGTCGAGCTGGAGGACGAGTCACGGCTGACGACGTCCCGGCTCCGGCTCGACGAGCGGGTCCTGCACTTCCTGCTGGGTTCGGCCTACCTCGACACGCGGCTGCACGGCCAGTTGCGCCGAACGCCGGTGCCGGAGGGACTGCCGCCCTCGTACGACCTCGCCGCGAGCCAGGTGGCGGGCGGCTGGGCCGTCGGGGCAGGCGCCGACGCGCCCCTGCTCGTGGAGGTGACCGGCGGCGATCTGCGCAGCCGGGCCGACATTGCCGCCGCGGCCGCCGCGCGGTCCGGGCTCGGGCTGTACTCGATGAGCGCCGAGGACATCCCCGGCGACCCCGTGGAGCGCGACCGGCTGGCCCGGCTGTGGCAGCGGGAGGCGATCCTGCTGCCCGCCGCACTGCTCGTCGAGGTCGGCGAACCGGACCGCGACCAGCGGGCGGCGACCGAGGCGTTCCTCGCCGGGGCCGCCGTGCCCGTCGTCGTGTCCAGCGAGGACCCGATGCGCACGGACCGGCCGCACGGCGCACGCCTGTCCGTGCCGCGCCTGGACGACGAGGAGCAACTCCGCCTGTGGGCCGACGCGTTCGATGAGGTCGCCGACTTCGAGGACCGTGAACTGCGCGCCTTGGTCGCGCAGTTCCAGCTGCCGCCGCACGTCGTACGGTCCGCGGCCGCCACCGTACGCCGTGAACTCCCGCACGAGGACGAGCTGGACGCCCTCCAACTCGCCTGGCAGGCCGGTCTCGACGAGGCCCGCATCGCAATGGACGAACTCGGCCGGCGCATCGAGCCGCAGGCCGGCTGGGGCGACCTCGTCCTGCACGAGCGGCAGACGAGCGTGCTGCGGGAGATCGTCGCGCATGTCCGGCAGCGGGCCACCGTCCACCAGGAGTGGGGGTTCGCGGCGACACTGCGCCGGGGCCTGGGCGTGACCGCGCTGTTCGCGGGCGGCTCCGGCACGGGCAAGACGCTGGCGGCCGAGGTGATGGCGCGGGAACTCGGCCTCGACCTGTTCGTCATCGACCTGTCCCAGGTGGTCAGCAAGTACATCGGCGAGACCGAGAAGAACCTCCGCCGGGTCTTCGACGCCGCCGAACGCGGAGGCGCGCTGCTCCTCTTCGACGAGGCCGACGCCCTCTTCGGCAAGCGCAGCGAGGTCAAGGACAGCCACGACCGGTACGCCAACCTCGAAGTCAGCTACCTGCTCATGCGGATGGAGGCCTACCGGGGCCTGGCCATCCTCACCACGAACATGAAGAAGGCACTGGACACCGCCTTCCTGCGGCGCATCCGCTTCGTCGTCGACTTCCCCTTCCCGGCCGAGCCCGAGCGCGCCGAGATCTGGCGTCGCGTCCTGCCGCCGCAGGCACCGGTCAAGGACATCGCCCCGGAGCTGCTCGCCCAGCTGACCGTCGCGGGCGGCTCGATCCGCAACATCGCCCTCTCCGGGGCGTTCCTCGCTGCCGAGGAGGACGAGGCCCTGCAGATGCGGCACATGCTCGCGGCGGCCCGCACCGAGTACCTCAAACTGGAGCGCTCCCTGACGCCGACGGAGGTCCGCGGATGGGTGTGACCGGGCGGCCGAGCGCGATCCGCGTGGACATCGGCGAACTCGTCCTGGACGGCTTCCGGGCGGACCCCGAACGGGTCTCGGCCGCGTTCGAGCGTGAGCTCACCCGGCTGGTCCACGAGCACGGCGTACCGCTCGCCGCGGACGGAGCCGTACGCCTGGAGAACCTTTCCGGGCTGCCGCCGCTGCCCGGCGGGCTGTCCGCGCGACGCCTCGGCCAGGAGCTGGCGCGCGCGGTCCACCGGGGACTCAGCGGGCAGGGGGAGGTGACCAGGTGAACTCGCAGACACGGGACGCCCGTTCGGAACAGACCGCGGAGCAGCGCCGCCGCAGGCGCAAGGAGCGCGCCGCCAAGTCCCGTACCCCCGAACCGAAGAACATCGTCAGCGGAGCCGGACAACCCCTCGACCCCGGCGTGAGACGGGAGTTGGAGGAGCAGCTGGGGCACGACCTGAGCCGGGTACGGCTGCACACCGGGCGGGACGCCGGACAGCTGGCGGAGCTGCTCGGGGCGGACGCGGTCGCGGTCGGCCAGGACATCCTGTTCCGCGAGGGTGCCTTCAAGCCCGGCACCGTCGAGGGTCGCCGCCTGCTCGCCCACGAGCTGCTGCACACCGTGCAGAACCCGCACGGCCTCGGTGCGCTGCGGGCCGGCCGCGAACTCGGCGCGGTGAGCCTGCCGCAGCAGGCCATCGAGCGGGAGGCCGAGACGGCGGCCCAGGACCTCGTACGACCCCGCTCGGCACCGGTCGCCGAGCCCGCGCCGCAGGTGGAGCAGGGGCAGGCGACCCCCGGCTGGCTGCGGTACGCGACCGTCGACGCGGACCGTACTCGGGCCGAGCGCATCGACCCGGAGTCCCTGGTGGACCGGCTGGTCAACGACGTCCTGCGGTCCCTGCGCGGCGACCCCGAGGACGCCTCGGGGCGGGTACGACAGCACCTGGGGCGGATGTCGCCCGATCTGCAGGACCTGGTCCTCGACCGGCTGGAGATCCGGCTGCCCACCCCGGAGCACGACCGGCTGCTCGACCTGGTCGACGAGGTCGAGGAGGGCCCGCTGCCCCTGGAGGCGGCGACGGCCCCGCACGCACTGCCCGACGCCTCGGAGGAGCTGGAGAGGGAGCGGGAGAGCGAAGAGTCCGCCTGGCAGGCCCGGCTGGACAACGCGGAGCGGCTCGAGGACGAACGGATAGCGGAGGCACAGCGGCGGAAGGCCGAGGACCCGGGAGCGGCCGAACGGTCGGGGACCGGTGCGGGTACGGCCCCACGGTCGGGTGCTGGTGCCGGCGTCGGGGCTGCCCCGCCGCAGCCCGCTTCCTCCCTGCCGTCGTCCGCTGTCTCGGCCGAGCCCTCGCAGGCCAAGCCCCTTCAGGTCGAGGACGGTTCCCGCGACGAGGGCGGCGACACGGTGGGGAACCGTGCCGACAAGGCGGGGGACGGGGGCGACAAGGCTCCCGAGGGCCGGTCGGCCGCGTCCGGCGGTGCAGCCGGGGCCGGCTCGCAGAAGCCGGCGTCCGCCGGCACCGCCGCCGCCAAGGACTCCTCGGTCCGCAGGACCGGCGCCGTGCGCCCCGAACCGGTGGACAGGAGCGCGGTCGAACGCGACGACACCCGCACCCCGGCCCGGGAGGATACGGCGCCCGGCACCGACCAGGACCCCGACGACGAGCCGCTGGGCCTGGAGACGGGCGGCGCGGCCGAGGCCCTCGCAGAGCTGGAGGACCTCCTGGACGACGCCGACGCCGAGCCGGAGAGGGGACCCCGGCCCGAGGACGCCCCGCTGCCCTCCGCCGACACCGGGACGGTCACCGACAACGCCGTGGCCTCGGGCAGGACTTCGGCCGCGGACGCGGAGAGCAAGAAAAGCGGTCGTCCGCCCGAGCCCCGCGTGACCGCCGAGGAGGCCGAGGACCTCGCCTCGGCCCTGGAGGAGGACGCCCCGCAGGAGGACTCCGCCGACGACGACGGCGACGACGCACCCGACACGGAGGCCGACCCCGCCGACCAGCGGGTCGGCCCCGACCCGGAGAGCGAGGCCGCCGACCGTCCGGAGCCCGCGGCAGCCCCCGGCCCCGACGCGAAGGACGACCAGGCAGACCGGGCAGACCGGGCAGACCGGGCGGAGGAGCGTGACCTGGCCGCCGAGACGCGTCGCGCCAACGAGCGCGCGGCCGGCGGCAGCTCAGGCGACGGCGCTCCCCGGGGCGAGGAGACCGCGCCCGGGAAACTCGCCCGGGCGGACGAGGACGCGCGTGGCCAGGAGACCGGCAGTCCCGCCGCGGGCGGCGGTGGAGGCGGGAGCGGCTCCATGGCCCCCGCACCCGCCAGGGCGCCGGCGGCGGTGGCGGGTTCACCGGCCCCGGCGGCCGCCGCGAGCGCCCCGGGCCCCGCGGCCGGCGGTGATACCGGCGTCAGCGACCACGCCGTGGAGATGCAGTCGGCGACGCCCGGGACCGAGGCCCCGCCCCGGCACGAGCCCGCACGGCAGGACGACGACACGCCCGTCGTCGCCAGGTCGGCGGCGCCCCGCGCGCGCAGCGGCGGCGGTTCCACCGGCGGTGGCGGCCGTGCGGCCGCCACCCCGAAGAAGAAGGCGCCCGCACCGGACGTCGGCAACGCCACCCCCGAGGCCGGTCTCTCCGTCGCCGAGAGCCTCCAGCCGCACCAGGCGCTCACCGCCCTCAAGGGCGTCGACACCGCGGTCGGCCGGTCGGTGGACAAGGAACGCGGAGCCCTCGAGGACGCCCCGCCCAGCATGGACCGGCCCGTCGGCTCGCCCAGGACCGTGCACGGCGGACCGAAGCCCGGCGAGCCCGGCGCCTACACCTCCGAACAGGTCCGCGAGACCGAGGCGCCGCGGGGCAGCACTCCGGAGATCAAGGGCGAGAAGACTCCCGACGGTCAACTGCCCGGCGCGGACATGGAGGAGCCGGGCTGGTGGGACATCACCATCGCGATCGGTGGCGCGCTCGCCAGGAAGCTGCTGTCCAAGCTGCTCCCGCTCGACAAGCTCACCGACTCGATCAATGAACTGCCCACCGCCGACAAGGGACTTCAGGGCACCAAGGTCGGTGACGCGCCCAAGCTGCCGCTGAAGGACGACTCCGACCCGCAGCGCACGGACAAGCAGGCCCGGTTGCTCGACGACAAGAGCGCCGAACTGCACGAGTCCGGCCGTGACGACGCGGCCCGCCCCATGGGCGAGGACGAGATCTATCCGGACGTGCCCAGGGAGACCCTCACCGCGGACCTCGGCGGAGGCAAGCGGCAGGCGGGCGGCGAGGGCGGACCGGCGGGCAGCCCTTCCGCGGGCCTGCCCCCGGAGGCGGTCTCGGCCGTCGCCGAGCACGAGCAGGGCCCCCAGATCAAGCAGGCCTTCGGGCAGGCGCGGCAGAAGATGACCGCCGCGCGCAAGGACAAGGACGACAAGGCCCGGCAGGACCGCGGCCAGTACGAGCGGGACGTCCGGCAGCAGGTGGACGCCAACGCCAAGGAGCAGGCGGACGCCCGCGACGAGGGACGCACCGACATCGCCCGCTCCCGGGACGGCTGGCGCAAGGAGCAGGACGACAAGCTCGACGAGGTCGACGGCAAGAAGAGCAAGAAGTTCACCAAGGTCCGCCAGGACGTCAAGGAGAAGCAGGACAAGACCGACCAGGACGTCGATCAGCGCACCAAGGACGACCAGAAGAAGATCGACGACAAGCGTGACGGGTCCGAGCAGGAGGTCCAACAGAAGCGGGACGACGGGAAGAAGGACTCCGGGAACTGGTTCGAGAAGGGCCTGAACTGGATCAAGGACCAGTTCAACAAGCTCAAGCAGGCCATCAAGGACGTCTTCGAGAAGGCCCGCAACTACGTCTTGGGCGTCATCGACGACTTCAAGAAGCAGGTCTTCAAGTTCATCGACGACGCCCGCAAGTGGGTCATCGACCAGATCAACGCCTTCGCGGACGAGCTGATCCGGCTCGGCGACGACCTGCTCAAGGACTACCCGGCCATGCAGGCCAAGTGGCGCCGGACCATCAACGGTCTGCGCGACGCCGCCGTCCGGAAGGTCAACCAGGCCGCGGACAAGCTCAAGAAGATCGCCGGCACCCTGATCGACGCCTTCGGCGGCATGCTGCTGGCCGGCCTCGATCTCATGGAGCAGGGCCTGCTGGCTGCCGTCAACCTCGCGGAGACGGTCACGGTCAAGGCCATGGAGCTGGGCGCGGCGATCCTGAAGGGCCTCGGCGAATGGGCGGCCATCGCGACGGACATCCTGTCCGACCCCGGTGGCTGGCTGGGCAAGGCCAAGGACGCCGCGGTGACCGGCGCCAAGGCGCATCTGTTCACGGAGATCAAGTCCGCGGTCCGGGAGTGGTTCAACCAGAAGATCCAGCAGCTCATCGGCATCCCGATGGAGATGTTCAACTGGCTGATCAGCGGGGGCGTCTCCAAGGAGGAGATGGCCAGGATGGCCTGGGACGAGGTCGTCCCTCAACTCCCCATGATCATCGGCGAGCTGATCGTGACCAAGGTGGTCGCGAAGCTGATCCCGGGCGCCGGCTGGGTGATGGCGGTCATCGACGCGCTCAAGACGGCGTACGAGGCGCTCAGTTCCGTCCTGCGGGCGTTCGGCCTGTTCATGAACTTCTTGAAGTCCGTCAAGAGCGGCAACGGCGCACTGCCGTTCGCCAAGGCGGTTGCCTCCGGTGTCGTGGCCCTGCTGGAACTGATCTACCAGTGGCTGGTGGCCGGCATCGGCAAGTACCTCGGCAAGGTGGCGCGCAGTCTGCGGGAGCGAGCCGGGAAACTGTTCGGCAAGGGCCGACCGGGCGCGGACGCCCCGAAGAAGGACGTCCCGAAGAAGGACGAAGGGGCACCCCGCAGGGACGACCCGGCGTCCCGGCCGGCGGCTCCCAAGCCGCACCGCCCGGAACCGGAGCCCACACCCGGACGCAAGCCGGAGCCGACATCGCCGAAGGCCAGGCAGAAGCCGGACGAGGAGGACCGGCGCAGGGACGGCCGATACGCCAACGCGGCGGACCGGGGCGTGAAGGACGCGGCCCACGAGGCGAAGCACCCGACCGCGTCACGCCCCGACGAACGCGGGCCCCGCCGCCCGGGCGACCGTCGCCCCGACAGGACCCAGGACCGGCCCGGCACGAAGCGTCCGAACGACCGGCGCCCGGACGGAAAACGCCCCGACACCACCAAGCCGGGCGACAAGCGCCGCCCGGACCTGCGCAAGCCGGATCGGAAGGCACCGCACGAGGCGAAACGCGACCGCACCGGCAAGGGCCGGGACCGCAGGGAGCACAAGGACAACCCGCCCCGGCGCCGCCGCCCGCTCCAGCGCGTCCGTGACGCAGTCCGCAAGGCCCTCGCCAAGGTCCGCCGCGCGACCCGCGCCCTCCTGGGCAAGGCCCGTGACCTGCGCAACAGGCTGCGCAATCTGGCGAAGCGACTGCGGGACAAGTGGCAGCGGATGAAGGACCGGCTGCTCGGCAGGCAGCGGCATGAGCGGGACAGGAACCGCAAGGACCAGCGTGATCGCAACGCGACCCAGGACGTGGATCTGCCCAAGGTCCACTTCACCGACAGGGAGGACGGCGAACCGCACACGCTGATGTTCCACGGCCGGGGCCGGCGCGCGCCGCTGTTCATCCACAGCACCCCGGAGGAGGCGCCTGCCTTCCTCGCCGACTGGAAGGCCGATCTGAGGAAACCGGAGGCGGCAGCCGACAAGGCCAAGCAGGAGGGACATCTCACGGCCGCCGAACGAAGGTATGCGGAGGCCAAGGAGATCCAGAGGAAGATCCCGTCGCCGATCAAGAAGGAGGATCGGGAGAAATACAGGCCTCTGTTCACGGAACTCAGGCTGAAGATGGCGGAGTTCGGCGACTGGGCGGCGCTGCGGACGCATTACGACGTTCCCACACCGCCCGACTATCCCAAGTGGTTCGACGTCAAGTCGCCCCGTGGCAGCGCCGGGCACCACGCCGGATTCCTCAGCGACGCCGCGAAGACCGTGTTCGGCGGACCGGGGAAGGAGGCCGGCGAGGCCCGGACGGGGCAGCCGCCCGGCTGGTTGTGGCTCCGGAGCAAACGCATGACCACGGGTTCCGCATGGGTCCGCATGCACCTCCTGCCCGAGCGGCTCGGCGGTGACGCGAGCGGGAACAATCTGGTTCCCGCCCGGGGCCCGCAGACCAACATCGATTTCCTGAACAACATCGAGGACCGCGCCTACCGGGACATTCCGAAGCAGGAAAAGATCATCTGGTATCGGACCGAGGTTCAGTTCAACCATGCTGAATGGCCCGACTTCCCCAGCCGTATCCACGCGGAATACGGCGGCTACACGAAGGTGGGCGGCACCGGAAAGAACAGGAGCGACTGGTCGCCGAAGGGTGTGAAGTGGCAGCACACCCAGAATCCGCAGCCGCCGCGCGAGGACGAGGAGGGCATGCTCTTCATCAATTCCGCCGGTCGTACCACGCTGCAGAGCGTGTTGAAGATCGGGCCGCGGCTGGCGGACTACGTCGTCGAGATGCGAGACAAGCTCAAGAAGGGGGGGAGCAAGTTCGACAATCTCGGACAGTTCAAGCTCCTGATGCGGGCACGCAAGAGGGAACTCGGCGACCGCGCGATGCCCGACATCGAAGTCCTCTTCGTGAATCTCGCCAAGCTGGATACCGACGAAAACAAAGTCGACTGGAACTGAAAGACATGACGAACGAATCCGGTGGTGTTTTCCCGTACGAACGGCGTTGCGCCGAGGCTCTCCGGGAGATCGAGGCCTGTCGCGAGATCGAGGTGCACGAGGCCCGGCTGGGTGAGGTTTCCCCTCCTTTGGACCAGGCGCCCCTCGTTTTCGAGGAGCTGGCCCTGGACTACGGACTGTCCCTCGGGCAGCAGATCCAGGACCGCTTCTTCCGCTTCAACGAGGTACAGACGTACTGGCGCTCCACCCGACCGGACTCGCGCCTGGTCGGAGAAATCCATCTCACTCATATCTATCGCACCGTCGTGGAAAACGGCCTGCACGTCATCTGGGAGGGAATGGACGACGAGGAGCGCGAACTCCACCAGGAGCTCAAGTTCTTCGACGACACACCGGAGACCGGAAGCGGCCGCATGGCCCTGTTGCGCCTGCCGCGCGGTACCACGGATCCCGAGGTCTGGTACTTCGACCGGTACGAGGGCGCCATGCCCATGGACATTGACTACGCGTCCTATCTCGACACCCTACTGATCACCAAGGGGACGACCGGCTGGCAGTACCTGTACTGCGCCACCGGTTTCGGAGATCCAGGATTCACGTCCGCCGTGGCCGGGCTCAAGGAAATGGTCGAGGAATTCCCCCGGCTCTTCCCCGGCCACGACTACTCCGACCTCAGGGCACGCCTGGAGGCGCGCGCATGACCCGTTACGCCGACATCCCCAAACCCATACGCTCCGGCATCGTCGTCGTAGATCCCGACCGCGGCACCCCCCAGCGCATCATCGTCCTCCAGTTCAACCCGGACACCCTGGAGCGCAGCGTCGCGCCCCAGACGGCCGGGGACAGTGGTGACGCGGGCGGCGGGGGCGCCGGGAGCGGTGACCGGAACGAGGCGTTGCGGCTCAAGGGCCCCGCCCAGGAGACCTGGAAGTTCACCGCCGAGATCGACGCGACCGATCAGCTGGAGATCGCCGCGCCCGACGGGATCCACCCGCAGCTCGCAACCCTCGAAATGCTCGTGCAGCCGACCACCGCGCAACTGCGGGCCGCGAGCCGGCTCTCGCAGAAGGGGACCATCGAGATCAGCCCGATCGAGATGCCGCTGACGCTGTTCACCTGGGGGAGCAAGCGGGTGATGCCGGTGCGGCTGACCGAGGTGACGATCAATGAATCCGCCTTCGATGTGAACCTCAATCCGATACGGGCCTCGCTGAGCATCGGCATGAAGATCCTCACCGTCAGCGACCTGCCCGCCGGGCACCGCGGTGCCGATCTGTACATGGCCCACCTCGCGCAGAAGGAGCGGCTCGCCGCCGCCGCGCGGGGGAGCCTGGGGGCCCTCGGGCTCGGGGGAACCGATCTCGTGACCGGAAGGGGCTGACCGAAGCCATGGCCGACATCGAGCCGTACGAGAACGCCCTGGAGGCGATCCCGGGCGCCCATCCCTACCCGCGCACCAGCCGGTACCACGACGCCGAGATCGGCGTGCACCGGATGGCCGACGGCACCGAAGTCCGGTACACCAAGCGGCGGTTGCTGCCTGCGCTGGACGAGGACACCGAGCCGCACGTCGTCGGGGCAGGTGAGCGGCCCGACCTGCTCGGGCAGCGCTTCCTGGGCGACCCCGGGCAGTGGTGGCGGATCGCCGACGCCAATCCTGTGCTCGATCCCCGGGAGCTGACGGACGAGGCAGGGCGCGTCATCGGCATTCCGGCGGCCGGCGGCTTCCCGCGCGGAGAGCGGCATGTCTGAACAGCCCGTGGGGCAGGGCCCCGTCCACATCCAGCTCCTCATGGGGCCGACCCTGGCCCGACCGGTCCCGGTCGAGGTCGCCGAGGCGCTGCTGTCCGCCCAGATCACCGCCACCGCCGGTGAGCGCAGCGGCTTCCAGCTCGCCTTCGACCTCACCAAGAACGGGATGGTCAATCAGCGGTTGCTGCCCGAGGGGTTCTTCGACCCGAAGACCCGCGTCATCGTCACCGTCAGCGTCCGGGGCACGCCCGAGGTGCTCTTCGACGGGCTGATCGTGCGCCAGGAGGTCGGCGCCAGCAACCGTCCCGGCCACTCCACGCTCACCGTCACCGGCGAGGACCTCACGCTGCTGATGGACCTGGAGGAGCGCACCGCCCGCTACCCCAATCTGCCGCCCTCCGAGCGCGTCCTCGCCATCCTGCGCCGCTACTCCGACTACGGCGTCCGGCCCGACGTCTACACCGAGAAGGTGGCCCAGCCCCCGCACCAGGACCTGCGCGTCCATTACCAGACGGGGACCGACCTGCAGTACGTCACCGAGCTCGCCCGGGCCAACGGCTACACCTTCTATCTGGAGCCCGGCCCCGGCCCCGGCCAGTCCTCGGCCCGCTGGGGCCCGGAGGTCCGCCTCGGCATCCGCCAGCACGCCCTCAACGTCAACATGGACGCCGACTCCACCGTGGACCAGCTGACGTTCGCCTACGACGGCACCGCGCGGGAGGAGCCGCAGGCACGCTGGCAGGACCCGGGGACCCGGCAGGCCACCCTGCTGCCGCAGCCGCCCATCAGCCCCCTGCGCCCGCCTCTGGGCAGGCGCCCCACACCGGCGCTCAAGCGCAGGACGCTGTCCGGCACCGCCAAGCAGTCGCGCGAGCAGGCCGAGGCCGAACTCCTCGCCAGGGCCGCGGTCTCCGCCGACGTCGTCTCGGGCTCCGGCTCCCTCGACGTCAACCGGCACGGCTACATCCTCCAGCCGCGCCGGCTCGTCGGCGTGCGCGGCGCCGGACGGGCGTACGACGGCGACTACTACGTCAAGTCCGTCACCCACAACCTGCGCCCGGGCTCGTACCAGCAGAACTTCACCCTCTCGCGCGAGGGTCTGGAAGCGCGCAGCGACTACGTCCGGCCCTAAGAAGACCAACGACACACCCATCAGGAGCAGTTCAGCATGGCGGCACCCAGCAATCGCTACCTCGGCAAGTTCCGCGGCCGGGTGGTGGACAACAACGACCCGCTGCGCATCGGCCGGATCACGGCCGAGGTCCCGGACGTCCTCGGCGACGAGCCGTCCACCTGGGCGCTGCCCTGCCTGCCGTTCACCGGTCCCGAGGCGGGCCAGTTCGTGGTGCCGCCGCCCGGCGCGGGCGTATGGGTGGAGTTCGAACAGGGCGATCCCAGCTTCCCCGTGTGGACCGGGTGCTGGTACGGAGCCGCGGACGAGCTCCCGCCGGACGCGCGCCGCGAGCTCCAGGCGAACGCGGCCAACAAGCCTGTGGTCGTCCAGACACCGCAGGCGCACAAGCTCGTCATGAGCGACACCGCCGGAGCCGAGCAGGGGATCCTCCTCCAGGCCCAGGGCGGCGCCTACATCCGTATCACCAAGGAGGCCGTGGTCATCGCCAGCGGCGGGGGCGCCGAGGTCATCCTGCGCGGCGGCGAAGTGATCATCAACCAGGGTCAGTTGACCGTGCACTCCAAGCGATAGACAACGGGGGAAGAAGTTGTCCGGAAGTCTGCTGGACGCGGGCGCCGTGATCGGCTGCCCGCACGGCGGCCGCGTCACGCCCGCCACCACACCCACCGGCGGCACACGCGTCGCGGGCGCGGCCGTCGCCACGGCCGCCCACGCCTATGTCGTGACCGGCTGCCGGCACATCGTCGACAGGGTGCCCTCGCCGTGCGTCTCGGTCCGCTGGAGCGCCGGCGACATCGGCGTCACGGCCGACGGCGCGGCCGTGCTGCTCGACACCTCCGCGGCCCAGTGCTTCACCGCGGCCTTCGTGCCGCAGGGGCCGCCCGTCGTCCAGGCCGCGCAGCGAAAGGTCACCGTCCGATGAGGCCGATGAGTCAACGAACCCGCCCGCGTACCGACATCGCGTTCCCCTACCACGCCGACCGCCGGGGACGCACCGCGCACGCCGGCCCCGCCGAGCACGTCCACGACCTGATCGAGCAGCTGCTGTTCACCAGCCCCGGCGAGCGCGTGATGCGCCCCGACTTCGGCTGCGGACTGCTCGACCTGGTCTTCGCCCCCAACAGCCCCGAGCTGATCAGCACCCTCGAACTCTCCGTCCAGGCCTCGCTGCAGCGCTGGCTCGGCGACCTCGTCGAGGTCGTGGCCCTCGACATCGAGGGTGGCGACGACGTCGTACGCGTGCATCTGTCCTACGTCGTACGCGCCATCGGCGCCGTACGCGAGGACGTCTTCGAGGGGAGGACGGCGTGACCACCGGAACCACCCGCCGGGCCAAGGTGCGGGCCGCCCAGCTCAACGGAGTCGACGCCGTCGAGGTGAGCGACGACGGGCTGCTGCTCACCGTCACCTTCCTGGGCAAAGCTCCGCACGGCCTGGGTCCCGAGAACGTCCGCATCGACGGCGGCCGCCGGATCACCGGCATCGCCGCGGTCGACGTCAGCGTCGAGCGCGAGGAGGATCCGGAGCTCGACGACCGGCTCTACGTCACCCTCGACAAGGCCGGTGACACCTCCCGCTACCGGCTCTCGCTGGTGGAGCCCGACCCGTACGGGCGGCCCGGCACCGAGCCGTTCCGCGGCTTCGACCAGCGCTACCACAGCGCGGAGTTCGCCTTTGGGCCCGACTGCCCGACCCCCTTCGACTGCACGGACGGCCACGAGCCGGAACCCGCCTTCCCGGCCTCCCCGGTCGTCGACTACACGGCCCGCGACTACGACACCATCCGCAAGCTCCTGCTGGACCGGCTCGCGCTCACCACCCCGGACTGGATCGAGCGCAACCCCGCCGACCTGGGCGTGACGCTCGTGGAACTGCTCGCCCACACCGGCGACCAGATCAGCTACCAGCAGGACGCGGTCGCCACCGAGGCCTACCTCGACACCGCGCGCCGCCGGGTCTCCGTGCGCCGGCACGTCCGGCTCATCGACTACGCGATGCACGACGGCTGCAACGCCCGCGCGTACGTCACCGTGGAGACCGCCGCCGATCACACCCTGGCGCCCGGCACCTTCCGCTTCGCCTCCGTCGACGTGCGCCGCCTCGATCCGCACGACCGTCCCGAGCCCGGCACCGTCATCGACGAGAACGACCTCGGTGATCTCGACGAGCGCGGCTCGGTGGAGGTCTTCGAACCGGTCGTCGCGGCCGCCCCCCTGGAGCTCCGGGTCGCGCACAACGCCATCCGGCTGTGGACCTGGGGCGGCGAGGTGTGCGCCCTGCCGGAGGGAGCCACCGCGGCCACCCTGCGCGACGAGTGGGTGGATCCGGAGACCTGCCGGGACCGCCGACTGGACCTCGAGCCGGGCGACGTCCTGGTCCTGGAGGAGGTGAAGGGCCCGCGCACCGGCACCCCCGGCGACGCGGACCCCACCCACCGCCAGGCCGTGCGCCTGACCTCCGTCACCCCCGGACTGGACCGCATCGAGGACCAGCCCGTCCTGGAGGTCGCCTGGGCCGCCGAGGACGCCCTGCGCTTCCCGCTCTGCCTCGCCACCCGCGGCGGACGCGACTGCCTGCCCGTCGAGGACGTGACCCTGGCCCGCGGCAACGCCGTCCTCGTGGACCACGGCCGTTCCGGACTCCACGAGACGGTCACCGTGCCGCCGGTACCGGCCGTCGTGGCCCCCTGCGACCCGCCGGACTTCGGCTGCCAGGACCGTACGGAGGGCAACGCGCCCGCCCGGCTCATCAACTCCCTCACGGACAAGGCGGAGAGCGGCGTGGCCCTGGCCCCCGACGACGTCCGCGAGCTGTTCGAGGTCGTGGGGGAGAGCGCCACCGTACGCGCCGGAATCGGTCTGGAACGCGCCGGGCAGCGGCACGTCGGGGTCCCCCCGGCCGGAGGCTGGGGGAGGGTCGTGCCCGGTACGGCGTACGCGCAGGCCGCCGCCCTGCGGACCCTGCTCGCGCAGTCCGTGTACCCGGGCATCGCACCCCGCTTCCGCCCCGTCCTCGGCCGCGCGCCGGTCACCCAGGCCGTGCCGTTCCCCGATCCGGCCACGATCGCCGCGGGGCAGGCGGAGCGGATCGCCGCCGTCCCGGGCCGGGTCCGGCAGCGGCTCGTCGAGCTGTGGCGCAGCGCCCGCGACCGCGACGGACTCGGAGAGGAGGAGATCGACGAACTCGCCGTGATCTACGGGCTGAAGGTGCTCGAGCGGCTGGAGCTCCGCCGTCATCCGGTCCGCGCCCTTCGTGAACTCCTGTATCGCAGCGACCAGTTGCTCGGCGCCCAGCTGCGTCGCATCGAGATCCTCGCCGCGCGGGCCCGCGCGGGCACGGTCCTCGACCCGCACATCGCCTGGGAGATCGCCCACAGTTGGGGCCCGGCGTACGCGGCCGGACTCCACCCCGACGAGCCGGTGCTGCGTGGTTCCGCGAGTGTGGCTCTCGCCCAGGATCCGCGCCGCGCCCTGCCCGCCGTACGACTGCACGACACCGACGCGGTCTGGGAGCCGCGCCACGACCTGCTCGGCAGCGCAGCACGCGATCGCCACTTCGTCGGCGAGACGGAGGACGACGGCCGCCTCGCCCTGCGCTTCGGTGACGGGCGCCACGGCGCGAGGCCGACGCCCGGCGCCAGGCTGTCCGTGCACTACCGGCTCGGGGGCGGCGGCGCGGGCAATGTCGGCGCGGAGGCCATCAACCATCTGGTCGTCGAGGGCGACTGCGATGTGCTCGCCGTCACCGTCCGCAACCCGCTGCCCGCCACCGGCGGCACCGAGCCCGAACCCGTGGACCAGGTACGCCAGTCGGCCCCGCTCGACCTGCGCCGCACCCGGCTGCGCGCGGTCACCGCCGAGGACTACGCGGCCCTCGCCTCCGCCCTCCCCGGGGTGCAGCGGGCCGCCGCGGAGCTCCGCTGGACCGGCAGCGTCCAGGAGGCGCACGTCGCCGTGGACGCGCTCGGCGCCGGCGCCCCGACCGAACGGCTGCTCGCCTCGGTGGCCCAGGCCCTGGAGTCGTACCGGCGCATCGGCCACGACCTGGTGGTGGGCCCCGCCCGGCTGGTGCCGCTCGACATCGCGCTCACCGTGTGCGCCCGGCCCGGCCACCAGCACGGGCAGATCCTGGCCGAGTTGTACCGCGTGCTCGGCAGCGGCCGGCTGCCGGGCGGACGCCTTGGCTTCTTCCATCCGGACGCGCTGACCTTCGGCGAGCCGGTCCGGCTGAGCCGGCTGGTCGCCGTCGCGGCGTCCATCCCCGGGGTGGAGAGCGTACAGGTCACGCGGCTGCGGCGGCTGTTCGAGGAGGACCGAGGAGAAAGGGAGGACGGCGTGCTGCGGCTCGGCCCGCTGGAGATCGCCACCTGCGACAACGACCCGGACCGGCCGGAGAACGGACGGCTGGCGATTTCCCTGGGAGGTGACCGATGACCGCCGTGTGCTCCTGCGGTGGCGCGTGCGGCGGACACGACGAACGCCTCGTCCCCGCCCCGCTCCACAACCCGCCCGGCCGCACCGCGCTCGACTACCGTGTCGGCGAGTACGGTTCCTTCCTCGCCGCGCTCCTCGACCGGCTCGCCTCGCCCGCGTACCCGGCCCTGGACGGGCTGACCGTGCGCACTCCCGACGACCCGGCGATCGGCCTGCTCGACGCCGCCGCCGTCCTCGGCGACCTGCTCACCTTCCACTCCGAGCGGATCTCCGACGAGGCCTACGTCCGCACCGCCAACGAGCACCGCTCGCTGGTGCTCCTCGGCCGGCTCGTCGGCCACCGCCCGCGCCCCGGCGTGGCGGCCGGCACCCATCTCGCCTACACCCTCGAACGCGATCCGCGCGCCGAGGCCATGCCGGTGCTGATCCCGCGCGGGGCGCGCAGTCACAGCGTGCCCGCCTCCGCCGACGAGCAGTCGCTGACCTTCGAGACCGGCCGGGACCTCACCGCCCGCTGGGACTGGAACGAGCTGACGGTGAGGCGGCGCCGGCCCTCCCTGATCACCCCCGACGACCTCGACCGCCGCTCGGAACTGTTCGTCGAAGGCACGGCGAACTCCCTGCAGACCGGCGACCAGTTGCTCTTCGTCTTCGGTGAACAGGCGGGCGGGGAGCGAAAGTTGCTGCCCGTCGCGAAGGTCCGGATCGACCGCGAGGAAGAGATCACCGCGATCTCCCTGCCCAAGTCGGCCCCGCCCACGCTGAAGGAGCTGGTCGACGAGGTACGCCGCTGGACCGCCGGGCCGGTGGACCCGGGCGAGCCGGGCGACGAGCCCCCCACGCCCGAGGTCCCCGACCCCCGTCCGGTCAGTCGGCTGATCGAGGACTTCGACGACCAGGTCCTCGCCCCGCTGCGGGCCGACCTGGACGGCATCAAGACCCCGGGCAGCCTCGCGGCCCGCCTCGCGGACCCCGTCGCCCGCCTGCGCGAGGCCCAGGTGCTCACCGAGCCGTACGAGGACGTGGCGGCGTGGTTCGAGCAGCTGGAGGCGGTGCTGGCGGAACTCGCCGAACGGGCCGGGGAGTTGGCGCCCGCGCAGCCCGCCGATGCCGCCGCGGCCCCCGCGTCTTCCGCCTTCTCCGCTCCCTCCGCCTCGTCCGACTTCTCCGCTCCCTCCGCTCCCTTCGCCTCGTCCGCCTTCTCCGCTTCCTCCGGGACGGGCGGAGCCGACGCGCCACAGGGAACGGCCGGGGACCCCCGCCACGCCGCCCTGCAGACCCTGAGCAGAATTCTTCCCGCCCTGCGCTCCACCGTCCCGGCCCCCCGGCGAGGCGGCCGTCCCCACCGTCCGGGCACTGACACCGCCCGTCTGCTCGCCGCCCTCGACCCGGGGCTCGGCAGCCTGTACCCGGCCTGGCGTACGGCCGCCGCACCAGGCACCCCGCAACTGCTGCGCGAGCTGCTCGCGATGCGTGTCACCGCGGCCCCCTTCGGTGCCACGGCCCCGCTGAAGCCGGTCCAGGACGACCGCGGCCGGGTCATCCGCACCGCGGACTGGCCGCTGACGGGCGCGGTGCTGGCGAGCATGCGTGTGGTGTACGACCCCGCGGGCAAGGTGCCGGTCCGGGTGGAGTTCCAGTACGTCGAGGGCAGCAGCTCCGACCAGCGCGCCGAGAACCTGCCCGTCACCCAGCAGCTCACCTTCCCGCTCGGCCCCGGCCAGGTCGACCTGTCGACCCGTGCCGCCCAGGACCGCGAACTGAGCTGGCTCAACCGCCGCCCGGCCGCCGCCGAGGAACCCGGCGTCACCGCCCGCCTCCACTCCGGCCTGCCCGAACGCACCCTGTTCGTGTCCCGGCCGGACGACGACGGCACGGTCCATGTGGGGATCCACAACGGCACGCCCCAGGAGTTCACCCTGCGCCCCGGGGTCCCCGTGCAGGTGACCCACGGCGAGTACGAGGTGACCTTCAGGTACACCGTGGGCAGCACCGAGCCCAACGTCGAGATCGTCATCGCGAGCAAGCCGGAGCCGCTCAACCGGCGCGTCCTCCAGCTGGACAGCGTGCACGACGGCATCACGGTCGGCAGCTGGGTGGCCGTCCGGCGCCCGGCCAAGGGAGCTGCCCTACCCGGCGACGTCAAGCTGTCCTTCGTCACCACACAGGTCGTGGCGGCGCGTACCGCGGCGTACTCCAACTACGGCATCACCGGCCGCGGCACCGTACTCACCCTCGCCGACCCCTGGCTGGACGAGTTCGACGTCCTGCTCTCCCACATCCGCGACACCACGGTGCACGCGGCGGGCGAGCCGCTCCGCCCCGCCGACGAGCCGCTCGGCGAGGACGTGCACGGCAACGAGATCGAACTCGCCGAGCTGTACGACGGATTGCGCCCCGGCCGCACCCTCGTGGTGAGCGGCGAGCGCGCCGACATCCCGGGCGCTACCGGTGTCACGGCCAACGAGGTGGTCACGCTCGCCGCCGCCGACCCGGCCGTCGATCCGCAACTGCCCGGCGACCACGTCCACACCCGGCTGACCCTCGCCGCCGACCTCGTGCACCGCTATCGCCGCGCGAGTGTGCGGATCCTCGGCAACGTCGTCGAGGCCACCCACGGCGAGAGCCGTGAGGAGGCCATCGGCAGCGGGGACTCCGACCGCGTCAACCAGACGTTTGCGCTCTGGCAGTCCCCGCTGACCTGGCTCGCCGCCGACAGTCCTCCCCCAGCCGTCGGCCGGGGGTGCCCCCATCTCGCTTCGCTCGGCGCCACGCCCGTCCTGGAGGTGCGCGTCGACGGGGTGCTGTGGCACGAGGCCGACAGCCTTGCCGGGCGCGGTCCGACCGAGCGGGTGTACATCACGGGCAGCTCGTCCGACGGCCGGACCACCGTGACCTTCGGCGACGGTGTGCACGGCGCCCGGCTGCCCAGCGGGCACGAGAACGTCCGCGCCCGCTACCGCTTCGGCACCGGCCGGGCCGCCAACGTCCCGGCCGGCCGGATCACCCAGCCCCTCACCCGGCCGCTCGGTGTCACCGCGGTCACCAACCCCCGTCCGGCCACGGGCGGCGCGGACGCGGACGGGCCGGGCCTCACCCGCCGTACCGTCCCGCTCGCCGTCTCCGCCCTGGACCGGCTGGTCTCCCCGATGGACTACGAGGACTTCGCCCGCTCACGGGCGGGCATCGGACGGGCCGTGGCCCGCGAGCTGTTCGACGGACGCCGGCGGGTGCTGCACGTGACCGTCGCGGGCACCGACGACATCCCGATCGCCGACGACTCCGATGTACTGCGCGCCCTGCGCGGGGCGCTGACGGAGTACGGAGACCCGAACCTCCCGGTCCGCGTGGACGTGCGCGAACTCGTTCTGCTGCTGGTCGCCGCCAAGGTGAAGGTCGCCCCGGACCACTCCTGGGAGATCGTCGAACCGCGGCTGCGCCAGGCCCTGTTGCGGCGACTCGGCTACGAGGGCCGGGAGCTGGGGCAGCCGGCCCGGCTCTCCGAGGTGCTGGCCACGGCGCAGTCCGTGCCCGGCGTCGACTACGTGGACGTCGACGTCTTCACCGGAGTCCCCGCCTCGGCCGGCCCGGAGGAGCTCACCGCGCTGCTCGCCGGACCCGGCACGCCCGCGCCGTCCGTACCGGCGCACCCGGCGACGTACGAGGAGAGGACCCACACCGTCCGCGACGAGCACGGCGAGACCCTGTCGTCCGTCTGCGCCCGGTACGGCATTCCGCTCGCCGAACTCCTTCGCCTCAACCCCGACATCACCGACACCCGGCGCCTGGCGAAGGGCCGGACGGTGTTCGTCTTCCGCGGCATACGCCCTGCCCGGCTCGCTCTGCTGTCGGCACGGGCCGCGGACACCCTGATTCTCACGGAGGTCAAGTGATGGCCGCGCATTCGGCGGATGTCCAGTTGGAGACGCCGGCCCCGGTGACGCCCCGGGAACCCGACGGGCTCGCCGAGCTGCTGCCCCGCTGGCACCGGCTGCGCGACGCCGAGGAGGGCGAGCCGCTGCGCGCCCTGCTCGCCGTGATCGCCGAGCAGCTCGACCGGGTCCGCGACGGTGTCCAGCAGGGCTACGAGGATCTGTTCGTGGAGACCGCGGCCCCCTGGGTGCTGCCGTACCTCGGCGACCTCGTGGGCTATCGCACCCTGCCGGGTTACGAACGCGTCCTCACCACCGGTCTGCACGGCGGCGGCCGGGATGCCCTGGCCGAGGCCATCGCCCCGCGCCGGGACGTGGCCGCCACCGTCGCGCACCGCCGCCGCAAGGGCACCCTCCACCTGCTGGAGGAACTCGCCGAGCAGGTGGCCGAGTGGCCCGCCCGCGCGGTCGAGCTGTCCCGGCACGTGGCCCACACCCAGCCGGTGAAGCTGTACGGGACCGGTCGGCGAGGGGAGCGCGGACGCCTCCTCGACCTGCGGGACGGCGCGGGACTCGCCCTCGCGGGCGGTCCGTTCGACGAGGCGGCCAGGACGGTCGACATACGCCGTGCCGACTCCTCCCGGAGGCAGGGCGGCCGGACTCCCGCCGGGGTCGGGCTCTTCGTCTGGCGGCTGAAGTCCCACTCCCTCACCTCGTCCCCGGCCTACTGCATCGACCGCGCCCGCAACCTGTACACCTTCTCGATCCTCGGCAACGACACACCCCTGGTCACCAAGCCGGTCCCGGAGCCCTCGCCGGTCCTCCCCCACTCTCGGCTTCGCTCGAGCGGGGGGACCCCCACCGCCGCCGTCGACAACGTCCCGGCGTTCATCACCCGCCGCCTGCTGCACGACCGGCTCGCCGACTACTACGGCCCCGGCAAGAGCCTCGTCATCCGGCGCGACGGCGAGGACAGGCCGGTACCGCCCGCCGACATCGTGGTCGCAGACCTGTCGGACTGGCGCTACCGGCCCCGGCGCGGCCAGGTCGCCGTCGACCCGGAGCTCGGGCGGATCGCGTTCGGGTCGCGGTCGGCGCCCCGGCAGGGCGTGTGGGTGGACTACCACCACGCGTCCGTCGCCGACATGGGCGGTGGTGAATACGAGCGGGCGGACCGCGAGCCCAGGCCCGACGCCGACTTCTACCGCGTCGGCCCGGAACAGCCGTACCGCAGGATCATGGACGCCTACCGGGCCTGGCAGGACGAGGGCAGCCCGGACCGCACCGGCATCATCGAGATCACGCACAGCGGCGCCTACCAGGAGCAGCTGGACTTCGACCTCGATCCCGGCGACCGGCTGGAACTGCGCGCGGCCGAGGGCACCCGCCCGGTGATCCGGCTGCTCGACTGGTACAGCAACCGCCCCGACGCCCTCAACATCCGTGCGGTGGCCGACGACTGTGCCCCGCACGAGCGGCCCCGACTCGTCCTCGACGGGCTGCTGGTCGCCGGACGCGGCATCAACGTCACCGGTCCGATGGGCGCCGTCGTGGTCCGGCACTCCACGCTGGTGCCGGGTTGGTCGCTGGAGCCCGGGTGCGAGCCGCACTCGCCCGAGGAGCCCAGCATCGTCCTGGAACGCACCACCGCCTGCCTCCAGATCGAGCACAGCATCCTCGGCACCATCGAGGTCATCGGCGACGAGGTCTCGGAGGACCCCCTCGACATCCATCTGCGCGACAGCGTCCTGGACGCCACCGGCGAGGACCGCGAGGCCCTCTCCGCCCCGGACTGCCGTCACGCCCACGCCGTTCTCCATCTGCACCGGACGACCGTCATCGGCGAGGTCCACACGCACGCCGTACGGATCGCCGAGAACTCGGTCTTCACCGGCCGGCTGCACGTGGCCCGGCGCGGCATCGGCTGCCTGCGGTACTCGTACGTCCCGCCCGGCTCGCGCACCCCGCGCCGGTACCGCTGCCAGCCGGACCTCGCGGGGCCCGAACAGGCCGCGCGCATACGGCCGTTGTTCGCCGCCGAACGCTATGGGACGCCCTGGTACGGGCAGTTGGCGGACCGGTGCGCCGAGGAGATCCGGCGCGGCGCGGACGACGGCGCCGAGCTCGGCGCCTTCCACGACCTGTACCGGCCGCAGCGCGAGGACGGTCTGCGGGCCCGGCTCGCCGAGTACACGCCCGCGGGCACCGACGCCGGGATCTTCTTCGTGACGTGAGCCGAGCCGCACTTCCTACGCCTGATCTGAGACATCCCGAACCAGGGGGACCCCTTCCATGCACGCTGACCTCTCCCGCTCCACGTTCCGCCCGGAGCGGCACTACTCGGCGGTCGTCGCCCAGCAGGGCCGTGTCCAGCTCGACGCCGACCTCAACGAGCAGACCGCGATCCAGCTCCACCAGGCCCGCACCCTCACCGCGGACCTGATCGGCCGGCACGGCGGGCCGCGCGACGCGACCGGCTTCCGGATCGAGTACGTGGGCGGCAAGCACGACATCGACACCCTGTACATCCACGGCGGCCGCTACTACGTGGACGGCATCCTGTGCGACGCGGACCGCCCGGCACCCGGCACAGCCGTGCCCGACGACGACGCCGCGGAACCGGAGCCGGCACCGACCGCGGAGACGCACTGGGACTACTGGAACCAGCCCGACGGCTTCCGCGACCCGGAGAAGCCCGGCGACCGGCTTCCCTCGCCCGCCCGGACTCCGTTCCTGGTCTACCTCGAGGTGTGGGAGCGCGCCGTCTCCGCCGCCGAGGACCCGGCGCTGCGCGAGGTCGCGCTCGGCGCCGCCCTGCCCGACACCGCCGTCCGGGCCAAGGTCGTCTGGCAGGTCCTGCCGCTGTCCCTGGCCGAGCTGGAGATCGAGGACGCCGAACCGTCCAAGGAGGTGGTCCGCGCCGCCTTCGACCGCTGGGCACAGCGCCGGGCCGCTCCCTCGGCGCGGCTCGCCGCCCGCAGCGAGCGGCCCGAGCACGCCGACGAGGACCCGTGCCTGGTCCGGCCCGACGCCCGCTACCGCGGCCCCGAGAACCAGCTGTACCGGGTGGAGGTCCACGCGGGCGGAGAGGCGAAGGACGCCACCTTCAAGTGGTCCCGGGAGAACGGCTCCGTGGTCTTCCCGGTCGACGAACTCGACGGCACCTGGGTGCAGCTGGCGACCCTCGGTCTCGACGACAAGCTGGACCTGGACGTCGGCGACCTCGTCGAGTTCACCGACACCGCCTACGCCTCCCGCCTCGAAGCGCTGCCCCTGCTGCGGGTCGAGGAACTGGACCTGCCGGGCCGGCGCGTCCGCCTCTCCGGTGAGCCGGACCCGGGCGTGGGACGGCTGCCACTCCTGCATCCGTTCCTGCGCCGCTGGGACCATCACGAGGGGCCGCGGCGCAAGGGTCGTACCGCTGCGCTGAAGGGCGGCGCTGTCCCCGTCACCGAGGGGGAGTGGCTGCCCCTGGAGGACGGCGTGGAGGTGTACTTCGCCAAGGGCGGCGGCTATCGCACCGGTGACCACTGGCTGATCCCCGCCCGCACCGCCACCGGCAGCGTCGAGTGGCCGACCGACCCGGCCCGCCGCCCCCTGCTGACGGCGCCCGCCGGCATCGCCCGGCACTTCGCGCCGCTGGCCCTGGTCAGGGGCGAGGGCGGGACCGTCGACTTGCGCCTGGCCTTCGGACCGCTGGCCGTCGGCATCCCGGCGGCGGACGAGGCGACGCTCGCGGCCGAGGCACGGGCCGCGAACGAGGAACGGGCCGCGGAGGCCGATCCCTCCGGCGGCCGCTCACAGACCACGGCGGCCGCCGAGGCCGCCGTGGAAGGAGACCGGTGATGGCCCAGCCGATGAGCGCGTCCAAGCTGGTGGAGATCCTGCGTGCCGAGGGCGTCACCGTCCACGAGGTGCGCAACTGGCGTCACCACAACCGCAACAGCAAGGGCCCCTGGGGACCGGTGAACGGTGTCATGATCCATCACACCGTCACCTCCGGCACGGCCGGCTCCGTGGACATCTGCTACAACGGCTACTCCGGCCTGCCCGGCCCGCTGTGCCACGGTGTGATCGACAAGCAGGGCCATGTCCACCTCGTCGGCAACGGCCGCGCCAACCACGCGGGCCTCGGCGACAGCGACGTCCTGCGCGCCGTCGTCAACGAGACGAGACTGCCGCACGACAACGAGGCCGACGTCGACGGCAACCGGCACTTCTACGGCTTCGAGTGCATCAACCTCGGCGACGGCAGGGACCCGTGGCCGGAGGCGCAGAAGGAGGCCATCGAGAAGGTCTCGGCCGCCATCTGCCGCCACTACGGCTGGTCCGAGCGCTCCGTCATCGGGCACAAGGAATGGCAGCCGGGCAAGCAGGACCCGCGCGGCTTCACGATGGACGGCATGCGGCGGCGCATCGCCGAACGGCTGGCCGGAGGGGGCGGCGGGACGGACCCGGGCGAGCCGACCGACCCGAAGCCCGCGCCGAAGCCGGCGTACGCGCCCTTCCCGGGCAGCGGCTTCTTCCACATCGGGCAGAAGTCGCCGGTCATCACGGCCATGGGCCACCGGCTGGTCGCCGAGGGCTGCGGCCATTACGAGAGCGGGCCGAGCCCCGAGTGGACGGATGCCGACCGCAAGTCGTACGCCGCCTGGCAGCACAAGCTGGGCTTCAGGGGCAAGGACGCGGACGGCGTCCCCGGCAAGGTCAGCTGGGACCGGCTGAAGGTGCCGTCGGGCGGGTGAGGCTGCTGCGCCCGAGCGGGGCGGGACCTCAGTCCCGCTCGGCGCCCTGCTCCTTGTCCCGCTTCAGGTTCTTGACGCGCACCGATTCCTTGCGGACCTCGGCCTGGGTGGCGCGCTCCTTCTCCAGCCACTCGGGCCGTTCCTGCTTCAGCGCCTCGATCTGCTCGGTGGTGAGGGCCTCGGTGACCCCGGCGCGCGCCAGGCCCGAGATGGAGATCCCGAGCTTCGCCGCCACCACGGGGCGGGGGTGGGGGCCATTGGTGCGCAGTTCGCGCAGCCACTCGGGCGGATCGGCCTGGAGCTCGGTCAGCTCGGCGCGCGAGACGACACCCTCCTGGAACTCGGCGGGGGTGGCGGGGAGGTACACACCCAGCTTCTTCGCCGCCGTGGCGGGCTTCATCGTCTGGCCGGTCTGCTGCGAACTCATGAGGTCAAGGGTATCGGCCGGGTACGGGAGGTCCGACCACGGCCGGTAACCTGGCCTGGTGACAGGCTCGGAGGAAACACCGTCGTTCCGGCTCGCGTACGTCCCCGGCGTGACGCCCGCCAAGTGGGTACGGATCTGGAACGAGCGCCTGCCCGACATCCCCCTCACCCTTCTCCAGGTCACGGCCGCCGAGGCGCCCGACGCGCTGCGCGACGGTGCGGCCGACGCCGGGCTCGTACGGCTGCCGGTCGACCGTACGTTCTTCAGCGCGATCCCCCTCTACACCGAGGCGACGGTGGTCGTGGTTCCCAAGGACCACCTGATCACGGCGGCCGAGGAGGTCACCCTGGACGACCTCGCCGACGAGGTCCTCTTCCACCCCCTCGACGACGTCCTCGACTGGGACAGCCCGCCCGGGGAGCCCGCCTTCGAGCGCCCCGCCACCACGGCCGACGCCATCGAGCTGGTCGCGGCCGGTGTGGGCCTTCTGGTCGTCCCCCAGTCCCTGGCGCGTCTGCACCACCGCAGGGACCTCACCTACCGCACGGTCGTGGACGCCCCCCAGTCGAGCATCGCCCTGTCCTGGCCCCAGGAGGCGACCACCGACCTGGTCGAGGACTTCATCGGCATCGTCCGCGGCCGGACGGTCAACAGCACCCGTGGCCGCGCCCAGCCCCCTGTGGAGGAGAAGCGCAAGCGCCCCGAGAAGAAGCCCGCCGCGGGCAAGTCGGCGGCGCGGAACCCACGGGGACGTTCCGGCGGTTCACACGGCACCAAGCGGGGCAGGCCCCGGAAGCGGTCGTAGGCGCGGGGATCCGGCCCGGACGGGGGGCCTTTGGCGCCCGGCGGGCGCGCCGGGCGGCCCGGCGGCCCCGACCGGCGCCGCGGTCAGGGCTGTGTGGCCTGTCCGCCCAGGTCGGCGACGGCCAGGGCCAGCCCGGCCAGGACGAACAGGAGTGCCGTCAGCACGCCCAGCTGCAGTGCCCCGGACGCCCGGCCGTGGTTGGCGAGGTGGGCGAAGTACACCGCGCCCACGGCGGCGATACCGGCGGCCGAGCCGACCCGCTGCCCCATCTGCAGCACCCCTCCGGCCGCGCCGGCTCGCCGCACCGGGACGCGGGCCAGGGTGAGGGCGGTGTTGGGGGAGGTGGTCAGGCCCGAGCCGACCCCGGCGACGAGCAGGGGCAGCGCCGCGGCCCACCCCACGCCCGCACCCGGCACCAGCCGTACGGCCGCCACGGCCCCGAGCAGACCGAGCACCACGGCGCACAGCCCCCAGACCACCAGCCTGCGGCCGTACCGGACGACCAGCCGTCCCCCGGCCAGCGCGGCGAACGCCGATCCGACCGCGAACGGCATCGCGGCCAGTCCGGCCGCCAGCGCGCTGTAGTCCAGGGTGTTCTGCAGGAACAGCGTGTACACGAAGAAGACCGAGGTGAAGCCGGCGAAGTACACCAGGCTCAGCAGCGATCCGCAGGTGAACGAACGCCGGGTGAACAGCTGCAGGTCGACCAGCGGCCCCCGCCCCAGCCGCCCCTGTCGCCGCTCCCACACCCAGAACGCCGCCAGCAGCAGGACGGCCACGGGGACCAGCACCCACTTGCGCCGGCCGGGCCACGCCTGTTCCTGCACCAGCGGCAGCATCAGCGCCAGCGCACCGGCGCCGAGCAGCAGCACGCCCGGCACGTCGAACCCCTCCCGGGAGCCCTTCGGCGGGGACTCGGGCAGCAGGCGCAGCGCCGCGGCGAACACCGCCACGCCGATCGGCAGATTGACGAAGAACACCCAGCGCCAGCTGCCGGACGCCTCGATCAGCAGGCCTCCCGCCAGCGGGCCGACCGCGGTGGAGACGGCGACGACACTGCCGAACATGCCGAACGCCCGGGCGCGCTCGGCGCCCTGGAACATCTGCTGGATCAGCCCCGACCCCTGGGGCGCGATCATGCCTCCCGCCACGCCCTGGAGCAGCCGGAACATCACCAGCCACCCGGCGGTCGGCGCCAGCCCGCAGGCCGCCGAGGCCAGCGTGAACAGGGCGACCCCGATGATGAAGGTCTCCCTGCGGCCCCGCACGTCGCCCAGCCGGCCCGCGGGTACGAGGAACAGGCCGTAGGTCAGGGCGTAACCGGAGACCACCCACGACAGGTCGGCCTGCACCGCGTGCAGCCCCTGCTCCATCGAGGGCAGCGCCACGTTCACGATCGACGTGTCGAGCAGGGTCATGAAGCCCGCCGTCAGACAGACCGCGAGCGCCTTCCAGCGTCGCTCGTCGGTGGCCGGCTCCGTGGAGCTGGCCTGCACTGTGGTCATGGGGCCTCCGGCCGGAGCGGTCCACCGCGTCGTGGTGTCTTGCGATCACGGTAGAAACAGGCTCCGCACCGCGCTCGTCGGGCCACGACCCCCACATGCCGCCCTGGGCCGCCCGGTAGCCGCGCGGCTGATGCGGCTGCTGGCCGAGGGGCCCCTGACACATCCGGAGAACAGTTCCTACCCGGACTGCGCCGACCGGGCGACGCCCCCGGTCACGGACTAACGGCACGCCGTCTGTCAGGACGTGCCCGTGCCCAGGAGCCACGCGTATGCCGACTGCGCCGTGAACTCCGGCTGGCCGCCCCGCAGGAGCAGTCCCGCGGTGGCGAACTCCGGGGCGTCGGCCTGCGCGGCGACGTACGGGACCGCGATGCAGCGCATCCCCGCCGCGTGCGCGGCCGCCGCGCCCAGTGCCGCGTCCTCCAGGACCACGCAGTTCGCGGGGTCCGTTCCGAGGCGCCGCGCCGCCTCCAGGAAGATGTCGGGCGCGGGTTTGCCGCGGGGTACCTCGTCGGCCGGGACGACCGTGCGCAGATACGCGTCCAGGCCCGTGCCCGCCAGGACCGCCTCGATGGCCTCGGGGGAGGAGCCCGAGGCCACGGCCGTCGGGACGCCCTCGGCCGCCAGCAGCTCCACGAACTTGCGCATCTCCGGATACACGCGGGTGCGGGTGCGGGCGAGCTCCAGATAGCGGCGGTTCGTCGCGGCGAGCAGCGCGTCGACCGGGGCGGTCAGACGGTATCGCTCCTTCCAGATGATCACCGTCTCCAAGGTGCTGACCCCCACGTAGCTCTCGTGGTCCGCCCAGGTGTAGTGGTGCACGCCGTGCTCGGCGAGGGTCTCCCGGCTCGCTGCGTAGTAGTTGGGCTCGCTGTCCACGAGCGTTCCGTCGAGATCGAAGATGACCGAGACAGTGCCGAGTCCGCCGACCTTGCTCATGGCGTCCAGGATGCCAAGCGTCATGAGCGCGCGGCCGTCCGGCCGACCGACTCCACCAGGGGCAGCAGCCGGTGTGCGACGCGCTCGCGCAGCGCCACTTCCGTCCGGGTGCGCACCACGCCCGGCAGGCTGATCAGCTTCTGGATCACGTCCTCGAGATGGCCGTTGTCCCGCGCCACGACCCGGGTCAGCAGATCCCCGCCGCCCGTGATCGAGAAGGCCTCGACGATCTCCGGCACGGCGGCCAGCGCGTCCCCGACGTCGTCGAGGTGGCCCTGGGTGACCTCGATGTGCACGAAGGCGAGCACCGGGTGGCCGAGCGCCGCGGGGGAGAGCGAGGGACCCGTACCGGTGATCACACCGTCCCGCTCCAGGCGGTCCAGCCGGGCCTGCAGCGTGCCGCGGGCGATGCCGAGGATGCGGGCGTACTCGCGCACGCTGGTGCGCGGCTGCTCCAGCAGCAGCCGCAGGATGCGGGTGTCGAGCTCGTCCACGCCCATGGTGCGCCGGCCTCCTCGTCCCTTCGACGATCACCATCGACCGTACCAATGGCACAGCTCACAGCAGTGCGGGTGAGCCGTCCGGCCTGGTCCGTTGGTCCGTCACCGGACGCTCTCGATCGAGCTCGGGTGTGCCAATGGTTCAGTGATGCAGAGAAGACTTGAGCCAGTGACCCCGTTGATGCTGTCATGGAGGCGTCGATGGCGCTGCGGATCCCGCGGCGCCTTTTTCATGCCAGTGTCCACAGGGGGCGGGAAAGCAGTGCTGAAGAGAGTGTTCGTGGCTCCGGACCCGGGGCGGCTGCGGTTGCGTTTCGCCGCGCGGGCCGTGCTCGGCATCGGACTGGCGGTGGTCGTCTGTGGCCTGGCCGGACACTCCCTCGTGGGCGCCGTCACGGGCGGGCTCGCCGCGCTGCTCGCACTGTTCACGGTCACCGACACCACCGTCCGCGGGCAGGCCGTCACCACCGCGCTGCTGCCCGCCGTGGGCCTGCCGGTGCTCGCCGCGGCGGCCGAGCTGCACGACCACCCGGTGGCGCGGGACATCGCCTTCCTCGCCGTCGTCGGCGCGGGTGTGTACGCGCGCCGCTGGGGGCCGCGCGGGCACAGCCTCGGTGTGTTCGCCTTCATGACCTTCTTCGTCGCGCAGTTCCTGCACGCCACCGCCGGACAGCTGCCGGAGCTGTACGCCGCCGTCCTGCTGTCCGTCCTCGCCGCGGCGGCGGTGCGCTTCGGACTGTGGTGCTACGAGCGCCGCCTGCCCCCCGCGGCCGCACCCGCCCCGCCCGCCACCAGCGGCCTGGCCCGGGTGACCACCCGGCAGGCCGTCCAGGCGACCGCGGGCGCGGGCTTCGCGCTCGTCGTGGGCCAGCTGTTGTCCGGACAGCGCTGGTACTGGGCCGTGGGCGCCACCTGGTGGATCTTCGTGAACACCGCCTCGCGCGGCGAGACGCTGGTCCGCGGCTTCCGCCGGGTGCTCGGCACGGTCATCGGCATCGGCCCCGGCCTGTTGATCGCCGTCCCGGTGCACGGCGCGCCGGCCCCCACCGCGGTCCTCGTCGCCCTGGCCGTCTTCGGCATCTTCTACACGGCCGCCGTGTCCTACACCTGGATGATGCTCTGGGTGACGCTGCTCGCCGAACTGCTCTACGGCCTCCTCGGCGTCCTGAGCCCCGGCCTGCTCGCCCTGCGCCTCGCGGAGACCGGCGTCGGCGCGCTCGGTGCCGTACTCGCCGTGCTGTTCGTGCTGCCCGTCACCACCCACCGCACCACCGACGCCTGGATCCAGCGTGCCCTGCGCTGCGTCCACAACTGCACCGCCGAGGCCGCGGCCCGGCTCGCGGGCTCGCCCACCGCGGACCCGGCGCCACGGGTGGCCGAACTGGAGCAGCTGCTCGGCCGGGTACGGCTGTCGGTCGCGCCGCTCGTGCACCCGCTCAACCCGATGCTCGGCCGCAAGCGCCGCGCCCGCCGGGTGCTCGCCCTGCTGGACGACTGCGCCCGGGAGATCCGCGGCCTGGTCGCCGTCGCCGCCGACCCGGAGGCCTCCCACGACGCCCGACTGGCCGCCGCCTGCTGGCGCGTCGAAGCGGCCGTCGAGGCGCTCACCAGGCGTTCGGAGCACATCACCCGGCCCGCCGAACCGCCCGCGGAACCCGCCCTCGCCCACCTGCACGGCCTGGAACACGCCCTCGCTGAACTCGCCGAACCCCTGCGCGCCCCCGCGGGGTCACCCTTGATCGGCGCCTGAGACGCGCCGCCCCGCACGTCTTGGTCTAGACCGCAAACTGCTACCGTCGGCCCCGGACTGGCTCGTACCGAGAGGGGACAGCGGTGGCAGACGGCGGCAGGCGGCGGAGGGCGTTCATCGGGTCGTTCACGGCGGCGGGCGGGCCCGGGGTCGTCACGGCGGCGGTCCACCCGTACAGCGGCGCCCTGGTCCTCCTGGAGAGCGTCGGTGGTGTCCCCGACCCGTCGTATCTCGCGCTCGCGCCCGGCGGACGGACCCTGTACGCGGTCAGCGAGACCGCCGACGGCGCGGTGGCCGCCTACCACGTCCACGACGACAAACCCCGGCTCGCCGGGCCGCCGGTCCCGGTCGGCGGCAGTGGGCCCACCCACCTCAGCCGCTTCGACGGACACGTCCTGACCGCCAACTACGGCTCAGGCAGCGTCACCGCCGTCCCCGTCCGCCCCGACGGCACCCTCGGCCATGCCGCCTCCGCGGTGCTCCAGCACACCGGCTCGGGTCCGCACGAGCGACGCCAGCGCGGACCGCACGCCCACCAGGTGCAGCCCGACCCCAGCGGCCGCTGGGCGGTCAGCGTCGACCTCGGCACCGACTCGGTCCGGGTCTGCACCCTGCACGGCGGCACCTTGGCCGTGCACCGCGAGTTCGCCCTGCGCCCCGGCTCCGGCCCCCGCCACCTGGCCTTCCATCCGCACGGCAGCTACGCCTACGTCGTCAACGAACTCACCCCGACCGTCACCGTCTGCCGCTGGGACCCGGAACAGGGCTCCCTGAAGCCGCTGACCGAGACCCCGGTGCTGCCCGGTGCTCCGGCCGGTGACGCCTACCCGTCCGGCATCGTCGTCTCGCCCGACGGACGCTTCGTGTGGACCGCGACCCGCGGCGAGGACGTCCTGTCCGTGTTCGCGGTCGACGGGGAGACGCTGCGGCTGACCGGTACCGTCCCCTGCGGCGGCCACTGGCCCCGTGCCCTCGCCCGGTCCGGCGGTTTCCTCTACGCGGCCAACGAGCGCTCCGGCGAGGTGACCTGGTTCGCCATCGATCCGCTGACCGGCATGCCGCGCTACGACGGCTCGGTCGCGGTGCCCGCGGCCTCCTGTGTGGTCTTCGGCTGAGCCCGCCGCCGACCCCGCCGCACTAGGCGAAGGGCCCGCCCCGTCCCGGGAGCGGGCCCTGTGTCGTACAGGTACCGTGCGGCGTCAGCGGACCGGACTGCCCTGCGGCTGCTGCGGGGCGATGCCCAGCGCCGTCGTGTACTTGGCCAGGGCGAGCTTGCCGATCGCCGGGTACGCGCCCAGCGCCTCGGCGGTCGCGCAGCCGGCCTCGGCGGCGGCCGCCTCCAGCAGGCCCGGGTCTATCTCGGGGCCGATGAGGTACGGAGCCAGCGCCAGCTGCTGCGAGCCCGAGGACCGCAGCTGCTCGGCGACGGAGACGATCGCACCGTCCTGGTCCAGGGCCGCCGCCATCACCGGCACGGCGAGCCGCGCGGCGAGCAGCATGCCGGTGATCCCGGCCGCCTGCACGGCCTCGTCGCCGCCCACGGAGGCGAGGATGATGCCGTCCGCGGCGGTCGCCACCGTGAACAGACGGGCGCGGTCGGCGCGGGCGAGGCCCGCCTCGGACAGACGCACGTGCAGCGCCTCGGCGAGCAGCGGGTGCGGGCCGAGCACATCGGTCAGGTCGGCGGCGACCCGGCTGTCCATGACGGCCTGGCGCACCCGGCGCAGCAGTGCACTGTCCGGACCGGCCAGCAGCGGGACGACGACGGCCACCGGGCCGTCGGGCTCCTTGACCTCGACACCGGCGGCGACGGCCTGCTCGTAGCGGGCGGTGCGCTGCTCGGCGGCGTGCGTCAGGACGGACTGGAGGGTGGGGAACTCGGCATCGTCCCCGTCCAGGTAGCCGATCCGGGCATCCAGGCCGGGCAGCTCGGAGCGGGCGATGCTCACGACCTCCTCGGCAAGGCTGCGCGTGGCGGCGCTCGGCGTACCGGGCACCGCGAGGACGAGCGCGGGCGCGCCCTCGGGAGCCACCAGCGGTTCGGGGCGGCGGTGCCGTCCGGGCTGGCGGGGTCGCGGCATTCGTACTGGCAGGCCGGACGCGGGCCCAGTAGGGGAGCTCATGGAGCCGCATGTTAGTGGTTTCCTGGGCTCCTCTGTTCGGGGAGGGTGCAGGTGAGCGGTATCCGTCCGGTTTTGTCTGATGAGTTACGCGCGAATCAGAAGTGATCGGAGCACATCCCGGACAGTTGCCCCACCAAGAGGTCAATCACCATTTCTGGTCACGATGTACAACATCGTCTCTTCGTCCGGCAGAGTGAGCCGACCCGCCGCAAGACCGGTCGCGACCTGTACGGCGCCGTGCAAAGGGTCCCCCTCGGCCGGCACCCGCAGCGCGTGCGGCAGCCGTCTTGCCAACTCCTCTCCCAGGGGAGCGAGAAGCGGGTCACCCATCTTGAACAGGCCACCGGTGAGAGCGATCCGGGGCTCACCCCCGGGCGGGCACACCGCGGCGGCCGACTCGGCCATGTGCCGGGCCGCCGCGCGCAGGATGCAGGCCGCGACCTGGTCCTCGGCCGCGCAGTCCGCCACCCGGGGCGCGAAGGAGGCGAGGAAGGCGGGCCGGTCGGAACGCGGATAGAGCATGCCGGGCAGCCCCGTCACCGGGCCGAACTGCTCCTCGGCACTCCTCAGCAGCCGTACGGAGCCGCCGTCCCGCCCGTCGTGGGCGCGCAGCGCCGCCTCGAGGCCGGCCCGCCCGATCCAGGCGCCGCTCCCGCAGTCGCCCAGCAGATGGCCCCAGCCGTCCGCCCGCCGCCAGCACGCCAGGTCGGTGCCGATCGCCACCAGTCCCGTACCGGCGGCGACCACGGCACCCGGGCGCGGTCCCAGGGCGCCGACGTAGGCCGTGACGGCGTCGGCGGCGAGCGCGACGGTCCGCACGCCGAGCTCCCGGGCCAGCGCGCCGGGCAGTTCGGCGCGCAACGCCCCGCCCAGGCTGGCGAACCCCGCGGCGCCCACGACGGCCGTGTCCAGCCGGCTCACCCCGGTCTCGGCGGCCAGGCCACGGACCATGGGCAGAAGTTGCTCCAGCAGATGCCCTGGGTCGATCCCCCGCGCACCGGTACGCACCGGCTCCCCGGACTCCCGCTGGGCCGCGGGCCCCCGGCCGACGGTGCCGATCACGGCGCGGAGGCCGGAGCCTCCCGAGTCGACGGCCAGGAAGCCGGATCCGTCCCCCGTGCCGCCGGTCACGGCAGGCGCCAGTCCACCGGTTGTCCCCCCTGCTGGATCAGGAAGTCGTTGGCCCGGCTGAACGGGCGCGAGCCGAAGAAGCCGCGGTCGGCCGACATGGGGGAGGGATGAGAGGACTCCACCGACGGCAGATTGCCGAGGAGCGGCCGCAGATTGCGGGCGTCGCGGCCCCACAGGATGGACACCAGCGGTTTGCCCCGCCCGGCCAGCGCGCGGATGGCCTGCTCGGTGACCTCCTCCCAGCCCTTGCCGCGATGCGCCCCCGGGCTACGCGGGGCCGTGGTGAGCGCCCTGTTGAGCAGCAGCACACCCTGCTGGGTCCACGGCGTCAGATCACCGTTGGTCGGCTGCGGCAGGCTCAGATCGGTGTTGAGCTCCCGGAAGATGTTGATCAGGCTGGGCGGCAGCGGACGGACCTCGGGCGCGACCGAGAACGACAGTCCGACCGCGTGTCCCGGTGTGGGGTACGGGTCCTGGCCGACGATCAGGACGCGTACGTCGTCGAAGGGCTGCTGGAAGGCCCGCAGGACGTTCGCTCCGGCCGGCAGATAGGTGCGTCCGGCGGCGATCTCCGTGCGCAGGAAGTCGCCCATCTCGGCGATCCGTCCGGCGACGGGTTCCAGGGCCTTCGCCCAGCCCGCTTCGACGATCTCATGCAAAGGTCGTGGTGCCACGGGCGTCACCCTACTGCCGTGCACAGGGTGACGATCAAGCGGTGGCCACAGGCCGACCGAGGTTGACCGAACCGTCGGCCCGGATGACCGGAACCCCCTTTCCTTGCGGCAGTTGACCTCATCCGACGACCGCGGCCCGCACGCACAGAACGTCCGGCAGATGGGAGGCCAGCTGCTGCCAGCTGTCGCCGTCGTCCGCCGAGGCGTACACCTCGCCGTTGCGGTTGCCGAAGTACACGCCCGCCGGGTCCGCGTCGTCCGTCCGCAGGGCGTCGCGGAGCACCGTGCCGTAGTGGTCCTCCGCCGGCAGTCCGGCCGACAGCGGCTCCCAGCTCTTGCCCGCGTCAGCCGTGCGGAAGACCCGGCAGCGGTGGTCGGCGGGCACCCGGTCGGCATCGGCGTTGATCGGGAAGACGTACGCGGTGTCGGGGCGGTGCGGATGCGTGGCCACCGCGAAACCGAACGTCGACGGCAGCCCCTCCCCGATGTCGGTCCAGTGCGCACCCGCGTCGTCGCTGCGGTACACGCCCCAGTGGTTCTGCAGGTAGAGCCGGTCCGGGTTGCCCGCGTCCTTGGCGATCTTGTGCACACACTGGCCGAACTCCGGGTTCGGATCCGGCAGGAACACCGCGGAGACACCGGAGTTGGACGGCGACCAGCTCGCCCCGCCGTCCGCGGTGCGGAACACCCCGGCGGTGGAGACGGCCACCGTCACCGCCTTCGGGTCGCGCGCGTCGGTGAGCACCGTGTGCAGGCCCTCACCGCCGCCGCCCGGCACCCACTGGGAGCGGGTCGGGTGCTCCCACAGGGGTCGCACCAGCTCGAAGCTCTCCCCCCGGTCCTCCGAGCGGTACAGGGCGGCCGGTTCCGTGCCCGCGTAGACCACGTCCGGCTCGGCCGCGGCCGGGTGCAGCTGCCAGACCCGCTCCAGCGAGGCGCCGGTGTCCTGGGGGAACTTGACGGCCGGTCGGGACGGCTCGGTCCAGGTGCGGCCCAGGTCGTCGGAGTGGAACACCGACGGGCCCCAGTGCGCGCTGTCGCCACCGGCCAGCAGCCGCGGGGTGCCTCCGCGGGTGTCGATGGCCACCGAATAGACGGCCTGCGCGTTGAAGTAGGGACTTTCGTCGAACTCCCACCCGCCGCCTCGCCGCCGCCCGATGAACAGACCCTTCCGGGTGCCCACGGCGAGCAGTACCTCGGTCATGCCGACCACCTCCGGGACGTCTTTGTCACAGATAGCTTTCAGACATCGGCCAGTCTGCACCCCGGCACTGACAACCATCCATGGAAACCGCGTCACCGCAGGTCGGCGGGCTGGTGTCGGCCTGTCGCGGAATTCCGGGGCGCACGTTCCGGCAGAAGCCTGCGCGAGCGGCGATTCTCGTGCGACCGTCGGGACGGGGGCTCGCCCTGAGCAACGAGAGGACCTCTCCCGTATGGGAGGGCGGTCCGGCCTGTCCGTGCGCTCGTTGAGGAGGATGCCGTTGATGGCGTTCCGTGGTCCGAAGGTGTGGCTGTGGCGCTGGCGGCGCAACCCGCTCAGGCGTCGTGCCGACATGGTGGAGGCCTGGGTGCTGCTCGGCGCCTGGGGGCTCACCGTCCTCGCCGGGGTGCTCGCGGGTCTGGCGACGGCCCGCTCGGTCGAGCACGGGCTGGCCCGGGAACGCCTGGAGTGGCGGCCCGTCGTGGCGCGGGTCATGGGGAAGGCGCCGGGATCCGCCACGTCGGGCAGCGGCACCGCGGGCGGCGAGCGGGTGTGGGCGAGCGTGCGCTGGACCGTGGCCGACGGCTCCTCGCACACCGGCCAGGCGCGGGTCGCACCCGGCAGCAAGGCCGGCACACCGGTCACCGTCTGGACGGACCCGCAGGGCCGCCTCGTCACCAGACCCGCCACCACCTCCCAGGCCCACCTCCGCGCCGGCCTGATAGGCACCCTTGGCGGTGTGAGCGCGGCGGTCGTCCCCTTCGTCGCCGGCCGCGCCCTGCGCGGCCGGCTGGAACGACGCCGCATGGACCGATGGGACGCGGAGTGGGCCCGACTGGGCCCCCAGTGGGGCCGGATGACGGGCTGAGCCCGACCCGGCCACGGGCGCCCGGGTGCGGACAGGGACCGAACAACGGGCGGGCGGACGAATGACGACCGGCCGACGGTGTGCCGTGCGCCCGTGGCTGGATTCGGGCGAGGGTCGACGTCGGCGTGCGGCGCGTTCAGGGCCGCAAGCCTCTGCCCGTGGCTGCGTGCCGACGGTCCGCCCCGGGCGAGGGCGGGCGTCGGCGTGGCCGGCGCGTGAGCGAGCGGTACGACCCCAGCGCGCCCCTACCCGTCCCCCAACGCCTCCCGGCACCTCCTCAACAACCTTTCGTCCTTCAGTATGTCGTGGCTGCCGTAGCCGCCCGTTCGGGCCATATGGCGGCGAGGGGTGGCGAGTTCCTTGGTCACCAGGTCCCGCAGGGGGGCGCCTGCGGGGCCCATCTCGGTGAGGAGGGCGGCCGTCGTGCCGCGCGTGCGGGGGTTCTCCGACCAGGCGGCACGGAGGACCGGGAGCACGGGCTCGGGGTCACCGCCGATCCGCCAGAAGGCGCACGCGGCGGACGTCCGCTCCCACACCCGGTCCGACTCGGTCATGCGGCGCAGTGCGGGCAGCGCGGGGCGGGCCTCGGGACCGAGCCGGGCCAGCTCCGCGGCGGCGGCGCGCCGGTGGCCGGTCTGTTCGTGCGCCAACTCTTGCAGAAGGACGGGGAGCACGGTGGAGGCGTCCCCCTCCACCGACCACAGCGCCCCCGCCGCCACGGCCGCGCACCCGGTGTTCAGCAACCTCCGCAGGTCCGGCACCGCCGCCCGCGCGGCCGGCCCGAACGACCCCAGCGCGCGGACCGCGTTCGCGACCACGGCCTCCCGGGGGCCGACGCCGCCCGGCGCGCCGCGCAGGAGACGCAGCACTTGCGGGACGGCCTCCGTGTGGCCCAGGGCCCGGAGCGCCGACAGCAGTGCTACAGCACGGTCGGTGACGTCGGGGGAGTCGAGAGCGACCCGACCGAGCCCGCGGCGCAGTGCGGGAGCCAGGGGAGCCGCGGACCCGCCGAGGTGGACGATCACCTGTCCGAGGTCGTCGGGTACGACCGGCCCCGCGAGCACCTCGGCCAGTAGCGGCACCGCCCGCGGATCACCGCTCCTGGCGAGTGCCTTGAGCGGGCCGCCCAGCGTCGGCGCTCCGCGCTCCCACCGGTGGACCCGTAGCCCGGGCCGTTCGGTCAGCAGCGCGGCGAGGTCGTCGGCGGCGGGCGCGGCCAGCTCGAACAGCTCCGACAGGACGGAGACCGAGGCGTCCCGCAACTGGTCCTGCTCCGCCCACAGCTGGGCGCCGATCAGCGCGACCGGCTCGGAATGGTCGGCGCGCCACTCGCGGAACAGGGCCGCCGACATCCACACCGCGTTGCACCGGTCGATCGGGTCCGGGCTGGTCAACTGCCCGCTGAGCAGGGCGATCCGGTCGGCCACCCGGCCGCCCAGCGCGGTGTGGAGCGTCCGCAGCAGGTGCGAGCCCTCTTCGTCCGACGGGCGCAGTCGCCGTATCCGGCCGACGAGCGTGTCCGTCTCGGCACGGTCCGGCCCGCCGCAACGCTGTTCGGACCTGTCCCTGAGCAGCTGCACCACGGTGGGGACCAGATCGGCCGGTAGCCGGTCAGGCGCGCCGAGCGCGAGCTGGCCGAGCGCGGCGAGCCGCAGGCCGGGGTGGTACGGCGGAGCGCTCTGCGCGGTCAGGAGGTCCACCGCCGCGGCGGCGTGCCCGGGGTGGCGCCGTACGAACTGGCCGAGGCCCTCGGTCAGGGCGAGCAGGACCCGACCGTCCCGCTCGACCGTGAGCCGCTGCCGTAACAGGTCCAGCACGCGTGCCGGTTCGTCCAGGAACCGTACGAGCGCCCGGGGTGCCGCGCCCCGCACCAAGGCGTCCGGGTCGCTGGTCAGTGCGATGAAGGCCTCCGCGCCCGCGCGCACCGCGGCATGCGCCGGCGCGCAGCTGCCACTGGCGCACTCCCCGCCGATGCTCACCAGCAGCTCGACTATGCCGCCCCGGTCCGGCACCTCCGCGCGGGCCATGAGTCCGAACAGGAACGGCACACAGGCCAGCGTCGAGTCGTACACGTGCCCCTGGTAGTGCACCGAGCCGTACATCCCGTCGAGCGCGATCTCCCGCTCGGCCGGGTCCGCGGAGGCGAGTCCCCGCAGCAGTGCGGGCACGTCCTTGGCGCTGCCGTACGCGTGCCGCAGCGAAGCCCAGTCGACCTCGTCGATCCCCGTGAACACGTTGTCCTCCCCAGGCGATTGCCACCTGATCGCGAGTCTGCACCACGGCACTGACAACGAAGCGGAGTCGAGCGGCGACTGTGTGCGATCCGTCGGCTGTCACCGGCCACGGAGCACGCGCACGGCGGGAGGGATCAGTTTCCGCCGGGCAGGGCCCGCTCCAGGATCGCGCCGAGGTCGGCCGCGCCGGACAGCGTGCCGAAGGCGTGCCCCCAGTCGCCGCCGAGCCGGCTCGCGCAGAAGGCGTCGGCGACCGCGGGCGGAGCGTGCCGGACGAGAAGGGAGGCCTGGAGGGTCAGGGCCATCAGCTCCACCAGTCGGCGGGCGCCGGTCTGGTCGGTTTCGGCCAATCGGTCCTTCAGCCCGGCAACGGCCGCGTCCAGCCGCGCGTCCGCCCCCTGTGCCAGGGCGAGTTCGGCGAACAGGGCCTGCGCGGTGCCGGGCTCACGGCCGAGCGCCCGCAGCACGTCGAGCGCGTTGACGTTCCCCGACCCCTCCCAGATCGACAGCAGGGGAGCCTCCCGGTAGTGGCGGGGCATGCCCGAGTCCTCGACATAGCCGTTGCCGCCCAGGCACTCCAGGGTTTCCGCGGTGAAGGCCGGGCCCCGCTTGGTGACCCAGTACTTGCCGACGGCGGTCGCGATCCGCCGGAAGGCCTGCTCCCCGGCGTCCCCGCGCCCCGCCCGGTCGGCCGCCCCGGCCAGCCGCAGCGTGAGCGTGGTGGCGGCCTCCGACTCCAGCGCGAGATCGGCCAGGACGTTTCGCATCAGCGGCTGCTCGAGCAGCCGTGCGCCGAACGCGCTGCGGTGCCGCGCATGGTGACCCGCCTCGACGAGCGTCTTGCGCATCAGCGTCGCCGAGGACATCACACAGTCCAGCCGGGTGCAGTTGACCATCTCGATGATCGTCTTCACGCCCCGGCCCTCGGGGCCGACCAGCCAGGCCACGGTTCCGTCGAACTCCGGCTCGGAGGAGGCGTTCGACCGGTTGCCCAGCTTGTCCTTCAGCCGCTGGATCCGGAACGTGTTCCGGCTGCCGTCGGGCAGGATACGCGGCACCAGGAAGCACGTCAGTCCCTCCGGAGCCTGGGCCAGCACCAGGAACACATCGCACATGGGCGCCGATGTGAACCACTTGTGCCCGCGCAGCGTGTACACACCGGGTTCGGCGGTGGGCGTGGCCACGGTGGTGTTCGTACGGACGTCGGAGCCGCCCTGCTTCTCCGTCATGCCCATGCCCGCGAGCAGCCCTCGCTTCTCGGTGGGCACCCGTAGCCCCGGCTCGTACTCGCGGCTCGTCAGCAGCGGTTCGTAGACCTTGGCGAGCTCAGGCTGGGCGCGCAGCGCGGGGACGGCCGCGTACGTCATCGACGTCGGACAGCCGTGCCCGGCCTCGGTGTGACCCCACACCAGCCCGCCCGCGGTACGGGCGACGTGGACGCCCGGCCGGGCGTCCGCCCACGGCGCGCCGGCCAGCCCCTCGGCGACCGCGACCCGCATCAGGTGGTGCCAGCTGGGGTGGAATTCCACCTCGTCGATCCGGTTGCCGTACCGGTCATGGGTGAGCAGCTCGGGCTCGTGCCGATTGGCCTGTTCACCCCACTCCTGCGCCTGGGCGCTGCCGGCGCTCAGGCCGAGGCGCCGTACCCCCTCCTCGGCCCAGCCGGCCCCCTCGCGGCGCAGCCCCTCCAGGAGGGCCTGGTCCTCGGAGGCGTCGTAGGGAGCCAGGGGAGGGGCCTGGTTGGTGACGTCGTGGGTGGCGTACTGCGGCTGCGGCCGTGCGGGTGTCGAGACCATGCGGCCATGTTGCACTCTCCATGCGGCCGTAGCAATAATGCAACAAGAAAGCGCACGTACAGTACGTGCCCATGCGGATGAACGTGTCAGTGCAGCCCGGCGAGGCCGACCTGCGGCCGCTGTCCGCGCGATCGGTCGTGCTGAGCCTGCTGCTGGGCACACATCCGCCGGAGCTTCCGGTGAGGGACCTCGTGCGGCTGGTGGAGCCCTTCGGTGTCGGCGGCTCCACCCTGCGGGCCGCGCTCAGCCGGATGGTGGCCGTCGGCGACCTGCGGCGCACGGACGCCGTCTACGGGCTCAGCGACCGGCTGCTGGCCCGCCAGCACCGCCAGGACGACGCGGTGCACCCCCGCACGCGCGCGTGGGAGGGCGACTGGGAGATGGTGGTGATCACGGCGACCGGGCGCGGCCCCGCCGAACGCGTGGAGCTGCGCACCCGGTTGACGGCCCTGCGCCTGGCCGAACTGCGTGAGGGCGTGTGGCTGCGGCCCGCCAACCTGGTCCGCTCCCTGCCGGACGACCTCGAGCGGGTGGCCCAGTCCTACACCGCCCGCCCCGAGGGTTCCGCGCGGGAGCTGGCCACCCGCCTGTGGCCGCTCGACGCCTGGGCCGCCACCGCCCGCGCGCTGCTCGCCCATGTCGCCGAGTCCCACCGCCCGGCCGACCTGCTGACCGCCTTCGCCGCGGTCGTACGTCATCTGCTCACCGACCCCGTCCTGCCCTCCGGGCTCCTTCCCGCCGACTGGCCGGGGGAGGCCCTGCGCACCGCGTATGCGGACTATCAGCGGGAGCTGGCCCGGTCAGTCAGGTGATCTCTCCGCCCGGCGGCGCGGCATATGCCTCACGGGTGGTAAGGGACGGATGTGAGCGCTCAACCGCCGTCCGGCCCGCCGCCCGGTCCGCTGCACGGAGTGTCGAAGCCCGGCCCGCCGTCTCCTCGGCGCCCCTGGTGGCGTGGCGCGCCCGCACTCGTCGCCGCGGTGCTCGCGGTCGTCGGGATCGCGATGGTGTTCGTGATCGAGTCCAGGGGCGGCAAAGGCGGGACGAAACAGGACCTCGAGTCCGCCGCGTCGGCCCGCGACATCACGAGACGCGTGGCACTGGCACCCACGGATTGGGGATCCGGTTTCACCCGGAGCGAGCCCTACGAGAACGAGGAGAAGGCCGAGGGCGTGACCGATCCCGACTGCAATTACGTGACGCAGCCGATCGAGAACGCGCTGGCCGTCCTGCAGCGCAGCGTCAAGAAGAAGGACGGGACGGTCTATGCGAACTCGACGGTCGTGGTCCACCGGAACGCGAGTTTCGCTCGTGCGGACGTGGCTCGGTTGCGCTCGGACGTGCAGCGGTGCCCGACGGAGAAGGAAGCCGCGAGCAGGGCACGGTGGGAGAACGTCCACGAGGTCGACATCCCGGAGCTGAATGGCTTCGACGAGGTGGTGGCGGAGGAAGGCCACCTGGTCGCCGACGAGAACGGCCGGCCGGCGGACGCTTACTACACGTATCTCACCGGCCGCAAAGGGCGCTACATGGTGCAGACGTATGTCACTCGCAGCGGCACCTCGACACAGAACCGCAGCGACGCCGCGAATGCGCTCTCCCTCATGCTGAGCCGCCTTTAGTCCGATTGGAGGCCGTGCTGCACGCGCTCTCCGATCCGCTGCGGCTGCAGATCGTGCGCGATCTCGCCACCGACGGCGGCGAGCTCACGTGTTCGCACTTCGACCTGCCGGTCACCAAGTCCACGACCACGCACCACTTCCGGGTGCTGCGCGAGAGCGGAGTGATCCGGCAGGTCTACCGGGGCACGGCCAAGATGAACGGCCTGCGCAGGGATGATCTGGAGCAGCTCTTCCCGGGACTTCTCGAAAGCCTCCTCGCCGCCGCCGACAGGCAGGCGGTCCGCCTCGGGGTCGACGGCTGAAACCGGCCTTCACCGGAAGGCGGCCGAAGAGCGGTTTCAGGGCGATCGCACCGCGAGCCGTCGGCCGGCTCCGCTACGGGGACGCCGTCCGCGCCGCCGTCAGCAGCGAGTCCCAGTCGGCCAGTTTGACCACGCTCCGCCCCAGCGACGCCCCGAGCTCCGCCTCGGCCCGCTCGATGGCCTGCCAGCCCGGCCACGCGACCGGCTCGATCCCCGCCGCCCGCAGGGCCACGACGGGGTCCGCCGCCACGTCCCGGCGTACGAGCACGGGGGCGTCCTCCAGCAGCGACGTCGCCGTCTCCTTGGCGCATGGGCGATTGGTGCCGATGACGCCGGTCGGACCGCGCTTGATCCAGCCGGACACATACTCGCCCGGGGAGGTGAGACCGTCGCGCACCACGCGGCCCTCCTCGTTCGGCACGGTGCCGGTACGCGCGTTGAACGGCAGCCCTTCCAGCGGCACTCCGCGATACCCCACCGAGCGCAGCACCAACTGCGCCTCGATGTCCTCGAAGCGGCCCGTGCCGGTCACCCCGCCGTCCCCGTCCGGCGCGGTCCGCTCGAAGCGCACCGCACCCACCCGGCCTCCGTCGGCGAGGAGTTCGACGGGGCGCAGGAAGAAGCGCAGCCCGATGTGGCGTGCCGCGTCCCCGGGCGGCCGGTCCGCCCAGCCGCGCAGCACCTCCACGTTGCGGCGCTGCGGCGCGGGCAGTCCCGAGGGGTCGGTGTAGGCCGGGTCCAGTGCCAACTCGGCCGGATCGACGGCGACTTCGGTGTCGGGCAGGCCGCTCAGCTCGCGCAGCTCCTTCGTGGTGAAGCGGGCCTGCGAGGGGCCGCGCCGGCCCACCATGTGCACGTCGGTCACATGGCTCGCCGCCAGTGTCGTCAGCGCTTTCTGCGGCATGTCCGTGGGGCTCAGCTCCGCCGCGCCGCGGGCCAGCATCCGCGTGACGTCGACCGCGACATTGCCCACGCCGATGACCACGGCCGACCTGACCTCGTGGACGAAGTCCTCCGGCGGGGAGTCGGGATGCGCGCTGTACCAGGACACGAACTCGGTCGCCGACCAGCTGCCCGGCAGATCCTCGCCGGGAATGCCCAGGTGCCGGTCGGTCGCGGCGCCCACGCAGTAGACCACCGCGTGGTACAGCTCCCGCAGCCGGTCCACCGGCAGCCCGCGGGGACCGCCGATCTGCACGCCACCGAGGAATCTCACCCGGTCGTGCTCCAGGACCGTCCGCAGGTTTCCCTGCAGCGACTTGATCTTCTCGTGATCCGGTGCCACGCCGTAGCGCACCAGACCGTATGGGCACGGCAGCCGGTCCAGGACGTCGACTCGCACCTCGGAGTCCTGCTGGATCAGGCTCTGGGCGGTATAGCACCCGCTCGGCCCGGAGCCGACAACGGCGACACGCAGCACGGCGGAACCCCTTCCCCGGGAGGCCGGAGGAGATCGCTGGTGGCTCCAGCATTGCACCGCCAGGGCTCCGCTGACAGGGTGCAGGCGGGTGATGTGGACGCGTGTCCATTCGTATGGATTGTGATCATGCGGTTACGTTGCGTGTGTGCTAGACGCATCCTTTCTTAATCTTTCCGCCCGTTGTGCGGAGGACGGCGCGGTGACCGTCCAGCCCGCGTGGGCGGTGCGGGAGCGCGGGGAGCGCACGTCCTGGTTCCATGTCCTGCTGGCCTTCACCGACGGCGCCCGGGTCGACGCCCTGGCCGTGGTGACCGGGGGATGCGTCTCCATCGAGGACGTCAGGGCCCAGCCCGCCCTCTCCCTGGCCGATCTGACGGTCCTCGCCGACTGGATCGAGACACCGCTGTTCGAGGCGTGCGGCATGGAGACGAATATCGGGGCCGAGGCGAATGCCGCCGTGGACGCGGATGCCGCCGTGGAGACGGATGCCGGGACAGAGGCGCATGCCGGGCCCGACGCCGGGACGGGGACGGAATACGGCATCGACGACACCAGGCCGCTCGGCCCGAGCCGTGCCCGACCCACGTGGCCGCGCGGCATCGAGGGGCGTCGGCTCGTCGCGGCGGAGTACCGCGCAGCCCGGGACGAGGGATTCGACCCCGTCATCGCGGTGATGTCCGCGACCGGCCGCAGTCGCCGCAGGTCGCTCCGGCTCATCGCCCAGGCCCGCGACGCGGGACTGCTGGCACCCGGTCACGCACGGCGCTGACGGCCGGGACCGGTCACTCGGGCCGGTCGTCCGTCGCGAAGAAGCGCGACAGGTCCTTCTCGCAGGTGCCGCCGGGCGGCTCGGTCCCGGGCGGCATGCCCAGCTCCCAGTCGAGCCGGTAGCGCTTGAACAGCTCCGCCCGCAGGACCGGGATCGGCATCGGCACCCCCGGGACGAGCGCCGCATACACGGCGCCCATGAGCAGCGCGCGCAGCATCGGGTAGTCGGCCGTGACGTCCTGCGAGCCGTACCGGGCGACGGTGTCGCTCAGCAGTTCCGACAGGCGCCGCTGCTCCGGGCACTGCACGAACCCCTGGGCCTGCAGGAGTCCGGCCATGTGCTGCCGCATCAGCACGGGCCGGTCGCGGGCCAGCCCCAGGATCGCGTCGATGGTCCTGGCCAGCCGCTCCTGGCCGTCCTCGGTGCGCGGCTCGCGCTCCAGGGCCTCCTCCAGCGTCCGGTGCATCAGCCGGTGCACCGCGGACTGCACCAGTTGGCGTTTGCCGGGGAAGTAGTACGAGACCAGTCCGCGCGCCGAACCCGCCCGGTCCGCGATGTCACCCAAGGTCGTGGCCTCGAAGCCGTGTTCGCCGACCAGCTCGACCGCGGCCTGCAGGAGCCGCTCCCGGGAACGTCGGCGCAACTCTTCATTGACCGAGGCGCTGCGCGGGGACATGCTGTAACTCCTGCGTTGACTGGCTGCCAGCCAACTATACTCAACGCATCGGGCCCGGCTTCTGCGCGGGTCCGTTCAGGGCTGCCGTCCGTCTGGGGCGACGCGGGGGATCGTCTCAGGCGGGCGGCTTTTTCCTGTGTACGACGGTGAACGGGGGGCGGGTCGGCCCATCAGGTCCAGCACCGGCAGCAGCGCGTCCGGCCGCTCGGTCACCGGCAGGTGGTCCACGAAGTGCACCCGGCAGCCCAGCGCGGTCGCGCCGCCGTCCGCGGAGCGGCTGTCGCCGACCATCAGCACGTCCCGTGGATCGGCACCGAGTGCCTCGCAGGCGGCGGAGAACAGCCGCGGGTCCGGCTTCTGGACGCCGTGTTCGTACGACAGGACGTAAGCGTCCACGTACGTGTCGAGGCCGTGCTCGTGGAACACCGGGCGCAGGTCCCAGCCGATGTTGCTGACGATGCCGACCCCGATCCCGCGCTCGCGCAGGATGCGGAGCACTTCGGCGGCGTCTGGGTACGGCGACCATGCGGCGGGGGACATGTGCCGCTCGTACAGCGCGTCGTGCAGCGTGGGGTCGGGGAGAGGGACCCGGCGGGACAGGCCCGTGTACGCGGCCCGGTGCAGTTCGGCGCTCTCGTCGCGCACCGCCCACACCTCGGCGAGGTCCTCGGGCACCTCGACCGGGAACGCCCCGCCAGGCAGCGCGCCCGCTCTCTCCAACGCCCGTGCCGTTTCGGTCAGTTGCGGCTCCGAAAGAGTGAGGGCCGTCCCGGTCAGTACGGCACGCAGCCAGGACTCGGTGGACTCGATGCGAAAGAGGGTCCCGGAGAAATCGAAGAGGACGGCAGCCATGCGCTGGACCCTACCGGTGGTCCGTCCGGCGCATGGCCGCCGTCCGGTGCGCGTCGGGTCAGCGGAGCGGGCGGCGCAGTGCGGCAGAACTTGACGGCCGGTCACCCCACTGGCACTCGTACGCCACCACCGCCACGGCCACCACCAGCGCTCCCAGCAGCCACCCGCCCACCACGTCCGAGACCCAGTGCACCCCGAGCCACACCCGGGTCAGGCCGACCCCGACGACGGAGACCACCGCCACCGTGAGAGCCGTACGCCACAGGACGCGCCCGGCGCCGAAGCGGTGCAGCAGCCACAGCAGCAGGCCGCACACCACCGTGGCGGTCATCGCGTGACCCGAGGGGAAGGCCGCGTAAGGGGCGGAGTCGACGGGGTCCGGCCAGACCGGGCGCGGGCGGCCGACAGCCGCCTTCAGCGCCTGCTGCACCACCGTGCCCAGCGCGCAGACGACGGCCGGCCACAGCGCCGTCCGCCATGCCGAGCGGCGCCACACCAGCCAGAGCGCGGCCGCCGCGGCCGTCAGCCGCATGGTCAGCGGGTCCCGGACCCAGTCCGTGAGGATGCGGACGGAATGCGTGAGGTCGTGTTCGCCGACCGCCCAGCGGTGGGTGGTGCGGGCGATATGCCGGTCCAAGGCCATCAGGGGGCGCCACTCGACCACGACCAGGGTCAGCAGCGCTGCGGACAGCACGGTCAGGGCGGCGGTGGCGAGGACGGCCGGGCGGGGCGGGCGGTGCATGCCGCGATCTTCTCCGACGCGTGGGGCGGGAGGCCGACCCCGAAGTTCGTCGGCGGCTCAGCCGAGCGCGCGCAGCCCGGGGACGAGCGCCACCAGCACCGGGATCACCGGCACGAGCGCCGCTGCCGCCGTCAGCTTCAGGCGGCGCATCGCGGTCAGCCGGTCCGGGGGAGTGAGCAGCCGGTGCACCCGCTGCGGAACATGGGCCTGCGGGGTGGGGCAGGGGCCGAACACACCCCGGTCCTCGTTGAGTTCGACCAGCGCCAGCGCCGTGGTCAGCCGGCCGAAGCGACGGGAGGCCATGTCGTCGGCGGCCAGTTCGACCAGCCGGTGCATCTCGTCGCGGAACGCGGCGAACACCGGGACCTGCGGGAATCCGCCCGCCAGCGCGGCCGAGCAGTGCAGCAGCCAGTCGTGCCGGGCCCGCGCGTGACCCTCCTCATGGGCGAGTACGGCGTCCAGCTGCCGCCCCTTCAGGCGGCGCAACGCGGCCGTGGTGATGACGAGTTGGGGTGCGGCGCCGGGGAGCCACCAGGCATCCGGCCGCTCTCCCTCCAGCACGACGAGCGGTCCGCTCACCGGCTCCTCGCCCGGCAACAGCGGGGCCCGCACCAGGAGATCGGCCCGCCGACGACGCCGCCGCGCCCCGGCCCGTACGACCTCGCGGACCAGCATCGCCGCGCTCCACAGCCCACCGCAGGCGAGCGCCACCGCGGTCGCCGCCGCCCAGGGACCGGTCGAGCCGAGGGCGTACGCGTCCACGACAGCGCTCGGCGCCGACGCGAACACATGCCCGCGCACCGCCTGCCAGGCCGCTGCCGCGCTGAGGGTCATCGACAGCGCACAGCACAGCAGTACGGCCGCCACGGCGCACTGCCACACCCACAGCGCGACCACCGGTTCACGGTCCGGCCAGTCGGCCCGGGCGAGCAGCCGGGGGGCGACGACGGCGGTCAGGGCGCCGAGCAGCAGCAGTGCCGCGGGGACCATCATGGACAGCACCCTATGAGCGGCGGGCCGCCCGCGGGTACGGTCGGCCGCGGCAAAGTGACGCAGGCAACGCTTTCGCAGAACGCACCGCGCGGCGCCGGTCAGAGCGTGAGCAGCATCGCCAGCATGCCGATCCCCATCGACAGCCGGCACGCCCGGGCCAGCTCCGGCCGGTCCCCCCACCCGGCGACCGCCCCGGTGGACCCCGCCACCGTGGCGGGGATCAGCCGGACGCCGGAGAGCAGCACGTAGCCGGTGAAGTAGACGAGCAACAACCCCGTCACCACGGGCACTCCCGTGCCGCCGTGCGCGTGGTGACGAGGTTCGGGGGAGTCGGCCATCACGACCGCCATGTAGACCATCGCCGCGGTGCCCACCAAGTGGTGCAGATGGTGCGGGTGGTCACGTGCGGCCCACAGGGCGCGCAGCGCGGCCGCGCCGAACACCACCGCGTACAGCGGCCACGTCCACGACGGCGGGGTGAACACCGCTGCCGGCACCGCCATGGCGGCCATGCCGAATCCCATCAGCGCCTCGCCGCCCGCGGCGTGCCGCTGCTCCTCGACGCTGCTGCGCATCCGCAGCAGACAGTAGGCGCCGGTCGCCGCACACAGCGCGACCAGCAGCCAGCCGGGCGAAGCCGGTCCGTGCACGCGCACCTCCCCGCTTTGCGCTTCACGATCCGTCGATGAGGGCGATGCCCGCGACATGCGGCGCGCACGCAAGCGCAAAGATGTACACGGGGAGCACTCGGCGGAGCACAGCAGGTGACGAAGGGTGGTCGCCCCTCTCCGTCTTCCTCTCGGCGGTGTGCCGCGCCTCGCCCGGCCCTCCGGCATCTGGTTCAAGCCGGCGTGGCCGAACCGCGCGCCCCGGCCGACGCCGCGTCCGGCGAGTGGTGGCAACGTGCCCCGCCCAGGAGCGGGTCGTGCTCGTCGAGCAAGCCGGACACCGTACGCTCGCCGCGACGGTACGACGCACGGGGCTGCAGTCCCGGGCCGGTACGAAGGCTACGAAGACTGCGAAGTCGACAACGACAACGGAGGACGTACGGCCATGACGGCGACGAACGGACGACCGGCGGCCGGCAACGACGCGGCGAGGGGGGACACCGTCGCCGTGGTCGTTCAGCAGTGGCAGGCCGTCCACCCCGAGCTGGACACCGGGCCCATGGAGATCATCGGACGCATCAACCGCTGCGCCGCCCTCCTGCAGCAGGCCGAGGACGCCCCGCTGCGCCGCGCCGGTCTCAGCCGGCCCGAGTTCGACCTGCTCGGCGCGCTGCGCCGCACCGGCCACGAACTGACGCCCAGTGAGCTGGCCCGGGAGACCTTCTCCTCGGGCGCCGCCGTCACCAAGCGCATCAAGCACCTGACCGAGCGCGGCCTCGTCGAACGCCGTGGGGACACCCGCGACCGCCGCGTCGCCCACGTCCGCCTCACCGACAACGGCCGCGAACTCGTCGACGGCATCCTCCCCGAGCAACTGTCCTACGAGGCGGCCGTACTGTCGGTGCTCGCCCCCCAGGGACAGGGACAACTGGCAGGCCTGCTGGCCGAGTTGCTGAGCCGCCTCGAGGGCCGGATCGGCGCGTTGCGCGCCTGAGAACCGCCCCGAGGCACGGCACCATTCGGCAGACCGGAGGTGAGACCCACGGCCGGCGCTCGGCGTACGCCCCGGTCGTCGACCGGGTCACGGCGACACCGCCGGCCTGACGGGGTCAGCCCTGGTCGCCCTCCGCGTACACACCGAAGGCCGCCCCCTGCGGATCCCGCAGCACCCCGATGCGCCGGACGTTTCCCATCGACATCGGCTCCATCAGGACCGAACCGCCCGCCGCGACCGCCACCTGCGCCGTTCCGTCCACGTCCGCGACCGCGAAGTACGGCATCCAGTGCGGCGGCACCTCGGGCGGGAAACGGTCGCCCATGTCCGCCATCCCGCCGAAGTCCTCGCCGCCGATGCCCCACTGCGTGTACCACTGCGAGGCGTTGACGGTCCATCCGAAGACCGTGGTGTAGAAGTCCCGCGCCCGGTCGGTGTCGCGCGTCGCGAGCTCGACCCAGCCCAGCGAACCGGGCGCGTTGAACAGCCCGGCACCCGGGAACGCGCGAGCCTGCCACAGCTGGAAGGCCGCGCCCGTCGGATCCAGGGCCACGGCGAAGCGGCCGACGTCGAAGACGTCCATCGGGCCGAGGACCACGGTCCCGCCCGCCTCCTCGACCTGCCGCGCCGCAGTGTCCGCGTCCGCCACCGCGAACGACACGTTCCACGCGACCGGTTGGGACTCCTGGTACAGCGGGGTGAGGGCGGCTACCGCCGCGTCGCCCATGTGCGCGACCGTGTAACCCCCCGCCTCCTGGCGCGGATCCGTCTCCGGACGCCAGCCGAACAGGTCCGTGTAGAACCGCTTGGCGCCCTCCAGGTCGTTCGTCCCCAGCTCCGTCCAGCAGGGCCCGCCGGTCACCGGCTTGTCGAACTTCATGGCACTCCTCCCGGCACGGAACCATCCCCTCTCAGCACGCTAGTCCCGCCGTCCGACAGAGGCCATCGGGAAACCCCTCGCGCGGCACCCCGGCACGGACGTACGCTCGTCCCCGTACCGCATCGCATGGCGGCCTCCCACGACGGTTCCCGACCGGAGGTCACGCATGCCCGAGGTACGCCCCTTCCACCGCGACGACCGCGACCAGCTCACGGACCTGGTGAACGCCCATGTGGCCGCCGTGGTCCCCGGCGTCTCCGTCTCCGTGAACACCGTGCTCAGCAGCCTGGAGCGGCGGCCGGACGAGTTCCTCACCGACCCGTGGGTGAGCGAGCGCGTCACCCTGGTCGCCGAGCAGCGCCGCACCTCGTCGCCGCGGCGCACCTGCTGCGCTACCGCGCCGACGCCGAGGTGGGCCCGGACTACCGGGACGCGGGCGAGATCGGCTGGTTCCTGTGGCATCCGGCGGCCTCCTACCGGCCGGACACCGAGGCGGCCGCCGACCTGCTCATGAGCGCCTGTCTGGCCCGGCTCGCCCGCTGGAGCGTCCGCGCCCGCCACGCCTCCGGCGACCTGCCCGCCCCCGCCGTCCACGGGCTGCCCCGGAACTGGCCGCATGTCCGGGCCGTCTACGAACGCGCCGGATTCCGGCACACCGGCACGACGGAGATGATCCTGCTCGCCCGGCTCGCCGACCTGCCCCGGCCCGAACCGCGCCCAGGCGTCACGGTCGAGCGCACCCTGGGGGAGTGCGGCACGCGTTTCACCGCGCACGCGGCGGGATCCCCCGTCGGCTTCATCGAGGTGGACACCACCCCGGCCCGCCCCGAACGCCACACCCGCGCCGCGGGCCTGGCCGACATCGGCAACCTCCGCATCGGCCCCGGCCGCCACGGGGAGGACTGGGAGCACCGCCTCCTCGCCCATGCCGCCGACTGGCTCCGACTGTGCGGCGTGGACCGCCTCCTCGCCTACGAACTCGCCGACGACCGGGCCGGGATCGACACCCTGCTCAAGGCGGGGTTCCACGAACTGACGACAACGGACCGAGCCTGGACCCACGTCCCGCACTGAGCGGCTGCGCAGGACGAACCGCCGTCCGTGCGGACCCGGGCCCGGATGTCCGTCCGCCGGCCCGGGCCTAGATACCCGGGCGGTACCGCAGTGGATGGTCGCCCGGGACCTCCACCAGGACGATCGGGGTGCCGTCGGGGTCCGCGATCCACATTTCGATCAGGCCCCACGGCTCCTGCACCGGTGGGCGGACGATCTCCACGCCCTTGGTCAGCAGCTCCGCGTGCGCCGCCGGCACGTCCGGGACCTGGAGCCACAGGCGCACGGCCGGGGGCGGTGGAGTCCGTGAGCGCCCGGAGAGCTCCAGGAAGCCGCCGCCGAGGAAGTAGACGGTGCCGCGTTCGGGGCCCGTGCCGAACTCGCGGTAGACGGCCAGGCCCAGTTGCCCGCCGTAGAAGGCCCGGGACCGCTCGGGGTCGGTCGGGCGCAGGAGCGTCCGGCTGCTGAGTACGTGCACCATGCACCGGGAGCCTAGCGGCAGCGCTAGTCTCGTCCCTGCCGTGCCGCGCCACAGATTCGGAGACCCGCCCCATGGAAACCGCCGCCACCGCGCCCACCTTCCGCGACGCCACCGACGCCGACGTGGACGCACTGGTCGCGCTGATCGAATCGGCGTACCGGGGAGACGCCAGCCGGGTCGGGTGGACCACGGAGGCGGACATCCTCGAGGGGCAGCGGACCGACCCCGAGGGCGTGCTCCAGGTGATCAAGTCGCCCGACAGCAGGCTGCTGACGGTCGAGCAGGACGGCCGCGTCGTCGCCTGCTGCCAGCTCCAGCACCGCGGTGACCACGCCTACTTCGGCATGTTCGCGGTCAGCCCCACGCTGCAGGGCGCGGGCCTGGGCAAGCTGGTCATCGCGGAGGCGGAGCGGCTGGCCCGCGAGAGCTGGGGTGCCACCGAGATGCACATGACGGTGATCTCCGTACGCAACGATCTGATCGCCTGGTACGAGCGCCGCGGCTACCGCCGCACGGGCCGGATGACCCCGTTCCCGTACGGCGACGAGCGCTTCGGCATTCCGCAGCGCGCCGACCTGCAGTTCGAGCTGCTGGTCAAGGAGCTCGCATAGCCGTTACGCCGTGAAACGGCCGGTGCGCTTGATCTCCGGGTAGTCCGTGGTCGCGCCGTCCAGCTGCAGGGCCCGTACCAGTCGCAGGTGGTCCTGCGTGTTCACCACCCAGCCGATGATCCTGAGGTCCGCCTTGCGGGCGTGCTCCACGACCTCCAGGGTCAGGCGCCGGATGTTCAGGCAGACGGTCGCGGCGCCGGCCTCGGTGGCACGCGCCACCACGTCGGTGCCGTACCGGCCGGCGATGAGCGCGGTGCGCACGCCCGGCACCAGGCGGGCGATCTCGGCGATCGCCTCGTCGTGGAACGAGGACACCTCCACCCGGGAGACCAGGTCCCGCTTGTGCATCACCTCGGCGAGCGCCCGCGCCGCCGCCACGTCCTTGATCTCGGCCTGCAGCGGCGCCTTCACCGCGTCCAGGACCTCCTCGAAGACCGGGACGCGCTCGCCGCGGCCCGCGTCCAGGGCACGCAGCTCGGCGAGGGTCTTCTCGGCGATCGGGCCGGTGCCGTCGGTCGTGCGGTCCACCTCCGCGTCGTGCATGACGACCAGGGCGCCGTCCTTGCTCAGGTGCAGATCGAGTTCGATGAGGTCGAGGCCGGCCTGCTGGGCGGCGACGAAGGAACGGAGGGTGTTCTCGGGCTCGACGCCCATGACTCCGCGGTGACCGATGGTAAGGAAGTTCAAGGTTCAACTCGCTTCCGTCGACGGCGGCTCGGCGCACGCGCGGACGGGACGGGCATCGCGGACGTCGGTGTCCACACGGCAGAGTCGCAGCCTAATGGCCGGGTCTGCCGATGAACCCGCGCGTACACGCGGGGATTGGCGTGACGGGTGGGGCGTACCGGCCTGGCGCCTGGCCCGTGCCCGCGCCGACGGTCACCCGGGCGTGGGCGAGTCTCCCGTGCATTGACTGGCTGGATCCGAGCGGTGCCCTGCCGTCGGCCACCGGACCGCGAGCCACCGGTCGTTGATATCGAAAGTGAGCGTCGTCACGGTTTGCGACAGGAAAAAGAGCGGTGACCATGCGGGTCCGCAGAATATTTTCCCGCGACCTCTCTTGCTGAGAGAAACCTCGTACGCATACGGTGTCCCCCGTTAGGTTCTCGCGTGGAGGATGGGTCATGACGGAAATTCTTGTGCAGGTGGGTACGGAGGAGCAGGTTCCTCCCGCGACCAGGGTTGTTGAGCACCCTTCGTGGCCCGTGCTCAAGGATGCCGTGGAGCAGATCCGGCCATGGCAGTCCAAGGACGGATCGATCGATTTCGACGCCGAGGGCGCCCCGGACCTCGCGGACGCCGAGCAGGCCGTGCGCCGTGCCGTGGAGGCCGTCGAGGAGCTGTCCCCGCTGCTCCCGCACGACGCCGACTACCACGAGGCGCTCGTCAAGGACCTCCGGCGCTGGGCCGACGGCGGCTTCGAGGTGCCCGACTTCCTCGACTCGCTGCTGGCCTTCCACCCCGCCGCGGGCCGCGCGGACGGCCTCCAGCACCTGGTCGTCTTCCCCATGTACACGCAGAACGGCAACCCGGACCGCAACCTGGAGGCGGTCGTCCTGCGCATGGTCTGGCCCGAGTGGCTGGCCGAGCTGGAGCGGACCCGCTACGACAACCCGCTGTTCTGCGGCATCAAGTTCGAGGACTTCACGGCGGGCTACGACACCAACTCCGCCGTCCTCTTCCCCGAGACCATAGCCGTCCGTGAGGTGCCGGAACGTTTCACCTGGGGTGGCATCTTCTGCGACCGGGAGGCCGCCCGCTTCCGCCGTGTCACCGACGCCGCCGTGGACATCCTGGGCCTCGAGCTGCCCGAGGACATCGCCGCCATGGTCCACGACCAGAAGCGCTGCGAAGAGGCCTTCGTGCTGTGGGACATGGTCCACGACCGCACCCACAGCCGCGGCGACCTGCCGTTCGACCCGTTCATGATCAAGCAGCGCCAGCCGTTCTGGATGTACGGCCTGGAGGAGCTGCGCTGCGACCTCACCGCCTTCAAGGAGGCCGTGAAGCTGGACGCGGACGGCGTCCCGCAGGCCCGTGACGTGCAGTACGCGGTCCTCTTCGACCGCATGTTCCGCTTCCCGCTCACCGGCGACCGCAACCGCAACTACGACGGCCTCGGCGGTCAGCTGCTCTTCGCCTACCTGCACAGGCACGACGTCGTCCGGTGGACCGACAACAAGCTCACCATCGACTGGCAGCGCGCTCCGCAGGTCACCAACCAGCTGTGCGCCGAGATCGAGAAGCTGTACCGGGACGGCATCGACCGCCCGAAGCTGGTGCACTGGTTCGCCGGCTACGAGCTGGTCTCCACCTACCTCGCCCCGCACCCGGGCTCCAAGTGGGCCAAGGGCCCCGACGCCCTGGACCTGACCCTGCCGCCGCGCAAGCTCGTGGATGACGTGCTTCCCGACGAGTTTCCGCTGAGCATGTTCTTTGAGGCACTGTCGAAGAAGCTGAAGAACGTGATCGCCTCCACCAGGGGCATCACGGCGGACAGCGCCGAGCGGGTCGCCGCGTGAGCGACCGCGCCCAGAACACTGCTACGGAGGCGAGAAAAATGGGGAACGGGGCTCTCAGCGGTGCGGTGATCGCGGTGGCCGGCGCGGGCGGTCCCGCCGGCCGGGCGACTCTGCTGCGGCTGGCCGAGGCGGGCGCGACCGTCGTCGGTGCCGACAACGACGCCGAGCGGCTGTCGGAGGCCGTGGACGCGGCCCGCTACGCGTCCGGCGGCGCCACCGTCACCGGCGACACCGTGGACCTGCTCGACCTGCAGTCCACCCGTGACTGGGCCGCCCACATCGAGAAGGACTTCGGCCGTGTCGACGGCCTGGTCCACCTCGTCGGCGGCTGGCGCGGCAGCGAGACCTTCACCAAGACCAGCCTCGACGACTGGGACTTCCTGGAGCTGCTGCTCGTCAAGACCGTGCAGCACACCTCCCTCGCCTTCCACGAGGCGCTGCAGCGCAGCGAGCGGGGGCGGTACGTCCTGATCAGCGCGGCGGGTGCGAGCAAGCCGACCGCGGGCAACGCCGCGTACTCCGCGGCCAAGGCGGCGGCCGAGGCGTGGACGCTGGCCATGGCCGACTACTTCCGCAAGGCGGGTATCTCGGAGGGCGCCGAGGGTCCGACGTCGGCAGCTGCGATCCTGGTGGTGAAGGCGTTGGTGCACGACGCGATGCGCGCCGAGCGCCCCAACGCGAAGTTCGCGGGCTTCACGGACGTCAAGGACCTGGCCGAGGCCATCGAAGGCGTCTGGAGCAAGTCCGCCGCGGAATTGAACGGAAACCGTCTGTGGCTGACCGAGAAGCCGTGAACCCTCCCAAGACCGACGCGCGTCGCCATCACGACCCGGAGGTCCGCGGTTTCGCCAGTGACAACTACGCCGGGGCGCACCCGGAGGTGCTCGCCGCCCTGACGCTGGCCAACGGCGGCCATCAGGTCGCCTACGGTGAGGACGACTACACCGAGAACCTCCAGCGGATCGTCCGCAGCCACTTCGGCTCCACCGCGCAGGCCTTTCCGGTCTTCAACGGCACCGGCGCGAACGTCGTCGCGCTCCAGGCGGTCACCGACCGCTGGGGCGCGGTGATCTGCGCCGAGAGCGCGCACATCAACGTCGACGAGGGCGGCGCCCCCGAGCGCATGGGCGGCCTCAAGCTGCTCACCGTGCCCACACCGGACGGCAAGCTCACGCCCGAGCTGATCGACCGGCAGGCGTACGGCTGGGAGGACGAGCACCGGGCGATGCCGCAGGTCGTCTCGATCACCCAGAGCACGGAGCTCGGCACCCTCTACACGCCCGACGAGATCCGCGCGATCTGCGAGCACGCCCATGCGCACGGCATGAAGGTGCATCTGGACGGCTCCCGGATAGCCAACGCGGCCGCCTCCCTGAACGTCCCCATGCGGACCTTCACCAATGCGGTCGGCGTCGACATCCTGTCCCTGGGCGGGACGAAGAACGGTGCCGTGTTCGGCGAGGCGGTCGTGGTCATCAACCAGGACGCCGTCAGCCACATGAAGCATCTGCGCAAGCTGTCCATGCAGCTCGCCTCCAAGATGCGCTTCGTGTCGGTGCAGCTGGAGGCCCTGCTCGCCAAGGACCTGTGGCTGCGCAACGCCCGCCACGCCAATGAGATGGCCCAGCGCCTCGCGGAGGGCGTGCGCGCGGTGCACGGGGTGGAGATCCTCTACCCGGTGCAGGCCAACGGCGTCTTCGCCCAGCTCCCGCACGACGTGAGCGAGCGGCTGCAGAAGCGGTTCCGGTTCTACTTCTGGGACGAGGCCGCGGGAGTCGTGCGCTGGATGTGCTCCTTCGACACGACCGAGGACGACGTGGACACGTTCGTGGCGGCACTCAAGGAGGAGATGGCGCGCCAGTGAGTGCATAGATATGCGGTCACCTGAAAAGTCATTGACTGTCAGGTGATCGCATTCCTATGCTCTGCGGGCATGGAGCTGATCCAGAACACCCCCGACCTTTCCGCTTATCTGGCCGCCGATGAGGTCATCGACCATGACCATCCGGTGGTGCGCGCGACGGCCGCCCGGCTCGCCGAGGGCGTTCCCGACTCGTATGCCTATGCGCGGGCCGCTTACGAGTTCGTGCGCGACACGATCCCGCACTCACAGGACTCCGGCGACCTCCGGGTCACCTGGCGCGCCTCCGACGTCCTCGCGCGGCGCACCGGCATCTGTTACGCGAAGGCGCATGCGCTGGCCGCGCTGCTGCGGGCCGAGGACATTCCCGCCGCGCTCTGCTACCAACGGCTGGCGAACGACGGCGGTGCCGGTCATGCCGTGCACGGGCTGATCGCCGTACGGTTCCATGGCGCCTGGCACCGGCAGGATCCGCGCGGCAACAAGCCGGGGGTCGACGCGCGGTTCTCGCTCGACGGGGAGCGGCTGGCCTGGGTGCCCGACCCGGAGTCCAATGAGGTGGACTATCCGGTCTTGTACGCTGAACCTCATCCGGTTGTGCTCAGCGCCCTGAAGGCGGCGCCCGACCGGCCGTATCTGTGGAAGACGCTTCCCACCGCACTCTGAGGCGAGGCAGATGACTCTCACGCTCACCGTGTCCGACGAGGTGCGCGGCCTGGCGCCCGGCTTCACGCATGTCGCGATCGAGGCGCACGGCCTGGTCAACGGGCCCAGCACCGAGGCGAGTTCCGCGCTCCTCGACGACGCGGCCCGCCGCCTGGCCGCACGCCTCGACGGCCGCGCCCCGCACGAGGACCCGCACATGGTGGCCTGGCGCGAGGTGTACACGGCGTTCGGTTCGAAGCCCTCCCGCACCCGCAATTCGGCCGAGGCGCTGGCCAAGCGGGCGCTGTCGGACGCCGGGCTGCCGCGCGTCAATCTCCTGGTCGACCTCTACAACGCCATCAGCGTGGCCTATCTCATCCCGGTCGGCGGTGAGGACATCGACCACATCGAGGGCGCGATGCGTCTCGTGCGGGCCACGGGCGACGAGAACTTCGTGACCGTCGCCGGGGGTGAGGAGGTCCTCGAGCATCCCGACGCGGGCGAAGTGGTCTGGTGCGACGACACCGGCGTGACCTGCCGCCGCTGGAACTGGCGCCAGGGCCCGCGCACCCGGCTCACCGAGCCGACGACCTCCGGCATCTTCCTGCTGGAGGCCCTCGCGCCCCTGCCGGTCGGCGAGGCCGAGGCGGCCGCCGCCGAACTCGCCGAACTGCTCGAGAAGTTCAGCCCCGGCGCACGGATCACGCTGCACGCCCCCGCCTGACCAGCGCGCGGGCGCGATCGCTGACCTCCGTGCCATGAGGGACGAGGGAGCGGTGGACGACGGAGCGGTCAGCGGGAGCACCGGTGGGACAGGCGCCGGGCGTGAGGAGGCCGGCTCGGCGGACGACCCCCATGCCGTGGCCGGCCCCGCAGGAAGGTTCGCCGTCCTGAAGAGGCACCGGCCGCGCACTTCGGCCGTGGGCCTGGCCCTGGTCGCCACGGCCACGGCGGTGCCGCCGGCCCTCGTCCGGGACGGTGAGCGGCTTCGCATCGCGGCCGAGCCGGTCCGAGGCGGCGTTGACGAGGGCCACGGCCGTCTCGAAGGCGGCGGGTGTCGCCCGTGCCGTCTCGCGGCCGAGCTCGGTGCGGACCAGCAGCTTGCGCTGCCTGCCTGGGCGTCCCTGCCCCGCTCGGGTCAGGGCAGTAGGAAGGGGAGCGCGCCGAACTTTTCGATGAAACCGGGCAGCCTCTCCGGCATCGACCGCACGGGAGCGAACCCGGTCTCCGGGAAGGCGCTCAGGTTCTCGCTGTCCTGGTCGTCACGGCGGGTGTGGGCATCCATCTCCAGCACCAGGGTGGACTTGACGCTGTCGCCCTCGTAGCGGACCGTGCAGCCGTAGTCGCCGAGTCCCGCGTGGTACCTGGTCCTGGTTTGCGTGAAGTGGTAACCGGGCGAGGCCAGTTGACGTACCGCACCGGCGGGCGGTGCCCCGTCGCAGGCGGTGCGCACCAGCCACCAGTCCACGGGGCGGCGATCCACCCGCCCACCCGCGAGCACGGCCGCAGCCGCCACCGTCACCTTGATCCAGCACCGCATCGTCCGGCCCCCGTACCGCGGTCCGCACACGAGAGCCCGCCGGCTCGCCCGTCACGACCGCGCACCCTGCCGGCCGGGCCGCGGCGACACGGCCGGGGTGTCAGCGCGCCTCGGCGGCCTTCAGCTGCTCCTGCGTCGGGGCCGTACCGCCCAGGTGGGCCGGCAGCCACCAGGAGTCCTCCGTGCCCTTGGGGCGTGCGGGGTAGGCGCGCTGTGCGGCCTCCAGGAGCTCCTGGACCGCCTCGCGCAGCCGGCGGGTGATGGCGCCGGCGTACTGGTCGCGGGAGGCCTCGACCGCCTCGCCGACGCGGATGGTGACGGGGGTGTGGCTGCGCTTGAAGTTGCGCGGGTGGCCCTTGGTCCACAGCCGCTGCGTGCCCCACACCGCCATCGGGACGAGCGGGACGCCCGCCTCCTGGGCGAGGCGCGCGGCGCCCGACTTGAAGCTCTTCAGGGTGAAGGACTGCGAGATCGTGGCCTCCGGGAAGACGCCGATGATCTCGCCGGAGCGCAGCGAGTCCAGCGCGTGCGCGTATGCCGCCTCGCCCTGCTTGCGGTCCACCGGGATGTGCTTCATCCCGCGCATCAGCGGACCGGAGATCTTGTGGCGGAAGACCGACTCCTTCGCCATGAAGCGCACCAGACGCTTTTGCGGGAGGGCCGCCAGGCCGTTGAAGATGAAGTCCAGGTAGCTGATGTGATTGCTCACCAGCACGGCGCCGCCCGAGCGCGGGATGTTCTCCGAGCCCTTGCAGTCGATCTTGAGGTCCCAGGCCTTGAACATCGTCAGGGCGAGACCGACGACGGGACGGTAGACCAGCTCTGCCATGGGCGGGGTGGACCCTTTCTGCTCTGCCTGGGAAAGGGATCCCGGCGGGAAGTTACGCAGCCGTAGGTTTACGGCGTCTCGCAGATCGTGCCCGAAGAACGGGCGGGTAGCCAGTCCTGGTGCCGCGGTTCGGCGAGATCCTCGTCACGTCGGCCTACGATCCACCTCGGTTGTTTAAACCGCCATTGCCTCACGCGTACCGTGACCCGCCGATGAGCGGCACGGGGAACTCGTCGGGGAGGCGGGAATCATTGCAGGCTGATGAATGCTTGTGCGGGTGAGGACCGGACTTCGGCGGAGCGGGAGAGTGCGGGTGCGCGGGCGGGACGAGGGGAAGCGGTTCGGGGCCGCCGAGTTGGGCGGCGAGCTCGGGCAGCGGGCCACGCTCGTGCAGTTCTCAAGCGCCTTCTGCGCGCCCTGCCGGGCGACCCGGCGCATCCTCGCCGAGGTGGCCGGGATGGTGCCCGGCGTCACGCACGTCGAGATCGACGCCGAGGCCCATCTGGACCTCGTACGCGCATGGGAGATCCTCAGGACACCCACCGTGCTGGTGCTCGACGGCGACGGACGGGTGGTGCGGCGTGCCGTCGGACAGCCCCGCAAGGCCGATGTGATAGCGGCGCTGGGAGAGGCGGTCTGACGGCCGTGCGGATGACGGTGAGGCACCTCCCATATCCCGGAACGTACTTGACTGTGCGCGCCACCTATCGTCAGCCTGACCCCATGGCAACGGAAATCCTTCTCGTCGGGCGGGTCCACGTCGACCTCGCCCGTACCGCGAGCGCGCGCTGTCCGGGCTGTTGAGCAGCAACGGATCCGCTCGCCCCCTTTCGCAGAAGGACAACTCCATGACGGCAACGCCCGATCTCCGCTCTCCCCAGCTCGCCTCCCCCGATCTGCTGCGCTCCGCCTTCCGGCGGCATGCCGCCGGTGTCGCGGTGATCACAGCCCGCGGTGCCGGGGGACCGGTCGGCTTCACCGCCACTTCCCTCACCTCCGTCTCGGCCGACCCGCCGCTGCTCTCGTTCGGCATCGGCACCGGCGCCTCCAGTTGGCCCGCCATATCGACGGCCGACCACGTCGGCGTCCATGTACTCGGTGAGCACCAGAGCGAGCTGGCCGCCACCTTCGCCCGCAGCGGCGCCGACCGCTTTGGCGCGCCCACCGCCTGGCGTGAGGGACCCGAGGGCGTGCCCGTGCTCGACGACGTCCTGGTGTGGCTGGTCTGCCGGATCGTGGGCCGCGTGCCGGCCGGGGACCACCGCATCGTGCTCGCCGAGGTCGTCCTCGGCGACCCCGCGGGCACGGGCCGGCCGCTCCTGTACCACCAGGGCCGGTTCAACGGTCTGCGCGATTGATCACTGCCCGCCCGGCCTGCGGAGCAGTCGGATTCCGGTTACGCTGCGTTGCGAAGGTCACAGTTCAAAGCGCTTGCTTAGCGGGAATGAACTGGGTGTACTGGCGAGTAATATTTCGTTCGGAGCGCGCGGCCGCCCCGACCGGGATCGGCCGCTTCAGGCGCCTATGCTGCCTGCAAGAGGCAGCCCAGAAATGACGATGCAGTAGGAGAGCCGGCGTGAGCTTGAGGATCGTTGTCACTGTGAAGTACGTGCCCGACGCCACTGGCGACCGGCACTTCGCCGATGACCTGACCGTCGATCGTGACGACGTGGACGGTCTGCTCTCCGAGCTGGACGAGTATGCGGTCGAGCAGGCGCTGCAGATCGCCGAGAACTCCGACGACGACGTCGAGGTCACGGTCCTGACGGTCGGCCCGGAGGGCGCCAAGGACGCGCTGCGCAAGGCGCTTTCGATGGGCGCCGACAAGGCCGTCCACGTCGAGGACGACGACCTGCACGGCACGGACGCCATCGGCACCTCCCTGGTGCTGGCCAAGGCCATCGAGAAGGCCGGCTTCGACCTGGTGATCTCCGGCATGGCCTCCACCGACGGCACCGCCGGTGTGGTCCCCGCCCTGCTGGCCGAGCGTCTGGGCGTCCCGCAGGTCACCCTGCTGTCCGAGGTCTCCGTCGAGGACGGCACGGTCAAGGGCCGCCGTGACGGCGACGCCGCCTCCGAGCAGCTCGAGGCGCAGCTCCCGGCCGTCGTGTCCGTCACCGACCAGTCGGGTGAGGCGCGCTACCCCTCCTTCAAGGGCATCATGGCCGCCAAGAAGAAGCCGGTGGAGTCCTGGGACCTGTCCGACCTGGACATCGAGGCCGAGGAGGTCGGTCTCGACGGCGCCTGGACCAAGGTCGAGACCGCGGCCGCGCGTCCGGCCCGCACGGCCGGCACGATCGTCAAGGACGAGGGCGAGGGCGGCAAGCAGCTCGCTGAGTTCCTCGCGAGCCAGAAGTTCATCTAGGGCTCGCCCCCGCTGACCGCCCCTCAACTTTCGTACGCAGGAGAGCAATCCCATGGCTGAAGTCCTCGTCTACGTCGACCACCTGGACGGTGCCGTCCGCAAGCCCACCCTGGAGCTGCTGACCCTCGCCCGCCGCGTCGGCGAGCCCGTCGCCGTCGCGCTGGGCAACGGCGCCGCCGACACCGCCGCCACGCTCGCCGAGCACGGCGCCGTGAAGGTCCTCACCCACGAGGCGTCCGAGTACGCCGACTACCTGGTCGTCCCGAAGGTGGACGCCCTCCAGGCCGCCTACGAGGCCGTCTCCCCGGCCGCCGTGCTGGTCTCGTCCTCCGCGGAGGGCAAGGAGATCGCCGCCCGTCTGGCGCTGCGCATCGGTTCCGGCATCATCACCGACGCCGTCGACCTCGAGGCCGGCGACGAGGGCCCGGTGGCCACCCAGTCGGTGTTCGCCGCGTCCTTCACCACCAAGTCCCGTGTCATCAAGGGCACCCCGGTCATCACGGTCAAGCCGAACTCGGCCGCCGTCGAGGCCGCCCCGGCCGCCGGTGCGGTCGAGGCCCTGTCCGTCTCGTTCTCCGAGAAGGCGACCGGCACCAAGGTCACCGCCCGCACGCCGCGTGAGTCGACCGGCCGCCCGGAGCTGACCGAGGCCGCGATCGTGGTCTCCGGCGGCCGTGGCGTCAACGGTGCCGAGAACTTCTCGATCATCGAGGCCCTCGCCGACTCCCTCGGCGCGGCCGTCGGCGCCTCGCGTGCCGCGGTGGACGCCGGCTGGTACCCGTACACCAACCAGGTCGGCCAGACCGGCAAGTCGGTCTCGCCGCAGCTGTACATCGCCAACGGCATCTCCGGCGCGATCCAGCACCGTGCCGGTATGCAGACCTCCAAGACGATCGTGGCCGTCAACAAGGACCCCGAGGCCCCGATCTTCGACCTGGTCGACTACGGCGTCGTCGGCGACCTGTTCGACGTCGTCCCGCAGCTGACCGAGGAGATCAAGACCCGCAAGGGCTGATCACCTCCGGGCGTACGAGGCCCCCGTGACCGCGCGCCGGTCACGGGGGCCTCGGCTCATCCCAGGGTCAGCCACGCCTGCACGGGCAGGTGGTCGCTCGGGAACTGGCCGCTCCTGGAGAAGGTGTCGATGGAGGCCCTCTGGACCGTGGCGCCCGCAGGGGCCAGGATCCAGTCGATGCGGTCACCGTTCGGGGTGAGCGGTTTGTAGCCGTGGAAGGTGCCGTACAGCGCGCTGCGTTCGGCGGCGGTGTCCCAGCTGTCGACCAGACCGGCGCCCAGCATCGTGTCGTAGACCGGGTTCTTGTGTGCGGCGACGTTGAAGTCCCCGGTCACCATGATCGGCAGGCGGCGGTCGAGAGCGGTGATGCGCTGGGCCATGAGGGCGGCGCTGCGTTCGCGCGCGTACTGGCTCGCGTGGTCGAAGTGGGTGTTGAGGACGTAGAACTCCCGCCCGCCGTCGCGCAGGTCGCGGAACCGGATCCAGGTGACGATGCGGGGGAACGCGGCGCCCCAGGTGTTCGAGCGGATCACCTCCGGGGTGTCGGAGAGCCAGAAGGTGTAGTGCTCGGCCGGGGACAGGCGCCGGGTGTCGTAGAAGATCGCCGCGGACTCGTCGCGGCTGCCGCCCTCGCGGCCGGTCCCGATCCAGTCGTACTGCGGTCCGAGGTCGGCGTCGATGTCGCGCAGTTGCTGGTAGAGGCCTTCCTGGGTGCCGATGACGTGGGGCTGCTCGCGGCGCAGGAGTTCGCGCATCACCGGCCTGCGCACGGTCCAGCTGTTGGGTTCGGCGGTGCTCGCGAAGCGCAGGTTGAAGGACATGATCCCCAGGCGGTGGGCCCGGTGTTCCTCGGCCGAGGCGGACGAGGCGGACAGTGCTGTACTGGAGAGGGGGACGGTGACGGCTGCGGCCAGCGCGACCTTGAGGCCCAGGCGGCGCGTGACTCGGCTGTGGTTCGGCACACGGGCTCCTTCGGTGGAACGGCCGGGTGACTCGAGCGGACGAAAGTGTGACACCGCGGGATGAGTTGGGCGTGAACATGGCGAGATGGTGGAGTGGCACTCCCTGGACGTGGTGTTGACCATCCCGAACATCCCCGGATAACTTCATTCTACGGATTGTTGATTCCGTAGAGCGGAAATATGGAGGGTGTGGGATGGGCCAGGGCCAGCAGGAGAAGGTGGCGACAAGCCTCGCGGGCGCTGTCAGCGAGGAGATCAGTGCCTCCCTCGCGCCGGTCGACGCCGAGCTGGAGCGCCGCTATCCCGGAGACCCCGGCACCCGCCAGCCCGTCCACACCGTGTACGTCCCCGGTGACGTCTTCGCCGCCGACACCATCCGCTCCTGGGGCGGACAGGCGCTCGCCGCCCTGGACGAACACGCCCCGAACGCCGCTTCCTTCGCCGCCGTCCTCGGCCTCACCGACGAGCTCGCCGAGCCGGTGTACTCCCGCGTTCGCGCCAAGCTGGAGCGTGAACCGATCGAGGACCTGCGGGTCGACTTCGAGGACGGCTACGGCCCCCGCCCGGACGCGGAGGAGGACGAGGCGGCCGCCCGCGCGGCCCGGCTGATCGCGCAGGCGTACGAGAACGGCACGGCGGCCCCGTACATGGGCATCCGCATGAAGTGCATGGAGGCCGCGGTGCGCGACCGGGGCATCCGCACCCTCGACATCTTCCTCACCGGTCTGCTGGAGGCGGGCGGACTGCCCGGCGGACTGGCCCTCACCCTGCCGAAGGTGACCTACGCCGAGCAGGTCACCGCCATGGTCCGGCTTCTGGAGGCCTTCGAGAAGGCGCGCGGCCTCGAGCCCGGCAGGATCGGCTTCGAGATCCAGATCGAGACCAGCCAGTCCATCCTCGCCACCGACGGCACCGCCACCGTGGCCCGGATGATCCAGGCCGCCGAGGGCCGTGCCACCGGTCTGCACTACGGCACCTTCGACTACAGCGCCTGCCTCGGGGTCTCCGCCGCCTACCAGGCCGGCGACCACCCGGCCGCCGACCACGCCAAGGCGATCATGCAGGTCGCGGCGGCGGGCACGGGCGTACGGGTCTCGGACGGCTCGACCAATGTGCTGCCGGTCGGCCCGACCGAGAAGGTCCACGCCGCCTGGCGGCTGCACTACGGCCTCACCCGGCGAGCCCTGGCACGGGCGTACTACCAGGGCTGGGACATGCACCCCGGCCACATCCCCACCCGGTACGCGGCCGTCTTCGCCTTCTACCGCGAGGGCTTCGAGCAGGCGGCCGCCCGTCTCGCCCGCTACGCCAACCGGACCGGCGGCGACGTCATGGACGAGCCCGCCACGGCCAAGGCCCTCAGCGGCTATCTGCTGCGCGGTCTGGACTGCGGTGCGCTCGACATCGCCGAGGTGGCCAGGCTGACCGGTCTGACCCGGGCCGACCTGGAAGGCTTCGCGTCGCCGCGCCGGGGTGATCTGACGGCCTCCGCCAAGTAGCGGACCGCAGCCAGTCCGTGTGAGTCAGTCCTTTGCGGCGGGCCAGGGCCGCCGCAGGCTTCTGCTGTGCCCGGGCCGGACGTACCGTTCGAGCCCGGACGCCGTCACCCACTTGTGCTCGGCGAAGAGCCTCGTGCCCCGTAGGCACAGTGCGGCGTCGGCGCGTGCCCGGGCGCAGAAGTCCTCCGGCGTGCCCCCGAACAGCTCTCGCAACGGGGCCGACCCGGCCAGGAGTTCGGTGAGCAGCGGCCGCTGCCCCGGGTGGGCGCGGGGCGCGCCGGAGCCGTTGCGCAGGACGCCGCGCCGGTTGACGTACGCGTACGCGCCGGGGAGCGTTCCGCCGTCGGACAGCTCGATCCGTACGTCCGGCGAGGGCAGCCAGGCGCGGTCGTAGTTGCCGTCCCGCAGGGGTACGCCCTCGCTGGCGTCGATCACGGTCAGCTGCCGGGCGTCGAGCCAGATGACGAACAACTCGCGTGCACATTGCGGTGATGCGACGGGCGAGGCGGAGACATATCCCAGACGGCTGACGTGCGCGGAGACGCCGACGCCGAGTCCCGTGACCCGGGTCCGCACCATCGGGACGGGAGTGGTGATCCCGGACTCGGCCATCTTGTGGCGCAGTTGAGCGGCGCAGGCGTTGGAGCCGACCGAGAGAACCGGCACCCGGTCCTCGTGCACCAGGCGGTCGAGCGGCAGTATCCGGTCACCGTGCAGGAGCCCGGAGTCCTCCGGCCAGGCGCCCGGATACGTCAGCGGATGGTCGCGCGGCGCCCGCGCGAGGCCCAGTTCCTCCAGGGTGCGGCCCGTCATCCGCGGCTCAGTCCGCCGGCGGCAGCTCGCCCGAGCCGCGGGTGATCAGCCGCGTCGGCAGCTCGATGCGCTCCGGGGTGACGAGCGTCCCGTCCAGCTGGCGGAAGAGGCGCTCGGCGGCGGTGCGGCCGAGGGCGGCCGAGTCCTGGGCGATCACCGTGACGCCCGGCTGGAGCAGGTCGGCGAGCTCGATGTCGTCGAAGCCGACGAAGGCGACCCGGCGGGACTGCTCGGCGAGGACGCGGATGACGGTGACCGTCACCCGGTTGTTGCCCGCGAACACCGCGGTGACCGGAGCGGGGCCGCAGAGCATCTCCTCCGCGGCCCGGCGCACCCGCTCCGGGTTTGTGGCACCGAGGGACATCCAGGTGTCCTCGACAGGTATCCCCGCGTCCTCCATGGCCGCCCGGTAGCCGCGCAGACGCTCGGCCGCCGTGTGAATGCGGGGCATGTCGCCGATGAACCCGATCCGGCGGTGGCCGTGGGCGATCAGATGGGCGACACCGGCGCGGGCGCCGCCGTAGTTGTCGGACAGGACCACATCGGCGTCGATCTTCCCGGCCGGGCGGTCCACGAACACGGTCGCCACGCCCGCCTTGATCTCCGGCTCCAGATAGCGGTGGTCGTCCCCGGCAGGGATGATCACCAGTCCGTCCACCCGCCGAGCGCACAGCGCCAGCGCCAACTCCTGCTCGCGGTCGGGGTCCTCGGCGCTGGAACCGTTGATCAGCAGCGCCCCGTGGGCGCGGGCCACCTCCTCGACCGCGCGGCTGAGCGGGCCGTAGAAGGGGTCGGCGAGGTCCTCCAGCACCAGCCCGATGCTCGCGGTACGGCCCTTGCGCAGCACCCTCGCGCTGTCGTTGCGGCGGAAGCCGAGCGCTTCGATGGCCTCCTGGACCCGGCGCTCGGTGTCCGGGGTGACGCCGGGCTCACCGTTGACCACGCGCGACACCGTTTTCAGCCCGACTCCGGCTCGCGCGGCGACGTCCTTCATGGTCGGACGGTTGCCGTACCGGGTCCCGGAGTGGCGGTCGGGGAGGCCGGCGGCGCGGCGGGTGGTCTCGGGCACGATGCGGTGTCCTGTCCTGTCGTCCACGGGGATGCGTCGGTCCATGGGTTTGTATGAGGATGTGGCGTCGAGCATAGAGCCTGGACAACGTTGTCAGATGCGGGAGACACTGTCCATCGCAATCACCGGCCTGCGCCCCCATCGCTTGACCGGCCTGCCTTGCTCACGGTTGACGGGGAGATCTGACTCTGATGCACACCGACCTCGTGGCGGCGCTCGACATCGGCGGCACCAAGATTGCCGGCGCGCTGGTGGACGGCCACGGACGGATCCAGGTGCGCGCGCAGCGCGCGACGCCCGCCAAGGAGGACGGCGAAACCGTCATGCGGGCCGTGGAGGAGGTGTTCGCAGAGCTCACCGACTCGCCCCTATGGGGACGGGCGGGCTCCATCGGCATCGGCAGCGCGGGACCGGTGGACGCCTCGGCGGGCACCGTGAGTCCGGTGAACGTGCCCGGCTGGCGGGACTTCCCGCTCGTGCAGCGGGTGCGTGCGGCCACCGGCGGCCTGCCGGTCGAGCTGATCGGCGACGGCGTGGCGATCACGGCCGCCGAGCACTGGCAGGGCGCCGCCCGCGGTCACGACAACGCGCTGTGCATGGTGGTCTCGACCGGCGTCGGCGGCGGCCTGGTCCTGAACGGCCGGCTGCATCCCGGACCCACCGGCAACGCGGGCCACATCGGCCACATCAGTGTCGACCTCGACGGCGATCCGTGCCCGTGCGGCTCGCGGGGCTGCGTCGAGCGCATCGCCAGCGGCCCCAACATCGCCCGGCGCGCACGGGAGGACGGCTGGCGGCCCGGCGCGGACGGCGACACCTCCGCCGCGGCGGTGGCCGCCGCCGCCCGGGCCGGCGACCCGGTCGCCGTGGCTTCCTTCGAGCGTGCGGCGCAGGCGCTCGCCGCCGGAATCGCGGCCACCGCGACACTCGTCGAGATCGACATCGCGGTGATCGGCGGGGGCGTGGGCAAGGCGGGCGACGTCCTGTTCACACCGCTGCGCAAGGCCCTGGCCGACTACGCGACCCTGTCCTTCGTGCAGCGCCTGACGGTGACACCGGCTCAGATGGGCACGGACGCGGGCCTGGTGGGCGCGGCGGCCGCGGCGCTGGCCCGGCGGCCGGACGCGACGGCGGCCGGGGTCTGACGCCGGACACGGTGGCGGGAGACCGGGCACGCAGGAACGTTTGGCTTCCGCCGACAGACCGGGCTCTGCTCGGGTTCGTCGCGTTCCCGCCGGCCGCCGGCCCCGTGACTCGCCCACGGGGCCGAGGGCGCACCGGCCTGCTGCCGTGGCGCAACGGGGGCAGACTCGGTCAGGTGTCGGCCACGGGATTCGAGCAGCTGCACGGCGCGTTGTGGCCGGGCAAGCAGCACGAGCTCAAGGAGCGGCAGTCCGCACTGCTGCTCCGGGACGACGACGAGGACGGAGCACCCCCGCACAGGCCGACGATCGACCTGGAGAGCGGAACCGCGGTGATCCGCGTGACTCCCGACGGCCTGCGTAGTTGAACGGGGCATGAAGAAGCGCAGCATGCTCGCCATCGCCTCCCTCGCCACCGGGTTCGTCGTGGCCGCGATCACCCCCTCCCATGGTGAGGACACCCACGCCGTCAGTGACCTGAACGTGTCGGACACGGTCGACACGGTGGGCAACCTCGTCAGCCAGGAGAGTCTCGCCGTCGACGACAACGCCCTGGGACAGGAGTAGAAACACACACAGGCGCTGTGCGGTGCCGGGGCCCCGTCGCGGGGCGCCGGCGCCCCGTTCGCACGCCCTCAGCTGGGGCTGGTTTCCATGGCAGTGTGGAGCGGGCAAGCCACAGGGGGCCAACAGAAGAGGGGGAGTCCGTGACCGTCGTCTGGATCAACGGCGCGTTCGGTGCGGGGAAGACCACCACCGCACGGGAACTGATCGAACTGATCCCGAACAGCACGCTCTTCGACCCGGAGGTCATCGGCGGAGCGCTCACACACCTGCTCCCGCCCAAGCACCTCGCCGAGGTCGGCGACTTCCAGGACCTGCCGATCTGGCGGCGACTCGTGATCGACACCGCAGCAGCGATGCTCGCCGAGCTCGGCGGAACCCTGGTGGTCCCGATGACCTTGCTGCGCCAGGAGTACCGCGACGAGATCTTCGGCGGCCTCGCCGCGCGCCGCATCACCGTCCGGCACATCCTGCTCGCCCCGGCGGAAACGATCCTGCGGGAGCGAATAGCCGGACGGGAGGTCCCGCCGGACCTCCCCGACGGCGAGTTGCGGCAACGGCAGTGGGCGTACGACCACATCGAGCCGTACCGCGCCGCGCTCGCCTCCTGGCTCACCGCCGACGCCCACCCCGTCGACACCGGTGCCCTCACCCCGTACGAGACGGCCGTCCGCATCGCCGAGGCCGTCAGCAGCGGTGCCGTCGCCGCTTGCGACATCGTGCAGACCCCGGAGCCCACCGCCGAGACCCTCGCCGCGGGCGTGCTCCTCTTCGACGAACAGGACCGTGTGCTGCTCGTCGACCCCACCTACAAGCCCGGCTGGGAGTTCCCGGGCGGGGTGGTCGAGCGCGGCGAGGCCCCGGCGCGTGCCGGCATGCGCGAGGTTGCCGAGGAGACCGGGATTCGGCTGGAGGACGTGCCGCGGCTGCTCGTCGTGGACTGGGAGCAGCCGGTGCCCCCGGGCTTCGGCGGCCTGCGGCTGCTCTTCGACGGCGGCCGGCTCGACTCGGCCGAGACCGGCCGGCTGCTGCTGCCGGGTCCCGAACTGCGCGACTGGCGCTTCGTCACCGAGCAGGAGGCCGCCGACCTGCTGCCGCCAGTCCGCTACCAGCGGCTGTGCTGGGCGTTGCGGGCACGTGAGCGCGGGGCCGCGCTGTATCTGGAGGCGGGCGTTCCGGTCGGCTGAGACCGGATGGCTCCGGCGCGGTAGTGGCAGAGCCCAGGGTCAGTGCGGACTTGCGTAGGTGTCCGCCGCTTTGCGCAGCACCGCCGAAGCCCCACCGGTGACAGGATCGCCGTGGCCGAAACAGGCCAGGTCCGCGTCCAGGTCCGCCAACCGGTGGAAGGAGGCGACGGCCCGATCCCGGTCGAGGTTGAACATCCCCGGCATCACCGACCCGGTCACCGGTGCCGCGGCCACCGCGTCCCCCGTGAACAGCACCCCGTGCTCAGGTAGTTGGAGGGCGATGCTGCCGTCGGTGTGACCCGGGACGTGGACGACACGGGCTCCGTCGCCGAAGTCGAGGACATCGCCGTCGGACAGTTCGGTGACCCGCTCCGGGCGTTCCGGATCGCCCCTGGGCAGATGCTTCGCGGCCTCGGCGTGGATCGGCAGCTCCCAGTCCTCGAAGACCGGCGGTGGGCCGGGTGCCGCACCCCTGACGAACGGCGCGTCCAGCCTGTGAGCCAGCACCTCGGCGCCGGTCGGCGCGGCCAACTCGCCCGCCCCGCCCGCGTGATCCTCGTGAAAGTGGGTGAGCACGATCCGGCGTACGTCCGACGGGGCTCGCCCGAGGGCCCGGACCGCGTCGGCGATCAGCCGGCCGGAGCCGATCGGGCCGGCGTCGATCAGCGTCAACTCGTCGCCGTCGCGCCAGAGATAGGCCTGGCCGACCGGGAAGCGCAGGAGATGGAGACGGGGAAGGAGTTCGAGGACGTCCATGCGCCGACCGTAGGGAGGGCCCTCGCCCGCGGGCGAGGGCCCTCTGCTGTGGGCAGAGAGGTTCAGCCCGCCGCGTAGTTCCGCAGGAACAGGGCCTCGGCCACCGACAGCCGCTCCAGCTCCTCGGGGGAGACGCTCTCGTTGACCGCGTGGATCTGGGCCTCGGGCTCGCTCAGGCCGATGAGCAGGATCTCCGCCTCCGGGTAGAGGCCCGCGAGGGTGTTGCACAGCGGGATGGAGCCGCCCTGACCGGCGTACTGCATCGTCTCGCCCGGGTAGGCGACCCCCATCGCGTCCGCCATCGCCTGGTACGCCGGGCTGCCGGTGTCGGCGCGGAACGCCTGGCCCTGACCGACCTGCTCGGTGCGCACCCGGGCGCCCCACGGCGTGTGCGCCTCCACGTGCGCCTGGAGCAGCTTGGTGGCCTCGGCCGCGTCGACACCCGGCGGCACCCGCAGGCTGACCAGGGCGCGGGCGCTCGAGTGCACGGACGGGGTGGCGCCGACGACCGGTGGGCAGTCGATGCCGATGACCGTGACGGCCGGGCTGGCCCAGATGCGGTCGGCGACCGGGCCGTTGCCGATCAGCCCCACGCCGTCCAGCACCTTGGCGTCGGTGCGGAACTGCTGCTCGGTGTACTCCAACCCCTCCCACCGGGTCTCGGGGTCGAGCCCGTCGACCGTCGTCGAGCCGTCCTCGGCGCGCAGCGAGTCCAGGACGCGGACCAGCGCTGCCAGCGCGTCCGGGGCGGCACCGCCGAACTGGCCGGAGTGCAGATTGCCCTCGAGGGTGTCGATCTGCACGCGGAGCAGGGTCATACCGCGCAGCGTGGTGGTGACCGTCGGCAGGCCGACGCGGAAGTTGCCCGCGTCGCCGATCACGATCGTGTCGGCCCGCAGCAGCTCGGGGTGCTGCTCGGCGTACCGCTCCAGGCCGCCCGTGCCCATCTCCTCCGAGCCCTCGGCGATCACCTTGATGTGGACCGGGACGCCGCCGTTCGCCTTGAGGGCGCGCAGCGCGAGGAGGTGCATGAGCACGCCGCCCTTGCAGTCGGCGGCCCCGCGGCCGTACCAGCGGCCGTCGCGCTCGGTCAGCTCGAAGGGCGGGGTGGTCCAGGCGGACTCGTCCAGCGGCGGCTGCACGTCGTAGTGGGCGTAGAGCAGGACCGTCTTGGCACCCTCCGGGCCGGGGAGGTGGCCGTACACCGACTGCGTGCCGTCCGGGGTGTCGAGCAGGGCCACGTCCTCGAAGCCCTCGGCGCGCAGCGCGTCGGCGATCCAGTTCGCGGCGCCCTCGCTCTCGCTCCTCGGGAACTGGTCGAAGTCCGCCACCGACTTGAAGGCCACCAGCTCGGTGAGCTCCGCCTTCGCCCTGGGCAGCAGCGAGGCGACGGTCTCGGCGACCGGATTCGACGACATGGGCACGCTCCTTGTGGGTGCGACGTTGTACCTCTGGGTAGACCCGATCCTCCCACAGCGGCCTGCGGCGACCTCCGCCGTAGGATGCGGGGGACAGGGGCGGCAGACGGCGTGATCGGAGCAGCAGACCATCGTGAGCAGCGAAAACTCTTCGGCGGACGGCGTGCAGCGGGTGTGGGACGTCGTCGTGGTGGGCGCGGGCCCCGCGGGGGCCTCGGCGGCCTACGCGGCTGCGGTCACGGGACGGCGCGTGCTGTTGCTGGAGAAGGCCGAGCTGCCCCGCTACAAGACCTGCGGCGGGGGCATCATCGGCCCCTCGCGCGACGCGCTGCCGCCCGGCTTCGAGCTGCCCTTCCGGGACCGGGTGCACGCGGTCACCTTCTCGAACAACGGACGCTTCACCCGTACCCGACGCTCCAAGCAGATGCTTTTCGGGCTGATCAACCGGCCCGAGTTCGACCAGCAGCTGGTCGAGCACGCGCAGAAGGCGGGTGCCGAGCTGCGTACGGGCGTCACGGTGTCGCGGGTCGAGCAGCACGGCTCGGCGGTGCCGGACCGGCGCACGGTCGCCGTCGTGCTGCAGGGCGGCGAGACGCTGCTGGCCCGGGCGGTGGTGGGCGCCGACGGCAGCGCCGGCCGCATAGGAGCGCACGTCGGGGTGAAGCTGGAGCAGGTCGACCTCGGCCTGGAGTCGGAGATCCCGGTGCCCGAGACGGTCGCGGAGGACTGGAAGGGACGGGTCCTCATCGACTGGGGCCCGATGCCCGGCAGTTACGGCTGGGTCTTCCCCAAGGGGGACACGCTCACGGTAGGTGTGATCTCGGCGCGCGGCGAAGGCGCCGCCACCAAGCGGTACTTGGAGGACTTCGTCGCCCGGCTGGGCCTCGCCGGCTTCGAACCGAGCATCTCCTCCGGCCACTTGACCCGCTGCCGGGCCGACGACTCGCCGCTGTCCCGCGGCCGGGTGCTCGTCTGCGGTGACGCGGCGGGGCTGCTGGAGCCGTGGACCCGCGAGGGCATCTCCTTCGCGCTGCGGTCGGGGCGGCTCGCGGGGGAGTGGGCGGTCCGGATCGCCGAGGCCCACGACGCCGTGGACACCCGCCGCCAGGCCCTGAACTACGCGTTCGCGATCAAGGCGGGGCTGGGCGTCGAGATGAGCGTCGGCAGGCGGCTGCTGGCGGTGTTCGAGCGCCGTCCCGGCCTGTTCCATGCGGCGCTGACGAGCTTCCGCCCCGCATGGAACGCCTTCAAGGACATCACCCGGGGCTCGACGTCCCTGGGCGAGCTCGTCCGCACCCACCCCATGGCCCAGCGCGCCCTGACCGCGCTGGACCGGCGCCAAGCCATGGCCCCGGCCACGCCCTCGCCCTCGGGGGACACGGTCAGCTCGTGACCGTGATCCGGAAGACCGGGTGGTCGGGGGCGATACGGCGCATCTCCGCGTCGGGGGAGTCGGGGCCGACCCCGTCGAAGAAGATGCCGACCTCGGCCTTCCAGCGCTTCAGGTAGGCGCGCAGGAGCGGGACCTTGTCCTCGTCGGGAATCTCGGTCGCGGTGAACACGTCCACGTTCTTGCCCAGCCGCAGCTCACCGCCGCCGGCCGCGCGCATGTTGTGCGTCCACTGGACGTGGCCGCGCGGGGCGAGCAGGTACTGCTGCCCGTCCAGGGTCAGCAGGTTAACGGGGGTGGTCCGCCACTCGCCGCTCTTGCGGCCGCGCACCGCCAGGACCCGGGAGCCCCACACGCTGACGCCGCGACGGGTCAGCCATGCGACGAAGCGGTTGAAGACGTTGACGGTGAACCAGCCGGGCTTCTTGACGTGCGTGGACATGGCGACCCCCTGCGGATGGGAGAGCGGGCGCTCTCACTGTTTGCGAGAGCAGTGCTCTCGTTCGAGATGAGTGTGCACCCGCCGGGCGCTCCAGTGCAAGAGCGGTGCTCTCTTTTGTGTGCAGTGCTCTCGCTTCGTGGCAGACTGCTTCCCATGACCAAAGCAGGAGGCGCCCGCGCGCGGGCCAGGATCGAAGTGACCGCGGCCATCAAGGACGAGGCGCGCAGACAGCTGGCGGCTCAGGGTGCGGCCAAGCTGTCGCTGCGGGCCGTGGCGCGCGAGCTCGGCATGGTCTCCTCCGCGCTGTACCGCTACTTCCCCAGCCGCGACGACCTGCTGACCGCGCTCATCATCGACGCGTACGACTCCCTCGGCGAGGCCGCCGAGGCCGCCGCGGCCGAGGTCCGGGACGCCGCCCCCGCCGAGCGCTGGGTCGCCGTGTGCGAGGCGGTGCGCCGCTGGGCGCTCGCGCAGCCGCACGAGTACGCGCTCATCTACGGCTCGCCGGTGCCCGGCTATGCGGCACCCGAGGCGACCATCCCGCCCGCGTCCCGGGTGGGTGTCCTGCTCATCGGCGTCGTCCGCGAGACGTACGAGCGGCGCGGTGTGGCCCGTACGCCGCTGCCCGCCGAGCTGGAGCCCGAGGCCCGGCGCATGGCCGCCGACCTGGCCCCCGACCTGCCTCCGGAGGTGATCGTGGCCCTGGTCGCGGCCTGGGCGCAGCTGTACGGCCTGGTCGGGTTCGAGTTGTTCGGGCAGTTCAGCAGGGTGGTGGAGGACCGTGAGGCGTTCTTCCGGCACGCGGCGGCCCGGCTCGCCCACGGTGTGGGCCTGGTCCTCCCCCATGCTCCGCACGACTAGTCCCGTGGTCCCGGCCGGCGCCGACTAGTCCTGCTCCCGCGGGATCAGGACGACCTTGCCGGCCACCGTGCCGGACTCGGCCAGCCGCATGGCCTCCGCGACGTCCGTGAGCGGCAGCCGGGCGGCGATCCTGGCGGTGACCTCGCCGCGCTGGAGGGCGTGGAACACCTCGGTGAGGTCTGCGCCCAGGCGGGACCGGAAGCGGTCCTTGCTCAGGGCGCGGCCGGCCCAGACGTTGAAGAAGTACGCGTGGCGGCCGTTGGGCAGCGCGTTCCACAGCCACACCCGGCCGAGGATCTTCAGGACGGGCCACTGCTTGGAGCCCGTGTCGTCCCGGGTCGCGGCGCTGCCGTAGGAGACGAGCGTGCCGCCGGGTGCGAGCAGTTGCCAGGAGTCGATCACGCTGCGGCCTCCGACGTGGTCGAAGACGGCGTCGACCCCGCCGGGGGCGAGTTCGCGGACCCGGGCCGGGATGTCCTCGGTGCGGTAGTCGACGGGAGTCACGCCCAGTTGGCGCAGCGCGTCGTGATGGCGGGCCGACGCCGTACCGATCACCTTCAGGCCGGCCGCCAGTGCCAACTGGACCAGGACGGTGCCGACACCGCCGTTGGCCCCGTGGACCAGGATCGTCCCGCCGCTGCGCACACGGGCCTTGCGGTGGAGCATCTGCCAGGCGGTGATGCCGTTGACCACCAGGGTCTCCGCCTCCGCCGCGTCGATGCCGGCCGGTACCTCCACCGCGTCGGCGGCGTCGAGCACCACATGGCTGGCCCAGCCGCCCACCTTCACCAGGGCCGCCACCCGCTTGCCGACGAGGCCGGGAGCGACACCGGGACCGGCCGTCAGCACCGTGCCGACCAGGTCGTAGCCGGGCACGAACGGGAAGGGCGGCTGGTCGTAGTAACGGCCGCGGCGCATCTGCTGCTCCGCGAAGGAGACCCCGGTGGCCTCCACCCGGACCACGATCTGCCCGGTGCCCGCGGCCGGTACGTCCCGGCGCCGCAACTGGAGCTCCTCCGGTTCGACCGTTCCCGGCAGGACGACCTCGACGAGTTCCGTGCTTCCCATGACGACCTCCGTTTAGAGCCACTCGTTTGCGTTAGAAGCTATAACTAACATGACGGTCGATAGCGTGAGTGTCAAGCCCTCGCGAGAACGTCTGTTATTGGCTATCGCCACAGTGATAGCTTGAAACGAACCTGACGGAGAGGAGCGTGATGGCGATGGCAGGCGCGGCGAGCCCTCGCGAGCGGTACCGCAGCCAGGTGCGTGCGGAGATCAAGGCGCGGGCCTGGGAACAGATCGGCACGGCGGGAGCGACGGGGCTCTCCCTCAACGCCATCGCCAAGGAGCTGGGCATGAGCGGCCCGGCTCTCTACCGGTACTTCGGCGGCCGGGACGAACTGATCACCGAGCTGATCCGCGACGCCTACCGCAGCCTGGCGGACACCTTCCGCGCCGCCGCCGACTCGGACGGCGGCCTGCCCGGTCTCGCGCACGCGCTGCGCCGCTGGGCGCTCGCGGACCCGCAGCGATATTTCCTGGTCTACGGCACGCCGGTCCCCGGCTATCACGCCCCCGACGACATCACGGCGATCGCCCAGGAGATCATGGCCGCGCTGCTCGACGTGTGCGTGGCCGCGGGGGCCGAAGCCCACGGACCCGACGCCTTCGACGCCCACCGCCGCGACGCCTTCGACGCCCACCTCGCGGACCACCGGCAGTGGGCGGCGGGCCACCCGGCCCCGCCCGCGGCCCTGCACCGGGCGCTGGTGTGCTGGACCCGTCTGCACGGGCACCTCTCGCTGGAGCTCGCGGGCCATTTCACCGGCATGGGATTCGACCCCGAGCTGCTGTTCGCCGCCGAGGTGGACGAGCTGGCGGGCGGTCACTGATCACGCCGGCGGGCGTACTCCCCGGGGAGTACGTGTGATCACCTCGCCCGGCTGACGTCCTTGCGGACCGCGGACGTCTAGCGTGGCGGACATGGCAGAGCAGCGCGTGCGCGGGCACGGCCCGCCACAGTGGTGGCGATACGGGCCCCCGTGGTGGCACCACCCGGACGGCGACGTGGAGCACGGCCGCGCGCGCCTGCCGTGGCGCTCCACCCTGCCGCTCATGGTCTTCGTGGTGTTCGGTTCGAACTTCGCCGCGCACGAGCAGCACCATCGCGTGCCGCTCGACGGCTACGCGCGCGTGCTGCTGGTCGTGGCCTCGGGGCTGCTGCTCTGGCGGCAGCGGTACCCCGCGTTCGTGGCGTTCGGCACGGCCACGACCGCTCTGGTCTACCTGGGCGCCGGCTACCCGTACGGACCGATCTTCCTGACCGTCGCCGTCGGCTGCTTCAGCGCCGTCGTCGCGGGCCACCGTCTCGCGGCCTGGGCGTCGGTCGGGATGCTCTGGGCCGGACACGCCCTGATCACGCTCTGGCTCTACCGCTGGCTTCCGCCGCCGGGCGACGAGGGCGCGAGCCTCAACCAGGAGATCGTCATCGCGACCTGGGTGGTGGCCGTCGTCGCGGTCTCCGAACTGGCCCGGGTACGGCGGGAGCAGTGGGCCCGGGAGCGCGCCGACCGCGCTCAGGCGGCCCGTCGGCGTGCGGACGAGGAGCGGCTGCGGATCGCCCGTGAGCTGCACGACGTCCTGGCCCACAGCATCTCGGTCATCAATGTGCAGGCGGGTGTCGGTCTCGCCCTCCTCGACACCGATCCGGAGCAGGCACGCGAGGCGCTCACCACCATCAAGGCCGCCAGCAAGGAGGCGCTCGGGGAGGTGCGGCAGGTCCTGGACACCCTGCGTGCCCCGGGTGCCGCGCCGCGCGCCCCCGCGCCCGGCCTGGACCGGCTGCCGGAGCTGGTGGAACAGGCGGCGGGCGCGGGCCTCACGGTCGACGTCGAGGGCGAGCCGCCGCGCCTCCCGCCGGGCGCCGACCTCGCGGCGTTCCGCATCGTCCAGGAGGCGCTCACCAATGTCGTACGGCATTCCGGCTCGCGGCACGCGCGCGTGTGCTTCGAGGACGACGACGGCGTGCTGCGGCTGCGGATCGACGACGACGGGCCCGCGACCGGCGAGGACGCGGGCGGCAGCGGGAACGGGCTGGCGGGGATGAGGGAACGGGCCGCCGCGCTGGGTGGCACGATCGAGGCGGGCCCGCGTCCCGACGGGGGCTTCCGGGTGCTCGCCGTACTGCCGTTGAAGGTGAAGGTCAAGGAGGACGACCGGTGATCCGTGTACTGCTCGCCGACGACCAGTCACTGGTGCGGGCCGGCTTCAAGGCGTTGCTGGACGCCCAGCCGGACATCGAGGTGGCCGGTGAGGCGGCCGACGGCGAGGAGGCCGTGCGCGAGGTGCGCGAACTGCGCCCCGACGTCGTCCTGATGGACATCCGCATGCCGTTCCTGGACGGCCTGGCCGCCACCCGCCGCATCACCGGTGCGCCGGAGCTGAAGGACGTGAAGGTGGTCATGCTCACCACCTTCGAACTCGACGAGTACGTCTTCGAGGCGCTCCGCTTGGGCGCCTCCGGCTTCCTGGTGAAGGACACCGAGCCGGACGAACTCGTGCGCGCCGTAAGGGCGGTGGTCGAGGGCGACGCACTGCTCTCGCCGGGGGTGACCCGTCGGCTGATCGCCGAGTTCGCGGCCCGTTCCAAGGAGCCGGCGGCCGCCGACGCACTGGCCCAACTCACCGAGCGGGAAAGGGAGGTGATGGCCCTGGTCGGCATCGGACTGTCCAACGAGGAGATCGCCCGCCGCCTGGTCGTCAGCCCCCTCACCGCGAAGACCCATGTGAGTCGCACGATGGTGAAGCTGGGAGCGCGCGACCGGGCCCAACTCGTGGTGCTGGCCTATGAGTCGGGGCTGGTGCGGCCCGGCTGGCTGGGCTGAGGCCCCCGGCGGAAGCGGACCAGCACGGACACGACCCGCGCGACGCCGACGCCCGCCGCCAGCGCCAGACCCGAGCGAAGCAGCAATGCGGCCGGCAGGTCCGGCAGATCGAAGAGCAACGCCGGTCCGGCGACGGCCCCGAAGACCACCGCCGCGGCGAAAGTCGCGCTCACCACCGCGTACCCGACCTCGACCGTCGCCGCGTCCTGCTCGGCCTTGGTGCGCCGTCCCCCGTATCCGTCCATTGGGGCAGTTTCACAGCGGTGCGCCCGGCGGGGCAAGCGAAACCCCGCCGGGCGCACACTCGGAGGCGTCCCCCTAGTCGCGGACCGGTACCGGCTCCGCCTGAGCCTCCTCCACGGTGGACCTCGCGACCACGATCGAGGGCTGCGTGCGGCGGCCGCGCAGACCGGTGAGCGTGATGAGCAGCCCGGCCACGGCGATGCCCGTGACCACCATGAACCCGGGCCGGTAGCTGTCGAGCACGGCCTGCGGGGTCGCTCGGTCGGGGGCGCCCGCGGTGACCACGGCCGTGACGACCGCCAGGAAGATCGCGCCGCCGACCTGGACCGAGGTGTTGAGCAGACCGGAGACCATGCCCTGCTCATGGTCCTCGACGCCGTTGGTGGCCTGGATGTTGAGCGACGGGAAGACCAGCGCGCAGGCCGCGCCGATCAGCAGCATCGACGGCAGCACGACGGCCGCGTACACCGGGTCGAGATCGACGCGCAGGAACAGCGCGTACCCGACGACCATCAGCGCGAAGCCCACCGCGATCAGCCGCGGTGTGCCGAACCGGTCGACGACCGGGCCGACCTTCGTCGAGGACACCGCCACCAGCGCGCCCGCGGGCAGGAAGGCCAGCGCGGTGTGCAGCGCCGACCAGCCGAGCAGCGACTGCATGTACAGCGTGGTCAGGAACTGGAATCCGACGTACGACCCGAAGAAGGCCACCGCGCCGAGCTGGGCACGTACTTGGCTGCCGGAGCGCAGCACGCCGAGCCGGATCAGCGGGCTCGGCGCGCGCCGCTCGACCAGGACGAAGACAGTCAGCAGCACGGCCACCGCGAGGAACGACAGCAGGGTGCGGGCGGATGCCCAGCCGGCCTCTGGCGCCTGGACCACGGTGAAGACGAGCAGCAGCATCGACGCGGTGCCGATGACGGCGCCCGGGATGTCATAGCCGGCGTGGTCGCGCTCGCGCGTGGTGCGCGGCAGCAGCTTGAGCCCGGCGAGCAGGGCGAGCAGCGCGACGGGGGCCGGCAGCAGCATGGTGAGCCGCCAACTGGCCTCGGTCAGCAGGCCGGAGAGCACCAGGCCCATGGAGAAACCGGTGGCCGCACAGGTGGTGTAGATGGACAGGGCGCGGTTGCGCAGCGGGCCCTCGGGGAAGGTCGTGGTGATGATCGAGAGGCCCGCGGGAGCCGTGAACGCCGCGCTCAGGCCCTTGATGAAACGGCTGGCGATCAGCAGCGGACCCGAGTCCACGAGGCCGCCGAGCAGTGAGGCGAGCGCGAAGACGCCGAGGGCCACCAGGAACACCTGACGCCGGCCCAGCAGGTCGGCGGTGCGGCCGCCGAGGAGGAGCAGCCCGCCGTATCCCAGGATGTAGCCGCTGACGATCCATTGCAGCGTCGACGTGGAGAGTTGGAGGTCGGAACCGATGGACGGCAGGGCGACGCCGACCATCGACACATCGAGCGCGTCGAGGAACATCGCGGCGCAGAGCACCAGCAGGGTGCCCCACAGCCGGGGAGTCCAGCGAACCGCCGGCGACGGGGCCGCGGGGGTGGTGAGCGGAGTGGTCATGCCGAGGACACTACATGCATATGCATCGAATGCAAGTGCATTTAATGCCGATGCAATGAATTCATTTCTCTGCTACGGTGCGGCCATGGCGGCGAAGAATGCCGAGCAGGCGCTCGTGGACCAGTGGCGGGACATCCTGGCGCTGCACGCCCGCACCCAGTGCGAGCTCGACCGCGCACTGCACGGACACGGCCTGTGCGCCAGCGACTTCGAGGTGCTCGACCTGCTCGCCGAGGGCTGCGCGGCGGACGGCGGCTGCGCCTATCGCGTCCAGGAGATCTCGGAGCGGGTGCATCTCAGCCAGAGCGCCCTGTCCCGGCTGATCGCCCGACTGGAGAAGGACGGTCTGGTCGACCGGGCCATGTGTGCGGAGGACCGGCGGGGCGTGCGGGTGGCGCTCACGCAGAAGGGGCGCGCGCTGCACGGCGAGGTGCTGCCGGTGCAGCGCGCGGTACTGACCCGGATGCTGACGGGCTGACCGGCCGCCGTCAGATGGCGGACCTCTCCCGCCACAGCGCGGCGAGCGAAGCGTCACCGGTCACCTCGGGCAGCGGCACCCGGTTCCACAGGGCGAGGTACAACTGGTCGGCCGGGCCGGACAGTTCGGCCTCCGCCACGCCGGACTCGGCCCGCGTGGTCACGGGCGGCTCCGCGGACAGCCGTACGGTCCACACGTCCCCGGTGTCCGAGGCGCGCAGCCGCAGTACGCGTGGCCCGTCCGTGCGCAGCCGGCTTCTGGAGCGGGCGTGGAAGCCGCGCAGCAACTCGTCGATGCCGTCCACCGCGAAGCCCTGCGCCACCGGGGACGGAGCCCCGGCGCGCGCGGACTCCGCGTCATAGCGGTGCACGGTCGTCTCGTGGGCCTGCCGCCTGGTCCAGAAGGTCAGCGGCGAGGGGGAGGGGGCGGGGTGGAAGGTCCATCACTCCAGGTCGGACGGTGCCGCGGCCAGGGTGTCGACCAGGCGGCCATGGCTGTCCCGGTACCAGGCCACCAGCTCGGCGCCGTCGAGGTCCGGGAGGTCACCGAACGGGCGCGGCGCGGTGTGCCCGTCGGCGACGATCCCGGCGGCCCAGCGGTGCACCGCGCCGGTGTGCCGCAGCAGGTCGCGCACCTGCCACTCCGGGCAGGTCGGCACCTTGGCATCGGTCCCCGCCACCTCGGCGGCCGCGGCCAGCAGCCGGCCCTCCCGGTCCAGGGTCTGAAGGAAGTCGGCAGTATCCATGCAGGTGAGTGTGCCGTATGGAACGACCGGATCCAGCTGCGCCGGCGATGCCGGTCCTCGGCCCGCGGGCGCGGCGTCGGAACGCGACCGGGCCCCGCACGACCGGGCAGGTCGTGCAGGGTCCGCCACCCCGGCCCAGGCCCAGCTCGGCGCCCCCGATGGTGCTGACCTCGATACCGGCCTTGCGCAGCGGGGTGTTGGTGTGGGTGGTGCGGTCGTAGGTGAACACCACGCCCGGCTCCAGGGCCACCGCGTTGTTGCCGCTGTCCCAGTGCGGGCGCTCGGAGGCGTACACGTCGCCGCCGGTCTCCACGGTCCGCAGCCTCGGCAGTCCGAGTGCCTTGGCGACCACGTCGACGAAGGGGGTCGAGGCCTCGTCGGTGAGCTCGATGCCGGGCGCCCGGTCGCCGGGGCGCAGGGAGGAGGTGTGGACGGCCTCCATGATCGTCGGATGCAGGGTGACCAGGTCGCGGTCGGCGAAGGTGAACACCTGTCGAGGTGCATCGCGGAGCGCAGCCTGGGCATACCGGCGACGATGACATGCACGGCGGCACCCTGGTCGAACAGCGCCTCTGGTACTGGTCACGGGGCGCCTTGCGTACGTCCGGGAGGTCAGAGGCTGATCCAGCCGAGCGCCAGGGCGAGGATCCCGAGGACCGCTCCGGCGACCGAGACGGCGAGGATGACGCGCTCGCGCTCCGAGAAGAGCCGGCGGCCCTGTTCCCGGCGGGCCATTACGAACAGGACGGTCGCGGGGGCATAGACGATGAAGGACACCAGCAGGAACTTCGGCCCCGCCGCAATGAGGAGGAGGGCCGTGTAGAGCGTGGCGAGGGAGCCGACCACCAACTCCCCGGTGCGGCGTCGCCGGGTCTGTCGCAGCCCGGCGGTCTTCGCCGCGAAGGCCGCCGCCAGCAGGTACGGGATCAGGGGCAGCGTGCTCGTCAGATCGAGCGCGAAGGTGAAGGCGTCCTGCGAGAACAGCGTGATGATCAGCACGGCCTGGGACAGCAGCGTCGTCAGCAGCAGCGCGGGTACGGGCACGTCGTCCGCGGTCAACCGGCGCAGGAAGCGCGGCATGTCGTCGTCCTTGGCCGCGACGAACAGCACCTCGGCGGCCATCAGCGTCCAGGCGAGATACGCTCCGAGGACCGAGATGATCAGCCCGACGCCGACGAAGACCCCGCCCCAGGTGCCGACCGCGTGCTCCAGGACGCCCGCCATGGATGGCCGGCGCAGTTGGGCGATCTCGCTCATGGGCATGATCCCGTACGACACGATCGTCACCGAGGCGAAGACGCAGAAGACGCTCAGGAACCCGAGCAGGGTCGCGCGGCCGACGTCCTCGCGCCGATTGGCGTGCCGGGAGTAGACGCTGGCGCCCTCCACCCCGAGGAACACGAACACCGTCGCCTGCATGGTGCCGCGGACCTGGTCGAACAGTGAACCGGTGTAGGCGGCGCCGTGGAAGTTGGCGGCGAAGACGCCCGCGTCGAAGTAGAGGAGGGCCAGGACGATGAAGACCAGGATGGGGACGACCTTCGCCGCCGTGACGATCCTGTTGATCGACGCGGCCTCCATGACGCCTCGGCGGATCAGCAGGAAAAACCCCCACAGGCCGACCGTGGACAGGGCGCCGGCCACGATCGTGTCGCCCTCGCCCAGCGCCGGCCACACCGCGCCCACCGTCGACATGATCAGCACCCAGTACGTCACATTGCCGACGCAGGCGCTCGCCCAGTACCCGAACGCCGAGAAGAAGCCCAGGTACTCGCCGAAGCCCGCCTTGGCGTAGGCGTACACGCCCGCGTCGAGGTCGGGCCGCCGCAGCGCGAGGGTCCGCAAGACGAGGGCCAGCATCAGCATGCCGGCGCCCGCGACCACCCAGGCGATCACGGCACCGGCGACACCGGCCTCCTCGGCAAAGCGCCGGGGCAGCGAGAAGACGCCGGCGCCGACCATGGAGCCGACGACCATCGCGGTCAGTGTGGGCAGCGTCAGCTTGGCCGCGGGCGGTGCGGAGCCGGGCGCCTCGGTCGACTGAGCCTGGGCCATGATGACCACGCTGGGTCATGCACGGAGCCTCTGCACGTTTTGTTGGGCGAGATGTGTCCGCCGGGCTGACGTGGGGTCAGTCCGATGCCGCACGGCGAGTGGTGGCGCCGATCAGGGCCGCCACCGCCGCCAGTGCCGCGACGCTGGTGAGCGCGGTCGGCAGGGAGAACCGGTCGGCCATGAAACCGATCGCGGGCGGCCCGAGGAGCATGCCGCCGTAGCCCAGGGTGGAAGCGATCGCGACGCCGGAGGGGCCGGCCAGGGCACCTGCCCGTTCCACGGCGACCGGGAAGAGATTGGCGAGGCCGAGTCCGGTGACGGCGAACCCGATCAGTGCCGCCCACACGGACGGGGCGAGTGAGCCGAGCAGCATGCCGGCCGCCGCGGTGCCGCCTCCGGCGACGACGGTCCGGGTGCGGCCCAGGCGTTCGAGCAGCGCGGTGCCGGTCAGCCGTCCGACGGTCATGGCCAGCGCGAAGCACGAGTACCCGACGGCCGCGAGGCCGGCTGAGGCGTCGAGGTCCTGTTCGAGGTGGAGCGCACCCCAGTCGGCCATGGCGCCTTCGCCGTACGCCGTGCACAGTGCGATCAGGCCGAAGACGGGGACAAGCCCGCGCGTACGGCGATCCGCGCGCGGGGTGTCGTGCTGGGACTGGGGCCGGGGCGGGGTGTTGTCCGGGAGCCGGGGCCGGTCCGGCGGAACCGGGGCCCGCTCGCGCAGCAGAGTGCGTCCCGCTACGGCGGTGACCAGCAGGCCGACCAGGGTGAGGCCGAGCAGATGGCGGGTGGGGGAGAGGGACCCCGCGACCAGCCCGCCGACTCCCGCCCCGGTCATGCCGCCCAGGCTGAACGCGGCGTGGAAACTGGGCATGACCGGCCGCCCCAGCGCGGTCACCAGGTCGACGGCCGCGCTGTTGAAGGCGACGTTGATGCTGCCGTACGCCGCCCCGAACACCAGCAGCACGGCGCCGAGCGCGGGCGCCGAGTGGGTGAGCGGTGGCAGCGCGACGCTGAGGGAGAGGAGGACGGCACACGCAACGGTCACCGGGTGGCTTCCGTAACGGCGGCACAGCCGTCCCGTGAGCATCATCGTGATCACCGCGCCGGCCGAGACGCCGAGGAGCGCGAAGCCCAGCCCGGTGGCCGAGGCGTGGGTCTGCTCCTTGATGGCCGGGATGCGAACGACCCAGCCGGCGAAGACGAAGCCGTCCAGGGCGAAGAACATGGTGAGGGCGACACGCAGACGCGTGAGGTCGCTGCCCGGCACGACATTGTGCGATCGGGTTTTGTTTATTAGCGGCACAAAGTCACCCTAGGGGGGTGCCGAAGGCCGGGCAAGGGCACGGCCGGGCGCAGGCGCCGTCATCCATGTGTGCGGCAAGCAGCCCCATGGCGTGGCCCGCGCGGGCGACCCTCCGGCCCCGGCTGCCGGTGCCGCTCCCCTGCGCACCCTCATCGTGGTCCGGGCCCGTGTGCCGGTGCTCATGTCCTGTTCGAAGAGAGGTTTCCATGCCCCGTCTTCCACGCCTGGCCGGCGCCGCCATGGCAGCCGTCACCGTCAGCGTGCTCGCATCGGCCCCCGCGTCGGGCGGTGAGCCGGCGCGGTCGGACGCCCATGTCGTCGCCCGCTTCGACTTCGCCGCCGGGCAGACGCCGGAGAACATCGCGCTCGAACGCGACGGCTCCGCCGATCTGGCCTTCGCCTTCGCCCGGCAGGTCGCCAATGTCACCCCGGACGGCCGCACACGGATCCTCGCGACCCTGCCCGAGGTCAGGAACTCGAACACCCCCATCGTCCACAGCGCCGTGATCCTCGGCATCGCCCGGGCCCACGACGGCACGCTCTACGTCACCTATGCGACCGGGACCCGCAAGACCGGCATCTGGCGCATCACGCGCGACGGCGGCACAGCCAAGCAGATCGCGAAGCTCCCGGCCGACGGACTGCCCAACGGGCTCGCCCTCGACGAGCACCGAGGGGTGCTCTACGCCGCCGACTCGGTGCTGGGCACCGTCTGGCGCGTCCCGCAGGCGGGCGGGGCCGCCACGAAATGGGCCAAGGTCCCCGCGCTCGCCCCGTCCCGCGCCCCCTCGGGCGGCTTCGGCGCCAACGGCATCAAGGTCCACGGCCACGCCGTATGGGTGTCCAACAGCGACCGGGGGACGCTGCTGCGCATCCCGGTTCGGCCGGACGACTCGGCGGCCGCGATCGAGACCAGGGCGACCGGGCTGCGCGGGATCGACGACTTCGCCTTCACCGGCCGCGGGCACACGGTACTCGCGGCCCTGACCGCCACCGGCCAGGTCGCCCTGGTGCGACCGGACGGCACCCGGTCGATCGTGCTCGCGCGAAAGGACGGCCTGGCCGATCCGACCTCCGTGGCCGTACGTGACCGCACTGTCTATGTGCCCAGCGCGGCGTATGTCAGCATGCGGGACCCGAATCTGGTCCTGGCCCGTCTGCCGTGGCGGGCCGGCTGACGGTCGGCGGCCGGTGCGTGTCACGGGCCGCCGGTCGGCGCGTCGCCCGGATCGGGACGGTCACCAAGGCGCCGCCAGGTCGGCCGCGCCGTCTGGATCGTCCGCACACCGTGCGACGGGCAGCGGCCCGACCTCGTCCAGCCGTACATCCTCCTCCTCGTCCCAGCGGAGGGGGTGCGCCCCGGATCGACGGCGGACCAGGGGAGATTGCGCGGCTGGAGCGCGGGGTCGGTGGACGTGACGTACCTCCGTCGAAGTGGCTTGGGCACAGCCGATCGATGCTGTCCGAGCCGTACGGAGTTGTCATCCGGTCAACCGTGCGCGACCGCCGGGCCGTCGTCGGACTCGAACACCCGCCTCCCGGCGGCGATTGCCGTCGTCTTCCGGCCACCCGCTCGCCCCGCCGGGGCGGCCAAAACATGCCGAAGCGCCTGCTCCGGGAACACACGGGCCCGATTCTCCGGTGGTGCGTCTTCGGACAGACCACGGATACAGGTCGGTTAATGCTTGCTCACGTGCTGGTTGCGGAAGGGTGAGCGGGCCATGATGGGCCCATGACGTTGGCCTCGCGTGCCCTCACGCAACTGGCGACCTGGCCGGACCTGAGACAGGCCGTACCCAGCTGCGGCCTGGGACAGGCGCTCAGCTCGGACCGGGGCGAGATCGCCCACTTCCATTCGGACCGGGATGTCGACCTGCATCTGACGGACCGTGCCATCCGGCGCTTCGCCAGGGACCTCAGGGGTTCGGGGGCGATCCGGATCGTCCCGGGTTCGCAGTGGGTGACCATACGCCTCGACGCCGCGAGCGACGTCGATCTGCTGATGACCCTGGTCAGCGTCGCGCTCCAGGCCCAGCAGGTCTGGCCGGACCCCGTCGGCCGGTTCGAAACGGGCTGCAACGACCAGCGGGGCGCGGGGTTCGTCCGGGCGGATCCCGGCGGCATCTGACGCGGCGCGCCGGGGCGTCACACGGTGACGACCCGCATCCCCGCCTCCTCGAACCGGCGCACGGTCTCGGGCCCCACCGCCGTGTCCGTGACCAGTGTGTCCACCGTCTCGGCCGCGCAGATCCGGGCGAACGCCCGCCGGCCCAGCTTGCTCGAGTCGGCCGCGACGATCACTCGTTCGGCTTGTTCACACAGCAGCCGGTTGATCGCGGCCTCCGCCTCGTCGTGCGCCGCCGCGCCGTGGGTGACGTCGAAGGCCACCACCCCGAGCACCGCCACATCGAGTGTGATCTGGCCGAGCACACCGTCCGCCAGCGGGCCGATCAGCTCGTACGACTGCGGACGCGCGACCCCGCCCGTCACCACGATCTTGAACTGGGGCCGTACGGCGAGCTCGTTGGCGATGTTGAGCGCATTGGTGACGACGGTCAGCGCCGGTGAGCCCGAGGCGAGGTCGGCGCGCACGGCCAGCGCCCGGGCCACCTCGGTCGTGGTCGTACCACCGGTCAGGCCCACCGCCTCGCCCGGCGCGACCAGGTCCGCCACCGCCTTGGCGATGCGCTGCTTCTCGGAGGCGTGGCGGGCCGTCTTGTAGCGCAGCGGCAGTTCGTACGACACCCCGTGCACGACCGCACCGCCCCGGGTGCGCACCAGCATCTGCTGCTCGGCGAGCTGGTCGAAGTCGCGGCGGATGGTCGCGGCCGACACCGACAGTTCCGCCGCCGCCTCCTCGACCTCCAGGCGGCCGCGTTCCACGAGCAGTTCCAGCAGCGCCTTCCAGCGGGCGTCGCGCGACATCCGGGGCCTCCGTTCCTCGATCTTCCGCGACCTTAGCGCACCCCGTCCTGGGTCGAATGCTTGATTGTGATTGAAAGATGGCTATATCTTGCAAGAAAAATCAGCCAGGGGAGGGGCACGGCATGACCCATGTCGAGGACGAGCTGAACAGCCAGCCCGAGTGCTGGATACGGGCGGCCGAACAGGCGGCGCACAGCGGCCGGGCGCTGCCGGGACCGGGGGAGCGGGTCGCGATCGTCGGCTGCGGCACCTCGTACTTCATGGCGCAGGCGGCCGCGGCACTGCGTGAAGGGGCGGGGCAGGGCGAGACGGACGCCTTCGCCGCGTCCGAGTTCCCGTACCGGCGCCCGTACGACCGTGTCGTCGCCCTCACCCGCTCCGGCACCACCACCGAAGTGCTCGACCTGCTCGGACAGTTGAAGGGGGTCACCCGCACCACCGCGGTGACCGCGGACCCGGACACCCCCGTGATGACGGCCGCCGACGACGTCGTCGTGCTGGACTTCGCGGACGAACGCTCCGTCGTGCAGACCCGGTTCGCCACCAGCGCGCTCACCCTGCTCCGTGCCCACCTCGGCCTGCACGCCGGCACGGTCGCCGCCGACGCCCGCGCCGCGCTGGCCGGCCCGCTGCCCGAAGGGCTCGTCGACTGCACGCAGTTCACCTTCCTGGGGAGCGGCTGGACCGTCGGACTGGCGAGCGAGGCCGCGCTGAAGATGCGCGAGGCCTCGCTGTCCTGGACCGAGGCCTACCCGGCGATGGAGTACCGGCACGGCCCCATCAGCATCACCACCCGGGGGACGGCGACCTGGATGTTCGGCCAGGCGCCGGACGGACTGGCCGAACAGGTGCGTGCCACCGGCGGGTTGTGGGTCGACGGCTCGCTCGACCCGCTCGCCGAACTCGTCCGCGCCCAGCGCCTCGCGGTGGCCGTCGCCGCCCGCCGGGGCCTCGACCCCGACCGGCCCCGCCACCTCACCCGCTCGGTGATCCTCGCCCCCTGACCCACGACCCGGGAGGAGAAACCGTGCCCCTCGCACCCACCGGCGAGCTCGTCACCCGCGCCGCCGAGGCACGCTCGGCCGTCGCCGCCTTCAACATCATCACGCTCGAACACGTCGAGGCCGTCATCGCCGGAGCCGAAGCGGCCCGGGCGCCGGTCGTCCTGCAAGTCAGCGAGAACGCCGTCAAGTTCCGCTACGGACGGCTGCTCCCGCTGGCCCGTGCGGCCGCGGTCGCCGCCGAACGCGCCTGTGTGCCGGTCGCGTTGCACCTCGACCACGTCCAGAGCGACGACCTGCTGCGCCAGGCGCCCGACGCCGGTTTCAGCTCGGTGATGTACGACGCGGCCCGGCTTCCGTTCGCCGAGAACCTTGCCGCGACCCGCGCCGCCGTCGACTGGGCGCACGGACAAGGGCTGTGGATCGAAGCGGAGTTGGGCGAGATCGGCGGAAAGGGCCGGCCGCCGCTGGACGCCCACGCCCCCGGAGCCCGCACCGACCCCGCCCAGGCCGCCGCCTTCGTCGCGGACACCGGCGTCGACGCCCTGGCCGTCGCCATCGGCAGCGTCCACGCCATGACGACCCGCACGGCCGCCCTCGACCACGAACTCCTCAAACGGCTGTCCGCCACCGTGCCCGTTCCGCTCGTCCTGCACGGTTCCTCGGGCGTGCCGGACGAGGGACTCGTCGCGGCCATCGCGGGCGGCATCGCCAAGGTCAACGTCGGCACCGCCCTCAACATGGCGATGACCGGCGCGATCCGGGACTTCCTCGCCGCCCATCCCGAGGCGGTCGACTCGCGCACGTACCTCAGCGTGGGGCGGGAGGCGATGGCACGGGAGGTGGCACGGATCATCAGGGTGCTCGGCTAGCCGGCAGGCAGCGTCCGGCCGCTACCGCTTGACGGCCCTGAGCACCACGAACTTCGGGTCGGAGGCAACCAGTTGACTGTTGCCGAACAGGCGCCGCAGCTTCACGTGGTAGCCCAGGTGGCGGTTGCCGATCACCCACAGCTCGCCACCCGGCCGCAGCGCGCGCCGCGCCCCGGTGAACATCCGCCACGCCGTCGCGTCCGTCGTCGCCTGGTGGGAGTGGAACGGAGGATTGTTGAGGACGATGTCCACGCTGCCGGCCGCCACCCCCGCCAGCCCGTCCCCGACCCGGAACTCCGCGTGCCCCGGCACCCCGTTGGCCTTGTACGTGGCCTCCGCCGACGCCACGGCCTGGAACGACTCGTCCACGAACAGCACCTCGGCCGCCGGATCGGCCAGCGCCACCGCCGTACCGACGACTCCGTTGCCGCACCCCAGATCCACGACCCGGCGCGGGCCGTGGCCGCCCGGCAGATGCCGGAGGAAGAACCGCGTGCCGATGTCCAGCCGGTCGGCGCAGAACACGCCCGCGTGGTTGACGACGGTTCGCCCGGAGACCGCCCCGATGCCCTCGGGGAGGGCGTAGCTGTACGGCCACGGATTGGCGGAGCGCTCCAGCGCCGGGTCCGGGGTGCAGAGGATCAGCCGGGCCTTCTGCTCCGCGAGGGAGGTCCGGGTCGGCCCGAGAATCCGCTCGAACAGCTCCAGCGTCGAGGTGTGGATCTCCTTCACCATCCCGGTGCCCACGACGACCGTGCCCTCGTGCACGGCGGGCGCCAGCCGCTGCAGCTGGTCCTCCAGGAGCGCCAGGCTCTTCGGCACGCGTACCAGCAGGACGTCGACGCGGTCCGGCGGGGGATCCTGGGTGGTGAGGAGCCGTACGGCACCGGGCTCGACGCCGGCCCGCGCGAGGTTCGCCCGGGTCGCCTCCTGGCTGAGGAAGGAGTCGGTGATCTGCACCGGCCCGTGCTTCGCAAGCGCCGTGACCAGCGCACCCCAACGGTCGCCGAGGACCACGACCGTGCCGGACTGCGGGATCCGCTCCTGGGCCAGATGCCGCAGCAGATACGCGTCGGAGGCGTCCCAGGCACGCAGCCGGTCGCGTGGATCCTCGGGGAAGCGGGACAGCTCGAACTCGCCCCACGCAGTCGTCATGCGATCGCTCATTGTGTGTCCAAGGCTAGCGGAGCCGCAGCTCAGACCCGGTCGGGCGGGCCCTGGGGCAGGATGGAGCGTATGGACGTGGAGCTCTTCCCCAGGGAGCGCACCGAGGTCGCCCCCGGTGCCGTGCACATGCCGGACTGGCTCGACGCCCGCGCCCAGCGGGAGCTGCTGGCGGCCTGCCGGGAGTGGGCGCGTCCGCCGGCGGGCCTGCGCACGGTCCGCACCCCGGGCGGCGGCACCATGACCGCCCGCCAGGTCTGCCTGGGCTGGCACTGGTATCCGTACGCCTACGCCCGCACCGTCGTCGACGGCGACGGGGACCGGGTGAAACCGTTCCCCGCCTGGCTGGGCGAGCTGGGCCGCCGGGCGGTGGCCGACGCGCTCGGCCCGCAGGCGCTGGCAGCGGCGCCGTACGACATCGCACTGATCAACTTCTATGACGGCGACGCCCGCATGGGGATGCACCGGGACAGCGACGAGAAGTCCGACGCGCCCGTGGTGTCGCTGAGCCTGGGCGACACCTGTGTCTTCCGCTTCGGCAACACCGAGACCCGGGCCAGGCCCTACACGGACGTGGAGCTGCGCAGCGGGGACCTGTTCGTCTTCGGCGGCGTGTCGCGCCCGGCCTACCACGGGGTGCCGCGGGTGCACCCCGGCACGGCGCCGCCCGGGCTCGGGCTCACCGGGCGGTTGAACATCACCCTGAGAGTGAGTGGATTCTAGGTTGCGGCGCAGACCGGCCGGTCTGCGGATCATGGGAGACTCGCCCTCATGAGCGGCAAGGCGGACCCCCGGACGGCGGGGGATGGGAGCACCTCGAGGACGCGACTGGACCGGGGGCGCGGTGCGCTGGGGCCCGCGCTGGAGCTCGTGCACACCGGGCGCGCGCCGACCCGGGCCGTGCTCACCGCCGAGCTGGGGGTGACCCGGGCGACGGCCGGTGCGGTGGCCGCCGAGCTGGAGGCGCTCGGGCTGATCCGGGTCGACGCCCGGCCGGGCGCCGCGGCCGGTTCCCAGGGGCGCCCCTCGCACCGGCTGGAGGTGGCCGACGACGGGCCCGTGGCGCTCGCCGCGCAGGTGCACGCCGACGGTTACCGGGCCGCGCTGGTCGGCCTGGGCGGCCGGATCGTGGCGACCGCACCGGGCTGCGAGACCGTGGACGAGGACCCGGCGAAGGTTCTGGGCTCGGTGGTCGAGGCGGGCGCCGAACTCCTCCGTACTACGGGCCGCCGCTGCGTGGGCGCCGGGCTCGCCGTGCCGTCCGCCGTCGCCGAACCGGACGGCCTGGCCCTCAACCCCCTCCATCTGGCCTGGCCCGTGGGCGCGCCGGTGCGCCGCATCTTCGCCGAGTGCGTGGCCGCGGCCGGGATCGCCGGCCCGGCGTTCGCGGGCAACGACGTCAACCTTGCCGCGCTCGCCGAGCACCGGCACGGCGCGGGTCGCGGCGCCCGGGACCTGCTCTGCGTGGCCACCGGACACCGGGGAGTCGGCGGCGCACTGGTCCTCGACGGCCGCCTGCACACGGGCAGTTCGGGCCTGGCCCTGGAGGTCGGCCACCTCACGGTGAACCCCGAGGGCCGCCCGTGTCACTGCGGCAGCCGCGGCTGTCTGGACGTCGAGGCGGATCCACTGGCCCTGCTCATCGAGGCCGGCCGTGAACCGGGCCCCGAGGTGTCCCTGCTCCAGCAGGCCAATGACCTGCTCCGCAACCACTACCACGACCCCACCGTGCGCACCGCCGCCGAGGCCCTGATCGACCGCCTGGGCCTGGGCCTCGCCGGGCTGGTGAACATCCTCAACCCGGACCGCATCATCCTCGGCGGCCTGCACCGCACCCTGCTCGACGCGGACCCCGACCGGCTCCGTGCGGTCGTCGCCGACCGCAGCCTGTGGGGCCAGAGCGGCGGCGTCCCCATCCTCTCCTGCACCCTCGACCACAACAGCCTGGTCGGCGCGGCGGAGTTGGCCTGGCAGCCGGTACTGGACGACCCGCTGGGCGCGCTCCAGTGACACAGGGACGGCGTCCCGGTCCACGACCGCGACGCCGTCCTGCGCCGGGATGACGCCGTGCGGCCGGGCGCGACGCGTCCTCACCGCCAGTCCACGCCGAACGCCTCGGCCGGATTGTGCGTGAGGACGCGTCCCACCAGCTCCGCGCCGAGGGACACTTCGAGGCGTGGCCGCAGTCGGCGCAGCAGGTACGACATCCCGGGCCCGCCGTCGACCGAGCGGGCCCCGGCGACGACGGTGTCCCCGCCGAGCAGCAGCCGGTGGCCGAACCCGGCCTCGGCCAGGGCCAGTACGGCGTCCGGCGTGCGCCAGTCGGTGGCGTGATGGGCGCGGGACGGGCCGTCGAAGGCCAGCCAGCAGCCCGTCCCCGCGGCCTGCCGGTGGACGACCGGGTCGGGGGAGCGGTTGAGGTGACCGAGGATCACCCGGTGGGGCGGGACACCCAACTCGCCGCAGAGCAGGTCCAGTACGTCGAGTGCGCCGGTGCCCAGCTCCAGGTGCACGGCGATGGGCGCGCCCGTCGCGTGGTGGGCCTCGGCCGCGGCGGCCATCGTCCAGCGGGCGTGCGCATCGAGGGCGTGGTAGCCGCCGGCCACCTTGACCAGCCCGGCGGGGACGCCGGAGGTGCCGATGCCCTCGGTCAGTTCGGAGACGAACACCTCGGCGAGCTTCCCGCGCAGTCGCCCGAGCAACTCCGGGGCGTAGTGCGCCGCTTGGTGCAGTCCCGTCGCGCAGACCAGGTGAACTCCCGCCGAGCGGGACAGGTGTGGCAGGTCGGCGGCGCGGCGGCCCATCCCGTACGGCGTCCACTGGACGACGGCCGCCCCGCCGGCCGCGCGGAACGCCTCGAGTTCGGCCCGTGCGGCGGTGGCGTCGTTGAGTTCCTGACCGGGCAGTCGCGGGCTGCGCAGGAAGAGGTGGTCGTGCGCGTCGCACACGCCCAGGTCCCCGGGCCGTATGTCACCGAGGACCGTACGGACGGAGCTCACCCCTGCCGTCCGCGCGGCAGCCGGTCCCGGCCCGGTGCCGACATGCGCAGCACCTGGAACACATCCCCCTCGGCCTTGGGCACGTCGTGCTCCCAGAGCGAGAAGTGGACCAGCTCCCACTGACGCGTGTCCACGGCGGCCGCCGCCAGCACGGCTCCGTCCTCCGCGGCCAGCCGCCCGGTCTCGCGCACCGCGTCCTCCATCACCTCGGACAGCTCCACCCCGGCCGGCACCGGCTCCCGGCGACGTACGGCCCGGGCGGCAGGAGAGCTCGCGGCGCTTCCCTCCTCGTACACCAGGCCCGACCACTGCCGGGCCTCGGGCCGCCCGAAGTCGTCGACGAGCCCCTGGAAGGCGCCGCCCCACAGGAAGCGGTTCATGCCCTCCACGGTGTTCCAGAGGTAGAACGGCGCGTACTGGTTCACCGGCGAACCGTGCACTCCGCGCTCGCGCAGCAGATACGTCTTGAGGCCGAGGCCGTCCCAGTCGTCGAGCAGATGTCCGACACGGGCCACGCGGCCGCGGATGATGCCCATGTCGTAGTCGGCGGGGAGGGTCAACTCGTACTGCAGGGCGTGCATATGGGACGTCCTTCCTCGGGTGAGGCGGTCAGGCGGGATACTCGTCGGCGGACACGTGCGCGTCCCATTCGGTGGTCGTGCCGTCCGCCGCGGCCTCGACGACGGCGAGGTGCGTCATGAAGGTGCGCGGCCCGGCGCCGTGCCAGTGCCGTTCGCCCCGCTCCATCCACACCGTGTCGCCCGCCCGGATCGCCTCCACCTCGCCGCCGTTGCGCTGGACCGGGCCCTCGCCCCGAGGACGTGCAGCACCTGGCCGAGCGGGTGCCGGTGCCAGGCGGTGTGGGCGCCGGGCGCGAGGTGGACGCTGAACACGCGCAGCCGGGACGGCGCGCCGGGCGCGGCCGGCTCGCCGAGCCAGACCGTGCCGGTGAAGTGCTCCGCAGGCCCCCGCAGGGTGTCGGGTCGGCTTCGGGCGATGTGCATGTGCGGGTACTCCTAGCGGGGTGCCAGAAGGGAGAGCAGACCTCGGACGCCGGCGTCGAACGCGGCCGGTGAACCGGAGGCGCGGGCCAGGACATAACCGCCCTGCACGGTCGCGAGGACGGCCGCGGCGATCTCCTCGCCGTCGAGGCAGGGCGCGAACTGCCCCTGTTCCTTGCCCTCTTCGACGATCCCGGCGATCCGCCTGCGGATCCCGGCGATGGTCTCGTCGACCGGTGCGCGCAGCTCGTCGCTGGCGATCACGTCCGGGTCCATCGTCAGCCGGCCCACCGGGCAGCCGCGCAGCACGTCGCGCTCACGCAGCAGATACGCCTCGATGCGCTCGTACGGCGTTCCCGGCCCGCCGAGTACTCCCTCCGCGGTAGCCCGCAGCTCCTCGGCCGTACGCCGGATCGCCGCCAGGGCCAGGTCCGGCTTGCCCTTGAAGTGGTGGTACATGCTGCCCTGGCCGGCACCCGCGCGTTCCAGGATGGCCTTCGGGCTGGTGCCCACGTACCCGCGCTCCCACAGCAGCGCGCGGGTGGACTCGATCAGTCGCTCCGAGGTGCTCATGGACTCACTGTACATACTAGTAGTTACAGTCACCACCTGTTCGGACGCCGCCCGGGGGAGGAGCCGCCGCACACCCGCGTACTCCCGCGGAGGTATGCCCACTGCCGCTGGCCGTACGACGACCCGGACCCCTCCCCGGAGCCAGTCTCGATGCATCACCACCACACGCTTCGGCACAGGAGATGAACCGAGATGCAGACCCTGGCGCACTGGGACGGCGGCCCCGGCCCGTGGATCCTGTTCTTCCCGCTGATCTGGGCGGCCGTCGTGATCGGCGCCCTCACCGTCCTGCGCCGCACCGTCTGGCGCGGCCGCCGTGGACCGTGGCGCCCGATGGACGGATGGCGCCCGACGGGCGACTCGCCGATCGCGATCCTCGGCCGGCGCTTCGCCACCGGCGAGATCGACGAGGACGAGTACTGGCGCCGGCTGTCCGTCCTGGACGAGCAGTTCGGCCGCGTCGGCAAGGGCGGTGCGGCATGACCGCCACGACCACCACCATGACCTCCGCCCGTACGGCCGCCCGGGTCGTGGGAGCCGTGAAGGTGTACGGCCGCGGCGACACCGCCGTGCGGGCCCTGGACGGGATCGACGTGGACTTTCCCGCCGGACGCTTCACCGCGATCATGGGGCCCTCGGGCTCCGGCAAGTCCACTCTGATGCACTGCGCGGCCGGGCTCGACACGCTCACCTCGGGCACCGCCTACATCGGCGACACCGACCTCGGCTCACTCGACGACCGGCGCCTGACCCTGCTCCGCCGCGACCGGGTCGGCTTCGTCTTCCAGGCGTTCAATCTGGTCCCGACACTGACCGTCGCGGAGAACATCACCCTGCCGCTGGACCTGGCCGGAGACCGGGGCGACCCGGAGTGGATCGACGCGCTGATCGACGTCGTCGGCCTGCGCGACCGGCTGCACCACCGCCCCTCCGAGCTCTCCGGCGGACAGCAGCAACGCGTCGCCGTGGCACGGGCGTTCGCCGGACGGCCGGACGTCGTCTTCGCCGACGAGCCCACCGGCAACCTCGACTCCCGCTCCGGTGAGGAGGTCCTCGGGCTCCTCGGCTCGGCGGTACGCCGGACCGGCCGTACGGTCGTCATGGTCACCCATGACCCGGTCGCCGCCGCCCACGCCGACGAGGTCGTCTTCCTCGCGGACGGGCGCCTGGTGGACCGCATGGAGTCCCCGACCGCCGACAAGGTCCTGGACCGTATGAAGGCCTTCGAGGTGAGGGCATGAACGCCTCGGTACGGCTGAGCCTGTCCTCGCTGCGCGCCCACCGGCGCCGCTTCGCCGGCACGTTCCTCGCGGTGTTCCTCGGCGTCGCCTTCCTGGCCGGGACCCTGGTCATGGGCGACACACTGCGCGCGAGCTTCGGGTCCATGTTCGGCGAGGCGACCAGCGGCACGGACGCCGTCGTGCGCGGCGCCGACGCCATCACGACACCGGGCGAGGCGCAGGGGGTGCGCCGGCCGGTCGACACCTCGCTGGTGAAGACCGTCGAGAAGGTTCCCGGCGTCGCGGCCGCCGCCCCGGACATCCAGGGCGCGGGCCAGCTGGTCGGCGCCGACGGCAGGCCCGTAGGCGGCCAGGGTCCGCCCACCCTCGCCGGAAACTGGATCACCGACCCCGAACTCAATCCGTACCGGCTCGCCGAGGGCCGCGCCCCCCTGAAGACCGGCGAGGTCGTGGTCAATCGCGGCACCGCGAAGAAGGGGCACCTGAAGATCGGCGACACGACGACGCTGCGCACTCCCGATCCCGTCAAGGTGACGATCGTCGGCCTCGCGACCTTCGGCGGCGAGGACGGCATGGCACAGGTGACCTTCACCGGCATGACCCAGGCCGACGCCGAGAAGTACCTCACCGCCCGGCCCGGCCAGGCGGCGAGCATCGAGGTGCGGGCCGGACCGGGGGTGAGCCAGCAGGAACTCGTCGACCGGCTGACTCCCGTACTGCCCAAGGGAGTCGAGGCCATCACCGGCCAGGCGTCGGCGCAGGAGAACACCGACATGATCTCCAGCCAGTTCCTGACCATCTTCACGACTTTCCTGCTCGTGTTCTCCGGCGTCGCCCTGCTGGTCGCGACCTTCTCCATCCACAACACGTTCGCGATCGTCGTGGCCCAACGCACCCGTGAGAACGCCCTGTTGCGCGCCCTCGGCGCCTCCCGCCGTCAGGTGACGGCGACGACCCTGGTGGAGGCGAACGTCGTCGCGGTGACCGCGTCGGCCGCGGGGCTCGCCGGCGGCATCGGGATCGCCGCCGGGCTGCAGGCGCTGTTCCCGGCCATCGGATTCCCCTTCCCCGGGGGCGACTTGGTCGTCAAGACGCTGTCGATGGTGCTGCCGCTCGCGGTGGGCGTCGTGGTCTGCCTGGGCTCGGCGCTGATGCCCGCCGTACGGGCCGGACGCACCGCCCCGCTGGCCGCGCTGCGCGAGACGGCCGTCGACTCCTCAGGTGCCTCCCGCCTCCGCGCGGTCACCGGCACGGTCCTCGCCGCCCTGGCGGTCGCGGTGGCGCTCACCGGGGTCCTGGTGTCACCGTCCGTATGGTCGGCGGGACTCGGCGCCGTCCTGGCCCTGGTCGCCTTCGTGGTCCTCGGCCCGGTCGCCTCCTCCACGGCCGTACGGCTCCTCGGCAGCCCGCTCGACCGGCTGCGCGGTGTCACCGGCGCCCTCGCCCGGCGCAACGCCCTGCGCAGCCCCCGGCGGACGGCCGCCACCGCGAGCGCGCTGATGATCGGTGTAGCCGTCGTCTCCCTGTTCACGGTGTTCGGGGCCTCGCTGAAGGCGACGATGGACCAGACGGTGTCACGGTCCTTCGCGGGGGACGTGGCCGTCAGCACCCCGTCCTTCGGCGCGGGCGGCAGCGGGCTCAGCCCCGAACTGGCCCCGGCCGTCCAGCGGCTGCCCGAGGTGGACACCGCCGTCGGACTCGGCCGCGGTGTCGCGCAGGTCGACGGCGAGGGACGGGCACTGACCGTCACCGATCCGGCCGCGCTCGCCCGCTCCTTCGACCTCGGCACGGTCCGGGGCGACCTGCGCGGCCTCGGTGCCGACGGCATCGCCGTCACCCGGAAGGAGGCCGACCGGCAGGGGCTGCGCACCGGCGACTCGGCCCGGCTCACCTTCACCGACGGCACGACGGAGAACTTCACCGTCCGCGCGGTCTACGGGCAGTCCGAACTCGCCGGCGACTACGTCATCACGCGCGCGGCCTGGGCGCCGCACCGCACCCAGGACTCCGACCGGCTGGTCGCCGTCTCGTTCAAGGACGGCGTGAGCACGGCGGCGGGCAGGGCCGCGGTGGAGAAGGTGGCCGCCCGGTACGGCAATCCGCAGGTGCAGACCCGCGACGAGTACGCACAGTCGTCGGCCGGGGGCATCGACATGATGCTCACCCTCGTCTACGCGCTGCTCGCCCTCGCGGTGTTCATCGCCCTGCTCGGCATCGCCAACACGCTGACGCTGGCCGTGCACGAGCGCACCCGGGAGCTCGGCCTGCTCAGGGCCGTCGGCCAGACCCGGTCCCAGTTGCGGGCCATGGTCCGCTGGGAGTCGGTCCTGGTCGCCGCCTTCGGCACGGCGGGCGGGCTCGGCCTCGGCGCGTTCCTCGGCTGGGTGCTGGTGCGGGCCTCGGAGAGCGCGAGCGACAGCGCCTTCGCCTTCGCGCTCCCGCCCGTACGGCTGGCGGTGGTCGCCCTGGTGGGTCTTGCCGCCGGAGCCCTGGCGGGACTGCGCCCGGCACGGCGCGCGGCCCGGCTGGACGTACTGCGGGCCATCGCCACCGAGTGACGACCTACCGCCGTCGCCCCCGGGCGCCGCACGTCAGAGCGAAGAAGAGAAGGACGTCACCGCCCGGTCAGCCGGCAACGGCCGACCGGGCGGGAGCGTGCGCGGGTGACGGGCCGCAGGCCGCGGGCCCGGCCTCCACGAACGAATGCGCGGGCTGCTCCACGGCCGTACGGCGCCGCGGCCGGGCCGGCTTGGGCTTCGTCGCCGGGGGCGCGGGCAGCGTGAACCACACGACCTTGCCGTTGTCGCCGTCGGGGCGCACCCCCCAGCTCTCGCTCACCGCGGCCACCATCGCAAGCCCCCGGCCGCAGGTGGCCAGCGGAGCGATCTCGGCCGTCTCGGCGACCTCGGGGAGGCGGGGATCGTGGTCACGTACGGAGACCGTGAGCCGGTCGAGCAGCAGCTCCATCTCCACGGTGCACGACTTGTCGGGCTGGGCATGCCGGTGGACGTTGCTCAGCAGCTCCGTCACACCGAGCGCAGCCCGGTCTATCAATGGGTCCAGATGCCAGTAGCGCAACTGCGCAGATACGATTCTGCGGACCTGACCGATCCGCGACGGCAGGGCTTGAAGCTCCACCGCGCAGTGCCTGCTCGGATGACTGATCACGGCTGCGACTCCCCGACGTGAGGTCCGGAAGAACACGGAGAACGGATCCAGCAGGGTGCATGCGTCAAGCGGCCGCCTGCTGTCGTGGCCGGCGGGCTGGTTCGCAGCGTTATCGCCGGTAAACCCAGAGTGACGTGAGACCAGCGTGACGCAGTGGTCACGGTCCCGCAACTCGCCGCTCCTCGGCGCCGCTCAGCCGCCGCGCCCCGCCGCCCTGCGCACCGCCTCGATGAACCGGCGTGCGGCGGGCGGGCCCGGCTCGCCCGGTGCGGGGTCGTGATCGCCCAGCGTCAGCGAATAGCGCTTGCCGTTGAGGTCGGCCAACGCCCGGTCGTCCGGGGCGAACCAGGGCCTGGAGGCGCGCACCGCCTGTACCGGCGCGCTGTCGATCTCACTGCCGTAACTGGTGAGCAACTCCAGCCTGCCGTCGTTGATCCGGACCTGCCCGGCCCGGGTGAGCGAACGCAGTCGCTTGCCGATCCGCACGCCCGTGGCCGTGAACTCGGGCTCCGCCATCCTTCCCCGCCCCCTTGTGCGCGTCGGTCGCCGTGCCGGTTGCCTCGTGGGCCGTGGCCCGGCGCACTCCGGCTCGTGTCGTGATCCAGTGTGCGCCCCCGTTCGGGACGTTCGTCCCGTCCGGTGCAGTCTGCCCGCAGCCTGCGTAGAGCACCAGTACGCCGAGATGTGTGGGGCGAGAGGACGGAGCACTGGCCCCAATGCGCCCCGGGTGTCCGCACGGGTGTGCCCCAGGGGCTGCTTTGGGCTGTCCAAAGAGGTGTTTATGCAGGTGAGGAGTGGTGTGGAAGCTGCTTATGATCGGGGTGGCGGCTGCCTCGGGCGCCGTCGGCGCGAAGCGTAAGGAGCCCCGCCGTGAGCACCACCCCACAGACCCGGACCGGCGCCACTCTGGACGTCGACCACAGCAACGCCGACTACCGGAACTGGCTGAAAGAGGCTGTCCGGAAGGTCCAGGCGGATGCGAACCGCTCGGCGGACACACACCTGCTGCGGTTCCCGTTGCCCGAGAAATGGGGCATCGACCTCTATCTGAAGGACGAGTCGACCCACCCCACCGGAAGTCTCAAACACCGGCTCGCGCGTTCCCTGTTCCTCTACGGCCTGTGCAATGGCTGGATCCGGCCGGGCCGCCCGGTGATCGAGGCGTCCAGCGGCTCGACGGCCGTCTCCGAGGCCTACTTCGCCAAGCTCATCGGCGTGCCCTTCATCGCGGTCATGCCGCGCACGACGAGCGCCGAGAAGTGCCGCCTCATCGAATTCCACGGCGGGCAGTGCCACTTCGTGGACGACTCACGCAAGATGTACGAGGAGTCCGCCCGCCTCGCGGTGGAGACCGGCGGCCACTACATGGACCAGTTCACCTACGCCGAACGGGCCACGGACTGGCGCGGCAACAACAACATCGCCGAATCCGTCTTCCGGCAACTGGAGTTGGAGCGCTTCCCGGAGCCCACGTGGATCGTCGCCACGGCGGGCACCGGCGGCACCTCCGCGACCATCGCGCGCTACGTCCACTACATGCAGTACGACACCCGCATCTGCGTGGCCGACCCGGAGAACTCCTGTTTCTTCGAGGGCTGGACCACCGGCGATCCGGACGTCACCTGCGACTGCGGCTCGCGCATCGAGGGCATCGGCCGGCCGCGCATGGAGCCGAGCTTCGTGCCCGGCGCCATCGACCGGATGATGAAGGTCCCCGACGCGGCCAGCGTCGCCGCCGTCCGCGCCCTGGAGCGGGCCATCGGCCGCAAGGCGGGCGGCTCGACGGGCACGGGCCTGTGGAGCGCCCTGAAGATCATCTCCGAGATGGTCGCCGAGGGCTGCCGGGGGAGTGTGGTGACGCTGCTGTGCGACCCCGGGGACCGCTACCTCGACAAGTACTACTCGGACGCGTGGCTGGAGGAACAGGGCCTGGACATCGCACCGTACGCGGCAGCGATCGAGTCCCTGCTGGAGACGGGAGCGTGGCCGGACTGAGCACTCCTCCCTCCCGGGGGGTCGGCCTGCCGCGCACTGGCATCGGTGTGTGTTCGAACACCACGGGTGGATCACCGTCTTGGAGAGCGCCGACGATGACGACGACGCCCGGCTCCGGCAGATCGTCGACGACCTCCGGACACATGTGGCCGCGATGGACAGTCCCCGTCTGCTCGACCTGCGGTGGATGAACGGCGCGGCCTTCATCCGCCTGGGCGGCCACCCCAACCACCGCACGGGCCACGTCCTCTACCTGCTGACCCGCGTGGGGACGGCGGCCCCCGCGTCTTACGGTCTCCTCCACATCCGCGACGACGAGGACCCGGACCACGGGGACGAGATCCGCGTCCTCCGCCTGGTCCGGGGCAAGGTCACGGAACACACGGGGCCCCTGCTGTCGCCGTGCGTGCCCGTGCTGGAGGATCCCCTCGAGCCTTGGGCCCGTCCGACACTTCCCGCCTGCCGCGCGACGCCTGGGACGCGGACCCTAGCCGGCCAGGTGCCGGTCCAGTGCCCTGACCGCGTTCCGGAACGCTCGGCCCGTGCCCGGGCGGGCGAGGCCGAACAGGAAGCGGAACGGGGCGGTTCCGTCGACGGCGAAGGTCATCTGCACCCGTGTGCCGGTGCCGGCCGGGGAGAGCCGCCACTCCTCGACCCAGGCACGGGGACCCGGGACGTTCGTCAGGTCGACCCGGTACGCGTACACCTCGGGCGCCTTCGCGACGATCACCGTCTCCTCGAAGCGCGTGCCGCCCCTGAGCCGGACCTCGCGTCCGCCCTCGGTCGGCCGGGCGGACGCCACCGCCGTGAACCACTGCGGCCAGCCCGGTACGTCCTCGACCAGCGCACGGAAGACCGTGTCCGGGGCGGCCTTGATCTCCCGTGCGAACACGAGACGTACGGGGGCGGTCTCGACGAAGTCGATCCCCACCGGGCGCAGACGGTGAGCCATGGACGAGATCCCCCTCGTGAAGTCACGGGAGCGAACGGGCCGTTGGCCGGCAACCCTAGCTGACGGACCGTCAGAAGTCTGTATCCTCGTCGTCGGTCTCGCCCGCCACCACCAGCCGCCGCAGATGCTCGGAGATCTCCGCCCGCGCCTCGGCCGGCAGGCCCGCGTCCGTGACCAGGATGTCGACCTGCTCCAGCGCCGCGAAAGAACTCAGGCCCACCGTGCCCCACTTGGTGTGGTCGGCGACCACCACGACCCGCCGCGCCGACTGCACCAGCCGCCGGTTGGTCTCCGCCTCCGCGAGGTTGGGCGTCGAAAGGCCTGCCTCCACCGATATCCCGTGCACACCGAGGAACAGCAGATCGAAGTGGAGCGCCGCGATCGCCTGGTCGGCCACCGGCCCCACGAGCGAGTCCGACGGGGTGCGCACCCCACCGGTCAGCACGACCGTGGCCGCGCCCTGCCGCGGCCCCGAGGTGCGCTGCGCCGCGTGGAAGACGTCCGCGACCCGCACCGAGTTCGTCACCACGGTCAGATCGGGCACCTCGACGAGGTGATGCGCGAGCGCATAGGTCGTCGTACCGCCCGACAGGGCGATCGCAGTGCCCGGGGTGACCAGCTGGGCCGCGGTCCGCGCGATGTCCTCCTTGGCGCTGAGCTCCAGACCCGACTTGGCCTCGAAGCCCGGCTCGTGGGTGCTCGCCTCGACCACCGGCACGGCACCGCCGTGCACCTTCTCCAGCACCCCCTGGCGGGCCAGCGCGTCGAGGTCGCGGCGCACCGTCATGTCCGACACGCCGAGCTTGCGGGTCAGTTCGTTCACCCGCACGCCACCGCGGCGCCGGACCTCGTCCAGGATCAGGGCGCGCCGCTGCTCCGCGAGGAGGTTCTGATTCTCGCTCACGTACGCTCCGGTCCTCTCGTCTCGACAAGCCGTCCGACACGCCCTGCGCACCTACCCCTACCAGGACATTCCGCCCTTCTCCGGTGCGCGGGCGTCCCATCCTTTCACGGGAGGGCACAGGTTGCGCCACTATCCGTACCGACGTGCGCATGTCATTCGGTCACCACCCGTCCCGGCGGATGTCACTCGGACCGGGGAGATTCCATGACGAGAGGTGTACATCGCACCTGAAACGGAGATCCTGAAGGCCGCACGGACACAGCCGACGGCGGGTCACGGGGGAAGTGCGAGAACAGTGGAACGTGCGCAGGAACGAGCAGCGACGGACGGGCCGGGCGGCCTCGCCCTACGGCCCGGGAGACCGCGGACCGACCTGGAACTCCTCGTCCATGGAGTCGGGGGCACCACACCCGAGGAGATACTCGGTGATCCGCGCACGGTGCGGGTCACCGGCGACGACACCGCCGCGGTCTTCCGGCGCGCCGACGACGCCGACGCGGAGGCCGGACCGGGCGATCACCGGGACGGCCCGGTGCCCGAGGCGTACGTCTGGTGCAACCTCACCTCCGGCGACGGAGCCCGCGCCCTCTGGTTGCTGCTGCTGCCCTTCATGGTCGTCAACCTCGCCCACTGGATGCGCCCCGCCGCACGCGGCCGGAAACGGGCGGTGCAGCTGTACGGGCTGCTGGTACGGCTCGCGGGACTCACCCTGACGGTGCTGCTGGTGGCGGCCGCCTGCGAGGTGTCACTCGACCTCGCCGCCTGGCAGTGCGCGGGCGCCGGTGCCTGCGCCCGGCACCACTCCTGGCTGGGCTTCCTCTCGCCCGCCGGGTCCGGCGACGGCTGGTGGAGCCGCCCCGGGCGGCGGCTCGCCGTGGCGGCGCTGGTCCCGACCGCGCTCACCGGCCTGCTCTGGTACCTCTCGCACCGCACCTGGAGCGCGTACGAGTCCGAGAAACCGATGACCCGCGATCCCGGACCCGACGACCACGACGACCGCACCTCGCTGGGCCGCCCCGGCTTCTGGTACGGCCGCCGCCCGGTGGCCCGGCTGCGCGCCGCCCACACCGCCGCGGGACTGCTGACGGTCGCCGCCGCGGTCATGACACCGGCGCTCGGCTTCGACCGCCGGGCGGGCGGACCCGCGGCACCGGGGACACTGGGCCCGCTGCTGGCCGCGGCGACGGCCGGCTGCGCGGCCGTCGTGGTGTGGGTGGTCTGCCGCCGGGGCCGCAGCGAGAACCGCCTCGACCAGGAGCTCGACGAGCACCTGGTACGGCGCCTGCCGCTCGGTGCCCTGGCCCTGCTCGCCCTCACCCTGCTGTACGCGGGCTGGCCGCGGCCGGGGTGGCACTCGACCGGGCGGCTGCCCGGCGACACTGCCTTCGGCGGCATCGCGCTGGCACAGGGTGTGCTGGTCATCGCCCTCGGCGTGGTCGCCCACGACCTGCACCGCCGGCACCCCGACCCGCGCGCCGCCCTGCGCGGCCTGGGCGGACCGGCGGTCGCACTGCTCGCCTGCGCGCTGGGCGGGGTGATGTCGGCAGGTGTCGCACAGCGCGTGGCCGACTGGCTGGACGGCACCGGCGGCTCGATCACCGGACCGCCCGTGCTGCTCACCTGGCAGGCCTCGGTGATCCCACCCCTCCTGCTGGCCGTGCTCGCCCTGGCCTCAGTGCTGACCTGGCGCACCTGGCAGCGCAGCCGCGCCGAGCGGCGCACGGTGGAACGGGGCCACCGGGGAGAGCCCGAGGACACGGCACGTACCCGCCGTATCGCACGCACCCGGGCCGTGGCCGCCCTCACCGACCGGGTGCCCCTCGTGGTCGCCGTCGTCTCCGCCGCCACGTTCCTGCTGGGTGCCGGAGCGCTGGTGGGTGCCCAGGTCAGCGAGCGGACCCCGGGCGAGGCGACCCGTCGCGCCCACACCGTCGTCCAGGGCGTGGCCGAGACCTCGCAGGCGCTGGGTTCCTGGCTGGTCGGACTCGGCTTCATACTGTTCGTCACCTGGGGCCGCCGCGCCTACAAGGACGCCTCGGCCCGGCGCACCATCGGCATCCTCTGGGACGTCGGCACCTTCTGGCCGCGCGCCGCCCACCCCTTCGCCCCGCCCTGCTACGCCGAGCGCGCGGTACCGGACCTGACCTGGCGGATGGCGACCTGGACCCGGCGCACAGGCGGCCGTGTGGTCATCTCCGGACACTCCCAGGGCAGCGTGCTCGCGGCCGCAGCGGCCTGGCAGCTCGAGCCGTCCGTACGCAAGAAGGTCGCGCTGCTGACATACGGCTCCCCACTGGAGCGCCTGTACGGCCGCTGGTTCCCGGCCCACTTCGGGCCGCCCGCGCTGAGCTCCCTGCACCGCGAGGTCGCCTGCTGGCGCAATCTCTACCGCCTCACCGACCCCATCGGCGGCCCCGTCCGCCTGCCCGGCGACTGCGGGCCCGAGGTGGACCGCGAGCCGCTGCACGACCCGCTCGCCTACGGCCGCACCCCCCTGCACCCCCTGCCCGCCCCCATCCTCGGCCACTGCGACTACCAGGCGGACCCGGCCTTCGCCGAGGAACGGGCACGACTGCTGGCGCGGCTGCGGCCGGATGTGCCGGGCCCGCGGCATCGGGACGAGCCGCCCGCCGGGCCGGACCCGGACGGGGAGGCCGGTTCTCAGGGCAGCTCGGGCAGGTCCTCGGCGTAGAGCAGGGTCAGATCGTCGGTGGTCGGCTCGGCGAGTTGGGCGACCCGGCTCGCGTGCCGTTCCACCATCGCCTCGAACGTCTGGCGAGCCGTGCGTCCGTTGCCGAAGGCCGGGCCCTTGGGAATCTCCGTGAAGTACTTCACCAAGGCCTCCGGCGAGCCCGGCGCCAGTCGGTACTCGTGCTCCTCGGCCTGCTGCTCCACGATGCGCAGCAGTTCCCGGGGGCCGTAGTCGGTGAAGGTGATGGTCCGGGAGAAGCGGGACGCCACACCGGGGTTGACGGAGAGGAACCGCTCCATTTCTGCCGTGTAGCCCGCGACGATGACCACCACCGACTCCCGGTGGTCCTCCATCAGCTTCACGAGCGTGTCGATGGCTTCCTTGCCGAAGTCACGGCCGGCGTCCTCGGGCGACAGCGCATACGCCTCGTCGATGAACAGCACGCCGCCGCGTGCCCGTTCGAAGGCCTCCTGGGTGCGGATCGCGGTGGAGCCGATGTGCTCGCCGACCAGGTCGACGCGGGAGACCTCGACGAGATGGCCCTTGTCGAGGACGCCGAGGGAGGCGAGGATCTCGCCGTAGAGCCGGGCCACTGTGGTCTTTCCGGTGCCGGGGGAACCGGTGAAGACCAGATGGCGCTTGACCGAAGCGGCCTTGAGGCCCGCCTGCTGACGGCGCCGGCCGACCTCGATCATGTCGGTGAGGGCGCGGACCTCGCGCTTGACGCTCTCCAGGCCGACCAGCGCGTCGAGTTCACCGAGCACGGCCTGCGAGGTCCGCGACGGCCTCTCCGGTTCCGTGGCGCCGACGAGCGGCTCCTGTTCGGTCGTGCGCTGCCCGGGGATCGCGCCCAGCAGACCGGAGGACTGGTTCGCCGTCTGCACCGCAGTCTCCGCCGCCGGGCGCCCGATCCCGGCCCCGCTCTCGTCGCTGGTGCAGTCCTCCACGACAGGGCCCGTGCCCGATGCCGCGTCCGGGCTCGCGTCGGCGAACTCGTAGCCGCCGCGCGCGCACCGTTCCGTGCGGCACTTCTTCAGCGTCGTACGGCATCCGTCTATGACGTGGAAGCCGTACCCGGCGCTCCCGGTCACCCGGCAGCCCAGGAAGCTGCCCCGGCCGCCGGCCGACACATAGAAGCCCGCCTCCGCCGGGGAGTCGACCGTGCAGCGCTCGATGGTGGGGTCGGCGCCCTTGGTGACGATGACACCGGTCTGGGTGCCGTCCAGCGTGCAGTTGTTGAGGGTGCCGCCGCTGCCGTGGTCCCGGAACCACGCGCCGGTGGCCGCGTCCCGGATCCGGCAGTCGTCCAGCTGCGCGGTGGCGCCGTCGCTCACCGACACCGCCGTGTTGCGCACCTGGGACAGATCGCTGTCGACGACGTCCGCGCGGGAGCCACGGTCCAGGACGAACAGCGCGTCCGGCACGTCGTGCACGCGGCAGGAGTCGAGCACCGCGGTGGCGCCGTCGCTCACCCACACCGCGGGATAGTCGCCCGTGCTGTCGAAGATCTCGCACTGGTTGGCGTCCACGCGTGTGCCCGGGTCCCACACCGACAGGCCGTTGCGACCGAACTGACGCACCGTCGTCCGAGTCAGTGTCAGCACGGAGCGGGACCGCAGGTCGACGGCGTTCTCCGGGATGTCGTGGATACGGCAGTCGGCGAGGGTGAGCGCGGCTTCCGTGTCGAGCGTGACGCCGTCGGCGGTGGTGCGGTGCACATCGCAGTCGGTCAGGTGTGCGGTGGCCCGCGAGGTCACCTGGGCTCCGGAGCCCCGGATCTCGTAGACCTCGCAACCGACCGCTTCCAGCGCGGAGTTCTCGCCCGTGACCATCAGGCCCGCGCCGGAGGCGTGGTGCACCCGGCAGCGATCCAGCCGGGGGTGCGCACCGCCGCGTACCGCGACGCCGGACTGGCCGGCCGCGACCACCTCGCAGTCCTCGAACACCCCGCCGCCACCGTCGAGCACGGCGATGCCGATACCGGCGGGGTTGTCGACGGTGCAGCGGCGCACGGTGGGCCGGGCGCCGCCGCGGACCTCGATTCCCGCGGCGGACCGGGTGACGACCCGGACGTCCAGCAGCTCCGGCGTACCCTCCTCGACCAGCAGCGCGGGCGCGGCCGCGTCCTGCCCCTCCACGTGCAGGTCCTGTACCACGGCCGAGGCGCGCAGGGTCAGCGGCACCCCTTCCGTGGGCGCGATGCGGACCGAGCCGGGCGAGCCCTCGGGGCCGCGCAGCGTCACCGCCCGCTCGACGACGAGATTCTCCCGGTAGGTACCAGGGGCGACGGTGAGGACGTCCCCGTCGGCCGCGGCCTCCAGGGCGGCGGCGAGCGAAGAGTACTCACCCGTGCGGCGCCGCCACCGCGATGTGCCGGTGTGCGTCACCTGGACGGTGCCCTGTGCCATGGCGTTGCTGTGCCCCCACCTCGTCGTGCTGATGGCTCGTTCGCCTTCGGGGCATGCGGCCCCTACGACTCCCTCGCGCGCGGGTCGATGCCGAATGGTTCGGCCGGTCCACCGTAGCGTGCGCGCAGGCAGTGGGTTGACCAGAGACGGAAGGCGGTCAGCTGCCGGTGCCGGTCCTGCCCCAGTCCGGACCCGCGCGGTCCCAGGCCTGGTCCCAACGCGCGTACCTCCGGCGAACCATGCGCCACACGATCAGCCGTCTGCCGCTCTCGACCGCCCCCGCGGTCAGGAGCGCCGCGCCGAACCCGGCGAGCACGGCGTGCGTCGTCGCCGTCGCGGAGTCCAGCGGGCGGGCGACGATGCGGCCGCGCGGGTCCGTCCAGAGTCTGAAGTGGTCGCCCTTGTGCGGGGACTTGAGGTTCGACATCACCGGGCCGTGGTGCCGGGTGCCGTCGGGGGCGGTCCAGTCGGCGAGGACACGACTGCGGCTGTCGTGCGCCGTGGTCGTGTCGGGGTCGGGCTCGAGCCGGGCGCTGTCCAGCTTGCGCACCACGGTGGCCGTGACGGGATGGCGGGAGCGGTGCTGGTCGACGACGGACCGCTGCAGGGCGTCCTGTGCCACCGCCCCGACGAGCGAACCGATCACGGGTGCGGCCACCACGATGAGCAGCAGGGACGCGAAGGCCACCCAGGCCTCGACCAGGTCGGTCGTGCGGCGCAGCGGATTGTGCCGCCAGCGCCAGAGACCGCTGATTGCTCGCACAGTCCCGCACCCCCCTTCCCGCTCCGTGATAACCCCCGGCGGAGCCGCTCACCCGCGGGCCCGGTCGAAGAGAGAGCGAAATCACCTCTGACCCTCTGACCGGAACCTCTTGTGCACTTCTCACCCCACCCCAACGACCGGGCCCCGGTGTACGGTTCCCCGTGCGTCGACCCGATCGTGGGACCGTCCGTGGAAGACCGCCCTCCTCCAGAAGACAGCGCCCTCCTGGAGTGCCGGTCGAGTGCCTCGAGTCCTAGTCGAGGATCCGCACCGGGTCACCGACCCGTATCGTGCCGGGCGAGGTGGGCACCAGGTTCTGGCCGAAGACCAGACTGGTGCCGAAGCGGCGGTGCCGCGCCAGGGTGCGCAGGGGCTCCCGGCCGCGTACCGCGGTGTCCTGGTCGGTCGTGGTCACGACGCATCGCCCGCACATTTTGGCCACGCGGAACACCGCTTCGCCGATGGCGAGGCGCGACCAGCCGTCCTCGGCCCAGGCCTCGGTGCCCGCCACGACCACGTTCGGCCGGAAGCGGTTCATCGGCAGCGGGCCCTCGTGGGCGTGGTCGCCCTGTGCCATCAGGGAGTTCAGGGCGTCGAGGGAGGCGACGGTGGTGACCAGCAGCGGGTAGCCGTCCGCGAAGCTCACGGTCTCGCCCGGCAGCGCGTAGTCCGGGTCGACCGGGCGGCGGGTGGCCGGATCGTCGAGATGGACGAGACGGACGTCGGCCTCCAGATAATCGGCGCACCAGGCGCCGGCCGCATCCTCCGCCAGGACCGCTTCCACCTTGGTGCCGAAGATGTTCACCGGTACCGTGCCCGCCGGTTCCGGAACCGGCACCGTCACGGGCTCCCGCCCCGGCGCGGACAAGCGAATGCCGCCGCCGGGCACGAGCTCGGCGGCGGCCAGCGCGAGACGCGGCTGCTCGCGCTGTGTGACGACCTTTCCCCCGTCGTCGATCAGAGCCCAGCGCCGGTCCCCGGACAGCCCCCAGGGCTCCACCACGGCCTGCCGCAGTGAGACGCCCCGGAACGCCTTGACCGGGTGGATGTGAATCGACTGCAGAACGGCGTTCCCCATACAGCCATGGTGCCAGGCAGCACCGACAGCCGGGGAGGCCGGTCAGTAGCCGCGGTACTGCTGCTGGTTGTACGGGTCCTGGTACGGAGCGGGCGCGGGCCGCGGAGCCGCGGGACGCATCGCCTCGTAGCCGGTGCCCGCCGCCATGGGCCGGGGCGGCTGCTGCATCTGCGGGCCGGGATAGCCGCGGGGCGCGGTGGCCTGCTGTGGGATGTAGGCCGCGGGTGCCTGCTGCAGCGGAGCGGGCTGCGGCGCCTGCGGGTAGCCATAGGCGGGAACGTGGTGCGACGGACCCGCAGGGAGCGCGGGCAGTGCCGAGGGCAGCGCGGGCAGGTGGCTGCCCATCGCCGGCAGGTTGCCGCCCATGTCATAGGCGGCGGGGACCCGGATCGGGGCGATCTGCGGGGTGCCCCGCTCGGCCACGAGCGAGTCGTAGATCGGGGTGTCCGGGAAGGAGGCGGAGTAGTAGCCGCCACCATAAGTGGAGCGGGGGGAGGTCATGGCACATAAGTTAAGCCCACGATGTGCTGGTTGGGGAGACCGATAAGAGGGTTGTTTTCCGTGTCGGCAGTGACGCGGGATCCCTAATCCGAGCGAACTTGGCAAAAAAGGGCGGCGGCCAGCGTTCTGATCGTGTAAAGGCCGAGTTCCCGGCGGGTTACCGGGGGTTGGCCGGCGATCTTCCCGTGCCGCCCGTGGGAGTTCGCCGGCCCTCGGGAATAGGTTGGGCGGGTAGGGATGGAAACCGGCGGCCGGGGTGCGGTCCGGCGGGGTGACACATGAGATGGGGGCGTACATGTCAATGCCGAAAGGGTCGAATGCGCCGGTGCCGACGAAGGCCCTGCGTGTCGAATTGGGCTGGCGCTCCGGACCCGGCGTCCCGGACGCGGATGCCTCGGCGCTGCTCCTCGCGGCGGGAAAGGTGCGCTCCGACGGCGACTTCGTCTTCTACAACCAGCCGGCGCACACCTCGGGCGCGGTCCGGCACGAGGGCAAGCGGAACACGGGCGGACGGGTCACCGACACCCTTTTCGTCGACCTCGCGCGCGTGGAGGGCGCCGTCGAGCGGGTCGTCCTCGCGGCCTCCGCGGACGGCGGCACCTTCGGACAGGTGCCCGACCTGTACATCGAGGTCCAGGACGCCGACCGGGGCGATGTGGTCACCCGCTTCGACAGCCCCGGTGCCACGGCGGAAACGGCCTTCGTGCTGGGCGAGTTCTACCGCCGCCAGGGCGGCTGGAAGTTCCGGGCGGTGGGCCAGGGCTACAGCAGCGGACTCGAGGGCCTGGCCACGGACTTCGGGATCACCGTGGACGAGCCGCAGCACGCGGCCCCTCCCACCGTCCCGCCCGTCGCACCCCCGGTGACCGTGCCGCCCCCGCCGGCGCCGCCCGCCCCGATGCCACCGCCCCCGGCTTCCACCGCCCACCTGCCTCCGCCGTCGGGACCGGCCGCCCCCCTGCCCCCGCCGTCCGGGCCTCCGGTCCACCTGCCCCCGCCGGCGCCGCCCGCCCAGCCGGTCCGCCTCAGCAAGGTCACGCTCACCAAGGCGGCCCCCTCGGTGTCGCTGGCCAAGCAGGGCGGCACCTCCGGCACCTTGCGCGTCAACCTCAACTGGCAGATGCGCAAGCAGTCCCCCGGCTGGGGCGACCGGTGGGGCGCGGCGCGGGGAGACCTCGACCTCGACCTGTGCGCCCTCTACGAACTCGCCGACGGCCGCAAGGGAGTCGTACAGGCCCTCGGCAACGCCTTCGGATCGCTGCACCGGCCCCCGTACATCCACCTCGACGGCGACGACCGCACCGGCGCCGTGGCGAGCGGTGAGAACCTCACCGTCAACCTCGACCACACCCGGGACTTCCGGCGCGTCCTCGTCTTCGTGACCATCTACGAAGGCGCCTCCTCCTTCGCGGACCTGCACGCGACGGTCACGCTCCAGCCGCAGCACGGCGCCCCGGTCGACTTCTCCCTCGACGAGTGCACCGTCCCCTCAACCGTGTGCGCGCTCGCCCTGATCACCAACACCGGCGCCGACCTCGTCGTCCAGCGCGAGGCGCGGTACCTGGTGCCGGACCGCGGAGTGAGCCCGCAGCGGACCGTCGACCGCGCCTATGGATGGGGGATGAACTGGACCCCCGGCCGTAAGTGAGCGGACCCCGGCCGTAACCAATAAGCGGACCCCGGCCGTAACCAATAAGGGGAACGGGGTCAGCCCTCGTCGGGCACGGTGTCCGGACGCGCGTATGTGCGGCCCTTCCAGGCCGCCCCGCGCCCTCTGTAGTGCTGCACCGCGGAATCGACCGTCATGAGGAGGTAGAGGAACGCGGTGAAGGGCAGCAGGGGAGCGAGCCACAGCGGCTGGCGGTAGTAGCGGAGCATCGGGACGTACGTCGCCGTCATCACCAGCCACGCGCAGGCGCCGGTGAGCGCGGCCGCCGTACTTCCCGCGACGGCACCGGCCACCACGGCCGCGGGCGGCACGAGGTACACCAGCGCCAGGCCGGCGACCGTACCGAGGAGCAGCAGCGGGCTGTGCCGCAGCTGTGCGTACGCGCTGCGCGAGACCATGCGCCACAGATCGTGCAGCCGTGGGTAGGGGCGCACGCTGTCCACCCGCTCGGCCAGCCCGAGCCAGATGTGGCCCCCGCCGCCCTTCACGGCGCGGGCAAGGGCCACGTCGTCGATGACGGCCTGCCGGATGGCATCGGGGATCCGCGCCCGCCCTGCCGTGTCCGCGCGCAGGAGCACACAGCCGCCCGCCGCGGCCGCCGTCCGTGCCCCCCTCCGGCCGATCCGGCGGAACGGGTACAGCTGAGCGAAGAAATAGACGAAGGCGGGCACCACGAGGCGCTCCCACAGGCTCTCCACCCGCAACCGGGCCATCTGCGACACGGCGTCGAAGTTCCCGGTGCGTGCCGCCGCCACCAGTTGGCGCAGGCTGTCGGGCGCGTGGGCGATGTCCGCGTCCGTCAGCAGCAGGTACTCGGGACCACGCGCGCGTGCCAGGGCGATGCCGTGCCGAACGGCCCAGAGCTTGCCCGTCCAGCCCGCAGGCGGTTCGCCGGGGGAGCCCACCGTCAGCGGCAGTCCGCCATGGCGCGCGGCCAGTTCGCGGGCCAGCTCCCCGGTGCCGTCCGAACTGCCGTCGTCGACCAGGAAGATCTCCGCCCGCCCCGGATAGTCCTGTGCCAGCAGCGACGGCAGGCTCGCCGGCAGCACGGCGGCCTCGTCCCTGGCCGGTACGACGACACACACGGACGGCCAGTCGTCCGGATCCCTGCGCGGCGGCAGCCGTACGTCCGTACGCCAGAAGAAGCCCTGGCAGAGCAGCAGCCACAGCCAGGCGGCGAGGGACAGGGCGGAGATCCACACGATCGCGCTCACCCGCGCAGTCTGCCCCACCCGGCCGGTCCACAGGGGCCCATCGTCTATCGTGGCCGGGTGAAGATCGCGCTCATGGACTCCGGAATCGGCCTGCTGGCGGCCACCGCCGCGGTACGGCGCCTGCGCCCCGACGCGGATCTCGTCCTCTCCCTGGACCCCGACGGCATGCCCTGGGGGCCGCGTACCCCGGAGGACCTCACCGCTCGTGCCCTGGCCGTCGCCGAGGCCGCCGCGGCCCACCGGCCCGATGCGCTCATCGTCGGCTGCAACACGGCGACCGTGCACGCCCTGCCCACGCTGCGCGCCCGGCTGGAGCCCGCCGTCCCGGTGATCGGCACGGTCCCGGCGATCAAGCCCGCCGCGGCCGGCGGCGGCCCCTTCGCGATCTGGGCGACGCCCGCCACCACGGGCAGCCCGTACCAGCGCGGTCTCATCGAGCAGTTCGCCGACGGCGTCCCGGTCACCGAGGTGCCTTGCTGGGGCCTCGCCGAGGCCGTGGAGCACGCCGACGAGGCGGCCATCGACGCCGCCGTCGCCGCGGCCGCCGCACTGACTCCGGACGAGGTGACGACCGTCGTCCTGGGCTGCACCCACTACGAACTCGTGGCGGAACGTATCCGCGCCGCAGTGCAGCGGCCGGACGCGCCGCCGCTGGTCCTGCACGGCTCCGCCGGGGCGGTGGCCGCGCAGGCGCTGCGCCGCATCGGCGAGGAGCCCGCCCCCGGGGCTCCGGCCGACGGCACCCTGACGGTGCTGCTGAGCGGACACGAGGGCGAGCTGCCCGTGCCCGCGCTGAACTACGCCGAGGGCAGGCTCCTGCCCGCCGTCACCCCCGCCCGCTGACCCCGGGTGCCCTCGTCCGCGGGAGTCACCCTCCGCGACGCGGTACCCGCGCAGCGAAACCTGAGTAACCTCGTAGTTATGAGGGACCACCCCCACGACGCGGACATCGTGCAGCCAGAGGTGTGGACCGGACGTGCGACGAACCGGGTCCAGTGGCTGCTGGCTCTCGCCGGCGCGGCCTGCATGGCGCTCGGTATCGAACTGGCGGTGGACTCCGCCTGGACCTCGGGCGTCGCCCCGCTGGTCATGTCCGTCGTGGGCTGCATCGCGGCCGGACTGCTGGTCCTCTTCGGCACTCTCGCGTTCGTGCACGTCGACCTGAAGCTCGACAGGGAGTGCGTCGAGGTGCGCTGCGGCCATATGGGTGTGCCCCGCCGCCGGATCCCGCTCGACCAGGTCGCCGGAGCCGAGTTCGCCCCGATAGTGACTCCGCGGAACTGGGGCGGCTGGGGCTACCGCTGGCGTCCCGAGAAGGGTACGGCGGTGGTGGTACGCCGGGGCGAGGGTGTGGTCCTGCGCCTGTGGGACGGGCACACGTTCACGATCACCGTGGACAACGCCGAGTCCGCGGTGGTGGCCATCCGGGACCGCCTGCGGTCGATCGCCACGGGGACCGCTCGCTGAGGTCGCGGGAGCTGTGAGGGGGCGCATCGATACGCCTCGGTGAGGCCCGCGCACCGACTCCGGCCGGCCGGAGTCAGTGTTCCGGGGTGTCGTGCCAAGTCACTGTTCCGGGGTTTCGTGCGCGACGAGCGGTCGGGCCGTGGCCAGGCCGGCCAGCAGTCCCGCGCCGACCGACACCGTGGTGAAACTCAGCGCGTTGCCGACCGCGGCGACCGCGCCCAGCGCCGTGAGAGCGGCGCCCGCGGTGAGCGCGACCGGTGTGCTGCGGGGGCTGCGCCACAGGGCGTACAGCACCCAGCAGAACGCCGCCGCAAGCAGCAGCACCCCGACGAGCCCCTGTTCGGCCGCCTGTTGCAGGGGCGCGGAGTGCGGCTTGCCGTCGGGCAGCAGTGCCTGCTGTGCGGTGGTGCTCAGTTCGCCGAAGCGGCCGGGGCCGATGCCCAGGGCGGTGTTCCTGCGGGCCAGCCGCAGCGCGTCCTGCCACAGCCCGACGCGGTGCTGGGTGAGCCGGCCCTCCAGGGACGCGGTGAGCCCCTCCGGAAGGGCGTTCTCGGCGAGTGCACAGGTCACTCCGGTCATCAGGGCCGCCGCCAGGGCCAGGCCCGTGAGGCCGAGGCCGCGTCGGCTCGTCCGGCCCGCCGCGAGCGAGCACAGCAGGACGGCGGCGGCCAGGGCACATCCGACGGCCGAGCCCAGCGCGGCCGCGGTCAGCGTGATCCCGAGGGCCAGCAGGCGCAGGGCGAGCCGGAGGGCCGGCACGGGCGTGGCCCACGCGGCACAGCAGGCGGCTCCGGTGGCCAGGGTCAGCAGCGCCGCGGTGGCGCCGGTGGGCCCGAGCGGGGTGGTGAACTGGGGGCCTGGCGCGAGGTGGGGCATGGCCACCGCCAGTCCGAGTCCGGCCAGCGCCCCGGCGCAGGGCGCGGCGACCGGCAACAAGGCTCCGGAGATCCGGCCCGAGGCATAGCCGGCGGCCACGGCCAGCACCGCGAGCAGGACGCCCTCGGGCCGCCCGCCGTGCGCCGCCGCGGTGATCAGCGCCCACGCGGCGCAGGCTCCGAGCACCACGACGCCCGTGGCGTCAGAAACGTTTCGTCTGTCGCTTTCCGCGTCCGCCCCCGCCGCCATCCCCGTTGAACCCACCCAGTCGCCCCTCGTAACCCGGTCCCCCGACCTGTGGCCGACCCGTCCGCGCGGCCGGGACGACCGCACGACACAGGCTCCGGCACACCGTAACGGCTGATGACCGTTTTGTGGACGAGTCGAGCAGGAAGGATGTGGCTTCGGACCGCGGGCGCTGTGCTCCCCGCCACCTGGACCGTCCTGTCGGCAGCAAGGTCACCCGCCGTACACTCCCCGAGTGACCGTCACCGCAACCTCCGTGGACCAGTCGGACCAGCTCCAGTCGCAGCCCGCGCCCACCGCGCGCGGCCTCCGGCTGCTCCGGCGCCTGGTCCCGGCCGCAGCCGCCGCGCTCTGCGGCGTGCTCCTGTACGTCAGCTTCCCGCCCCGCACCCTGTGGTGGCTCGCGGTGCCCGCCTTCGCCGGCTTCGCCTGGGTGCTGCGCGGCCGCGGCTGGAAGGCGGCCCTCGGTCTCGGCTACCTCTTCGGCCTCGGCTTCCTGCTGCCGCTGCTGGTGTGGACGGGCGTGGAGGTCGGTCCAGGGCCGTGGCTGGCGCTGGTGGCCATCGAGGCGGTCTTCGTCGCCCTGGTCGGTGCGGGCGTCGCCGCGGTGTCCAAGCTGCCCGCCTGGCCGCTGTGGGGGGCAGCCGTATGGATCGCGGGCGAGGCGGCACGCGCGCGTGTTCCCTTCCGTGGCTTCCCCTGGGGCAAGATCGCGTTCGGTCAGGCGGACGGCGTCTTCCTGCCGCTCGCCGCGGTGGGCGGGACGCCGGTGCTCGGCTTCGCGGTCGTCCTGTGCGGCTTCGGTCTGTACGAGGCCGGGCGGCTGGTCGCCGAGGGGCGCCGCACCCGGACCCTCCGCAAGGCGGCCGCGGCCACGGCCCTGCTGAGCGTGGCCGTCCCGGTGGCGGGAGCGGTGGCCGCCCGAGGCCTGGTCAGCGACGCGGCGGAGAACGGCACCGCGACGGTCGCGGTCATCCAGGGCAACGTGCCGCGCGCCGGTCTGGAGTTCAGCGCCCAGCGGCGCGCGGTGCTCGACTACCACGCGCGAGAGACCCGGAAGCTCGCCGCAGACGTCAAGGCGGGCAAGGTCGCCAAGCCCGACTTCGTCCTGTGGCCGGAGAACTCCTCCGACATCGACCCCTTCACCAACGCCGACGCGGCCCAGATCCTCGACGACGCGGCCAAGGCCGTCGGCGCGCCCATCTCGGTGGGCGGTGTCGTCGAGCGCGACGGGAAGCTGCTCAACGAGCAGATCCTGTGGGACCCGGTCAAGGGCCCCACGCAGACGTACGACAAGCGGCAGATCCAGCCGTTCGGCGAGTACCTCCCGCTGCGGTCGCTGGTCGGGGCGATCAACAAGAACTGGACCAGCATGGTCCGCCAGGACTTCAGCCGGGGCACGAAGCCGGGCGTGTTCGACTTCGACGGCGCCAAGGTCGGCCTGGTCACCTGCTACGAGGCCGCCTTCGACTGGGCCGTGCGGTCCGAGGTCACCGACGGCGCTCAGATGATCTCCGTGCCGAGCAACAACGCGACCTTCGACCGCAGCGAGATGACCTACCAGCAGCTCGCCATGTCCCGCGTCCGCGCCGTCGAGCACAGCCGTACCGTGACCGTGCCGGTGACCAGCGGTGTCAGCGCCGTCATCATGCCGGACGGGAGGATCACCAAGAAGACCGGCATGTTCGTGGCCGACTACCTGGTCCAGAAGGTGCCGCTGCGCTCCTCGAAGACGCCCGCCACCGAGCTGGGCATCCTGCCCGAGATCGCCCTGGTGCTGGTCGCCGCGGGCGGGCTCGGCTGGGCGATCGGCGCCGGTGTGCGCGGCCGGCGCGCCGACGAGGCGTAGCGGCACGCCCGTCGTGCGCCCGAGGCGTTGCGCTGAAGGAGGGGAACCGGCCGGTTAGGGTCGGTTCCATGGCTACTCCTGACTTCATCCGTACGCTCCGCGGCTCCGCCGGACACCAGTTGCTGTGGCTCCCCGGAGTCAGCGCCGTGGTCTTCGACGACCAGGGCAGAGTCCTGCTGGGGCAGCGTGCGGACAACCACAAGTGGGCGGTGCTCTCCGGCATCCCGGATCCCGGTGAGCAGCCCGCCGCCTGCGCCGTGCGCGAGGTGTACGAGGAGACCGCCGTGCGGTGTGTGGCGGAACGGATCGTGATGGTGAAATCGGGAGAGCCGGTCACCTTCGGCAACGGCGACATCTGCCAGTTCATGGACATCACCTTCCGCTGCCGGGCCGTCGGCGGCGAGGCGCGGGTCAACGACGACGAGTCCCTGCAGGTCGGGTGGTTCGAGGTGGACGCGCTGCCGGAGATGGACGAACGCCACCTCATTCGGATCAAGCAGGCCATGTCCGATGAACCCACATGGTTCGAGCCTATGAGTTTCGAGTGAACTATGGGGTCTGACCATATGTGGCCGGGCGGGAAGGCTGCCTAGGTTCGGCACATGACCTCGCACAGCGCCCTGCCCGGCCGACACGCCCCCACGCTCGACCTCGGCGGCCGCACCGCCCTCGTCACCGGCGCCGCCGGCGGCATCGGCCGTGCCTGCGCGCTGCGTCTCGCGGCCGCCGGGGCCAAAGTGAGCGCCGTCGACCGGGACGCTACGGGCCTGGAAGCGCTGGCCGAGGCGGCCCGCGGTCTGGCGGGCGGCGTCGAACCGCACGTCCTGGACCTCACGGACCTGGACGCCGCCGAACTCGCCGCCGCCGGCACCGACGTCCTGGTCAACAACGCCGGACTGCAGCTGGTGCGCCCCATCGAGGAGTTCCCGCCCGAGGTCTTCCACACCGTGCTGACCGTGATGCTGGAGGCGCCGTTCCGGCTCATCCGCGGTGCCCTGCCGCACATGTACGGGCAGGGCTGGGGCCGCATCATCAATGTGTCCTCCGTCCATGGTCTGCGCGCCTCGGCCTTCAAGTCCGCCTATGTGGCCGCCAAACACGGTCTCGAGGGCCTGTCCAAGACGGCCGCCCTCGAAGGCGCGCCGCATGGAGTCACCTCGAACTGTGTGAACCCCGCCTATGTGCGCACCCCACTGGTCGAGGAGCAGCTCACGGACCAGGCACGGGCGCACGGCATCCCCGAGGAGCGCGTGCTGTCCGAGGTGCTCCTGCAGGACAGCGCCGTCAAGCGGCTCATCGAACCCGAGGAGGTCGCCGAGGCCGTGGCATACCTGTGCAGCCCCCGGGCGTCCTTCGTCACCGGCACCTCGCTGGTCCTCGACGGCGGCTGGACGGCGCACTGAGCGGCCCGCCACCCACGCGACCGGAGGTTTTCCACAGGCCCCGACGGACCGACGGACGATGCGGAATCCTGTGACCATGTCCCGCGATCACCTGCACTCCGCCGGACGCCCCGCCACCGGTGCCGGGGCGCCGTCCGGCGCCGCCGTCACACCCGACCCCGGCGCCGAGACGCCGTTCCTCGAACTGCTGGCGCGCGGCGCGCCGGCGGAGGCGTACGAGCAGCCGGTGCTGCTCGCCCGCGCCGAGGGCCGCCCGGCCGACCGGATCGCCGCGCTGGAGCGGGCCAGGCTCCTCGCCCTGCGGGTCCGCTCGGACCTGGAAGGACGCCGCCGTCGCGAGGCGGAGCTGTCCGCCCTCTTCGAAACCGCGCACGACCTGGCGGGCCTCAGAGACCTGGACGCGGTCCTGCAGGCGATCGTGCAGCGCGCCCGCTCGCTGCTCGGCACGGACGTCGCCTACCTCAGCCTCAACGACCCCGACCGGGGCGACACCTATATGCGGGTCACCGAGGGCTCGGTCGCGGCCCGCTTCCAGCAGCTGCGCCTGGGCATGGGGGAGGGGCTCGGCGGACTCGTCGCCCAGACGGCCCGGCCGTATGTCACCGACGACTACTTCAAGGACGCCCGCTTCCAGCACACACGCGCCATCGACGCGGGCGTGCGGGACGAGGGCCTGGTCGCCATTCTCGGCGTTCCTCTGATGCTCGGGCCCCATGTCATCGGTGTGCTGTTCGCCGCGGACCGGCGGGCCCGGGTCTTCGAACGGGAGCAGATCGCACTGCTCGGCTCCTTCGCCGCCCTCGCCGCGACCGCCATCGACACCGCGAACCTGCTCACCGAGACCCGCTCGGCGCTCGCCGGGCTGGAGCGCGCCAACGAGATCATCCGGGACCGCAGCGAGGTCATCGAACGCGCCTCGGACGTACACGACCGGCTCGCCGAACTCGTGCTGCGCGGCGGCGGAGTCCACGACGTCGCCGCCGCGGTGTCCCAAGTCCTCGCCGGAACCGTCGAGTTCGCCGAGGCGGACGCCACACCGCCGCAGGCGCTCGAGGCGTCCCGGGCCGAGGGCCACGCGGTGCGGCACGGGGACGACTGGATCGCCGCGGTGGCCGCGGGCGGTGAACTCCTCGGCTCCCTCGTGCTGCGCGGCCACCCGGGCCTGGACCCCGTCGACCAGCTCACCCTGGAACGCGCCGCGATGGTCACCTCGCTGCTCCTGCTCGCCCGCCGCTCCGCCGCCGAGGCCGAGCAGCGCGTCCGCGGTGAACTCCTCGACGACCTGCTCGACGCCCACGACCGCGACCCCCGCCTGCTGCGCGCCCGCGCAGCCCGGCTGCACGCCGACCTCGACGCCACCCATGTCGTCCTGGCCGCCCGGCTCGACGGCCCGGCGGCCGACGCCGAACAGGAGGCCGCCGCCCGCCGCAGGCTGTGGGCCGCGGCCTCCCACCTGGCCGCCACCCGGCACGGCCTGGCCGCGGCCCGCGACGGCGGCACCGTCCTGCTGCTGCCCCTCGGCCCCGGTGACACCGCCACCGAGGTGGCCCGGCGCACCGCGAGCCACCTCGGCACGGCCGTCCACGAACCGGTCACCGTGGGCGCCTCCGCCCCCGTCGCCGACCTCCTCGCACACCCCGACACCCTGGCCACCGCCTACGCCGAGGGTCGCCGCTGCCTCGACGCACTGCGCCTTCTGGGCCGCTCCGGAGACGGCGCCGCCGCCGAGGACTTCGGCTTCCTCGGCCTGCTCCTCGCGGGCGAGCGGGACGTCACCGGTTTCGTCGACCGCACCATCGGCCCGGTCGTGGCGTACGACGAACGGCGCGGTACGGACCTGCTGCGCACCCTCGACGCCTACTTCGCCTGCGGTATGAGCCCGGCCCGCACCAAGGACGAACTCCACGTCCACGTCAACACGGTCGCCCAGCGGCTGGAGCGTGTCTCCCGCCTCCTCGGCGAAGACTGGCAGGGCCCCGCCCGCGCCCTGGAGATCCAACTAGCCCTGCGTCTGCACCGGTTGGCGGCACCGGCACGGCACTGACCCCCGTACGGACGACCGTACGGGGGCCGGTGCGGGCGCAACCGGTCACCCGGTGGACGCACCCGACGCCGAGGCGCCGGCCGTCTCGGAACCGCCCATGGCCCCGGCCCCGGCTCCGTGCCCGGCCTCGATGTCGGCGAGGTCCCGGTGCCGGGTCTCCTGCGCCGCCCCCACGGCGATCAGCGTCAGCACGGCCGCTGCGATCACATACAGGGCGATCGGGGTCGAGCTGTCGTATTCGGAGAGCAGCGCGGTGGCGATGAGCGGCGCGGGGGCACCGGCCGCCACGGACGCGAACTGGGCGCCGATGGAAGCGCCGGAGTACCGCATCCGGGTCGCGAACATCTCGGAGAAGAAGGCGGCCTGCGGGGCGTACATCGCGCCGTGCAGCACGAGCCCCACGGTCACGGCGAGGACGAGGTTCGCGAACGTGGCCGTGTCGATGAGGGAGAAGAAGGGGAACATCCACAGGCCCACCCCGGCCGCGCCCAGCAGATAGACGGGACGGCGCCCGATCCGGTCGGACAGCGCGCCCCAGGCCGGAATGACCGCGAAGTGCACGGCCGAGCCGATGAGCACGGCGTTCAGCGCCGTCTGCTTGGAGACGCCGGCCGACGTGGTGGCGTAGACGAGTATGAACGCGGTGATGACGTAGTAGCTGATGTTCTCCGCCATGCGCGCGCCCATCGCCACGAGAACATCACGCCAGTGGTGCCGCAGGACGGAAACGATCGGCAGCTTCTCGGCACTCTGCGCGCGGTCCGCCCTGCGGGCCTCGGCCCGCTCCAACGCCTCCCGGAACACAGGTGATTCATCGACAGAGAGCCGAATCCACAAACCGACGACGACCAGCACACCGGAGAGCAGGAACGGGATCCGCCAGCCCCAGCTGCCGAAGGCGTCGTCCGACAGCACGGCGGTGAGCAGTGACAGCACGCCGGTCGCCAGGAGTTGCCCCGCCGGCGCCCCGGTCTGCGGCCACGAGGCCCAGAACCCCCGCCGCCGCGCGTCCCCGTGCTCGGACACCAGCAGCACCGCCCCGCCCCACTCACCGCCGAGCGCGAAGCCCTGGACGAGCCGGAGCGCGGTGAGCAGGACGGGGGCGGCGGCGCCGACGGTGGCGTGCGTGGGCAGCAGCCCGATCGCGAAGGTCGCGCCGCCCATCAGCAACAGGCTCAGTACCAGCAGCCTCTTGCGCCCCAGCCGGTCGCCGTAGTGCCCGAAGACTAGCGCGCCCAGCGGCCGCGCCGCGAAGCCGACCGCATACGTCAGGAACGACAGCAGCGTGCCGACGAGCGGGTCCGAGTCCGGGAAGAACAACTTGTTGAAGACCAGGGCGGCGGCCGAGCCGTAGAGGAAGAAGTCGTACCACTCGATGGTGGTGCCGATGAGGCTCGCGGCCACGATGCGCTTCAGATTGACGGGTGTCGGGGGAGCGGATGCTGCGGAGGCCATGTGCGCCACTTCCTCGTGTGCGGTGGGGACGGGTACGTGTCGGCACACCGTAGAAACATGCAGGTCAGGCGCACATGTGGCGGGACAACATAGTTCGAGGGTTGGCTATGCGTGCGGCCACCATGCCGGTTCACGGAGGGGCGGTTCAGGGCTCGAAGGCGGTCGAAACGAGTGCCGCCCGGGACGCGTAGTTCGGGGTGATTTGACGGTGCGGTGCTGACTCCCGTGCTGGTTTGGTGCTGACTATGATCTGGGTGCCGTACAGGGGGAAGACGAGACGGAGTTGAAGACGGCGTGACCACCGAGACCAAGGACCTCTACGTCGAAGACCATGGTCTACTCATCGACCCGATGCTCCAGGGCGTCATGGAGTTTCCCGAGCACTCCAGCATCACCAACAGCCTCATCGGCTTCCACAAGGACTTCGGCACCATCCTGACCGGCTTCGAACGCGGCTATCTCCGCATCACCGTCGAGATCCACGCCGAACAGGCCGCACTGGACACGGACGGCTGGGACGACGTCCTCGACATCTCCGCCGACTTCACCCGCGGCCAGGCCTTCGTCGCCAGTTACGACAAAGCATTCACCACCAACCTCGCATTCGACGGCGCCGGAACCTACCGGATCCGCACCCACGCACGGGGCCGCGCCGACGCCAAGAACGCCGCCCTGCCCCGCCAGCCCCGGCCCTCCAAGGCCAGCCCTCCCTCCGAGACATACCTCGTCCAGGTATGGAAGGCCCCCACCGCACCCGAGCAGATCCACAAGAGCAGCAACCACACCACCCTCCCAGCAGCCGACCACACCGGCCCCAGCACCTCGCCCTACCAGCCGGCCATCGACGCCCCCACAATCCATTCCGAGGGCGGCGCGATCGTCCTCGTCCGCACCTGCTCCACCGCTCCCCAGGCGTGGCACCGCCTGCAGGACTTCATCGACAACGGGTCCGAGGACGGCGGCGCCATCGACGTCACACCCATCGACAACACCGCCTACGACGGCCTGACCGAAGACCAGTTGCGCACCCTGATCGGCCGTGACGAGGACGACTGGCCCCACCACACCGTCCTTCTCATCGCCGACCAACAAGCCCTCGTTTCCCCCGACCTGCCGCTGCTCGCCGTCGACAACGCACCCGGTGAACCCGCACCGTCCTTCCGTATCCCGCGGCAGTACCTGGAGAGCTTCGTGGTCAACATGGACCTGGGAAACACCGACTTCGGTGAGTGGTCCCGGGACGCAGGTGACGACGGCATCTACCGAGAACCCGCCGAAGGCGCATAAGCGGGAAGCGACGCCGGCCCCACCTGATCGACGGCTGTCTGCCGCCCACCGGCTGGGGGGCGCGGTCCTCGCAGATGTCGACGTACGGAACTCCGGCGCGAACCGCTGCCACGCAGCGGACCGAGCGGGTGCGTGCCGGCGCCGTCGAGGGCCTGGAACGGGCCCGCGCGGTGTACGACCGCGACCGCGTCATCCAGGAGGTCGCCCAGCCGCTCCGGAGCGTCGCGGACCTCGACGCGCGGGATGGCCGTGACGTGGATGACATGGGCGGCGGTCATTCCGTGTCTGTGACGTCTCCGACCCCGACGTCAAGCGTGCGCACCCATGCGGCGCTGCCGGTGCTGCGGGGCCGCGGTGGAGGGGAGATTGCGGCGACCGCGTCCCTGGCGTCCCTGGCGGAAGGGCCAAGGCGGCCGACGGGGCGAACTGGACGGCCCTCTTGGGATGAGCGAGGCCCACATGGAGCGGCTCGCAGCGAAGGGGCCGCTGGAGTTGCTGCGCCCGCCGCACCTCCACCATGCGCCCGTCCCCGAGACCGGAGACGGGCGCTACGCCAAAGGGGCGTCCGTTCAGCCGGACACCGAGGGGGAAGTCACCTCAGCACCTTCTGCCGGACGACGATGTGGCCGGCGTCGGGGTTGAGGCTTCCGCCGAGGCGGCGGAAGGCTCCGTCGGTCAGGTCCAGGCACAGAGGTACCTCCTTCGTGCGCTTGAAGGTGCCCCGGTCGTTGATGCGCACGACCAAGGACTTGCCGTTCGCCACGTTCGTGACCTTCACCTTCGTGCCGAACGGCAGCTGTGGCCTGCGGGTCAGCGAAGTCGCCGCGGTATTCTTGCTGTTGTCGAAGATGTCGCCGTTGGACGTCTGGCTGCCGGCGGGTATCGGGCCGTAGTGCGTCGCCCAGCACGTCTTCCTGTGAGCCTGCGCCGATTTGGGTGCGGCCGAACTCGCCGGAGCGAGCGCCACCGTCGCGGTCAGCGCGGCGACGCCGGCCGCGAGTGAGACGTGCAGGATCCGCTTGCTCATGTATGTGCCTCATTTCCCTTGTCGTTGAATCGGGGCGGGGAGCGAATGGCTGTGTTTCCGTTCAGCCCGCAGCGCGGTAGGCGGCGCCCACCCGGTTCGCCTTCGCTCCGTGGTAAAGACCGGTTTCGTCACCGCGGTTCGTAGAGAGGGTGAACCACGCATACCGTTTGACGTACGGCAGTTGCTGCAGCATGGCCGTCGACTTCTTCACGAACGCGGCCTGCTGCGCCTTTGTCGGATACCGCGGGGTGCCGGAAGAGAAGTCGGTCAGCGCGTACTCGGTGAGCCAGATCGGTTTCTTGTAGCGCTGGTGCACGGCCTGGAGATAACTGCGCAACTGACCCGTCGCACGGCGGGCGTTGAAGTCCGCGCCGTACCAGTGCAGGGGGATGAAATCGACCCTGTAGTGGCGGGCGGCGGCGCCCTTCATGAACCGGTCCAGCCAGCCACCGGTGACATCGCCACCGGTGGCCACCGCGGGGGCGCCGAGCCGCATATTCGTCGACTGCAGCCGGGGCCACAGTTCCAGCGCCCGATGCACGGTCATGTGTGCCTGATCCGGCCTGTCGGGCTCATTGAAGCCGAGCAAGGTGCTGCCCTGCTTCTTGGCCCGGTCGAGCTCTGCCCCGGTCACCGAGTCCGCGTCATGGATCATGGGCACGAACTCGACGCCGCGCGGAGGCTTGATCCGGCCCTTGCCCGAGGACCAGGTGTAGAACCAGCCGGCCTTCACATCGGCCAGCGCCTTGTTGACACCCTGGAACTCCCAGGCACTGATGCCCTTCTTCTTCGCAGTGGCCGTGGACACGCCGCTGTGGCGGCCGACCGCGAGCGCGGTGGACCCGCCCTGACCGCCGACCACAAGCACGGCCGACAGCACGAGCAGCAGGGCGAGGGCGCGTGTTTTTCGCATGACGTCTCCAAGCGGCTTACCGGCGCTACGAGGCGCCGACATATGACGGCGAAACAGGAGGCCACGGTGGGCCAGGAAGGCACGGGGCATCGGGAGGGCACGGAGCATGTCGTCGCGCCGCCGAGGAATCGCGGACGTCAGCAGCTGAGGTGCCGACCCGGGCTGACGTGGAGCATCTTGGTGAACTTCTGGTACTTCGCGATCCGGTCCTGCACCTCGGCCGGATTGCCGCCGTTGCATTCGATGCCGCCGTTGATGCTGCGGATCGTCTCGCCGAAACCGCCGCTCCTGACCATCGCGTGGTGCGACGTCATGGTGCCCGGGCCGGACTGGGTCATCCAGTACCAGAGCGCCAGCTTCCACGTGACGGCGGAGTTCTTCGCCGCGAGGTTCGGGTGGTGCAGCAGGTCGACGTGGAACGCGTCGCCGGCGGCCTTGTAGTTGTAGTTCCAGCTGATCTGGAGCGGGCCGCGGCCGTGGTACGCGGACTGGCCGGCCGGGCAGCCGTACGGCTCGTCGGCGCAGTAGGTCGGCCATGCGGCCTTGTTCTGCTCGTTGATGTAGATCAGCCCGCTGGTCTCGTGGCTGACGTTCGCGAGGAATGCGGCAGCCTCACGCTTCCTGGTCTTGGCATCGCCCGTGTGCGCGAAGGCAGGGAACGCCTTCATTGCCTTGACCAGGCCCTGGTAGCTGTAGAGCTTCTTGTGCTTCGGGAACATCTTGTTGTACTGCGCCTTGCTGACGACGAAGCCGCCCCGGTGTTCTGCGGCCGAGGCCGTGGTGGCGGTCAGATTGATCGCTGTGATCGCTATCAGAACGGCGGTGAGCACGGCCTGGACAGCGCGAAGTTTTCGCATACGGGAAACTCCTCGGAGTAAAGGTGGGCCCCTCAATGGGCATCCGGCGATGAAGCTACCTGCGGACGCCCGGCGGAAATGGTCAAAAATTGCTGAGGGACCGGCAGTTGTTGCTCGACGTCCGAGAGCAACAGTCGCCATGGCGATGCCCGCGGCGGGTTGCGGCATCCGCTGCAGCGCGGAGCACCTCACGTCGGAAACCACCTCTGCATTCCGGCGGTGTCACGTGGATTCTGCGTCACCGGCAGGGGAACGCTCCGCGATTTCAGTGCCATCGACATGGAATCCGCCGACCGCGCCGGCAACCTCAAGCCGCCGCACGGCAAGCTCATGAAGGCGCGCATCGCCTACAACGCGGGGGGACCGCTCGGTACGCACCAAGTGAAGATCCACGAGCTCACCGACGCCCGGATCCGCGCCTCGGACCGGGTCGGAGACGAATGGCCGGCGTCGCCGACGCATACCGGAGAAGGTCGCCTTCTGCCCGGACCCGGGCAACCCGCCATACCGCCTCGCTCGGTGCGGGCCACCGCGCCGAGTTGATCGCGGCTCTCAGTCCAGCGACTCCCGTGGGGCGGTACTGCTTCGCCGGTCGTATGTGCCCCTTGCCGCCAGGACCTCGTCCATGTGCTGAATCGACCAGTTCTTCAACGCTTTCAACGGCTCACGCAGCGTCGCCCCGAGCTCGGTGATCTCGTACTCGACCCGGGGTGGAATCTCCGGATGGACGGTCCGCCGGACCAGACCGTCGCGCTCCAGCGTGCGAAGAGTCTGGGTGAGCATCTTCTCGCTCACGCCGTCCAGTTTCCGGCGCAGTTCGGTGTAACGCCTGGTGCCCGACTCCGCGAGCTCCCCGAGGACGAGCACGGTCCATTTGTCGCCGATGCGATCGAGGACCTCACGTGACGGACAGCCACTGGCGTACGGATCCCAGTCACTTCGCGGCGCTTTCGCCATGCCCGCGTTCTCCCTCGGCAGCGGAGGTCGCTCTCCAGCAGAGAGCTACCCGACCAAAAGGTGCCTACTTCCAAGAAGATAGCCGGTCATGTCTACTGCGGTGAAGGGGCCGACCAGGCCCTTCGGTTCGCAACGCATCAGAGGTACACAAAGCATGAGTGACAGACCGTCCTTCGACGTCGTCGTGGCCGGTGGAGGCGCCGCGGGCATCGCCGCCGTGCCGCGAGGAGGTGACGATCGACGAGGTGCTGAGCGGCCGTAAGCGGCCCGCCGACTCGATCGCACGCTGCGGCTGGCCGATCGAGGACCACGCGGCTCCCGGGGTGACCCGCTACCGCTCGATCGCGGGCAACGGCCGGTACGACATCCCCTACGGTGCCATCGCTTCCGCCGACACGGACAACCTGTGGGTAGCGGACGGCTGACGGCCGCGGACAACGGTGCCTACGCCTCCCTGCGTGTCACGGGCACGGCGTTCGCGACCGGGCACGCCGCCGGCGTCGCCGCCGCGCACTACGCCGACGGTCGACGACACGACATCGGCGCCGTACGTGCGGAACTTCGCCGCCAAGGCGCCTTGATCTGACCGCTTGTCAAGCGTCTGAACTGCACACTCTCCAATGGAGAGCTACCTAACTGAAAAGTGGTCACTTCCCAGAAGGGAGCTCCTCGGATCTACTTCTGGCGAGGCGTTCAAGCCCTCTCGTAACTACGTGAACTACTTGACCAGGAGAAGGACATGTCGATTGCCGTCACCGGAGCGACAGGCCGGCTCGGCCGGCTCGTCGTCGAGGACCTGCTGCGCCGCGGAGTGGCGCCGCACGACATCATCGCCACCGGGCGGGACGTGAACCGGATGACCGGGTTGGCCGAACAGGGCGTCCAGGTACGGCGGGCCGACTTCGCCGACCCCGGCAGCCTCACGGAGGCGTTCAAGGGGGCACGGAAGGTTCTGCTCGTCTCGACGAGTACCGTCGGCGAGCGGCTCGGCAACCACACCCGCGCCATCGACGCGGCCAGGGAAGCCGGCGCCGAACTGATCGTCTACACCAGCACGCTCAACGCGCGCACCGCCGACATGCTGCTCGCCGAGGCCCATGCGAAGACGGAGCAGTACCTACGCGACAGCGGCGTGCCCTTCGTCGTCCTCCGTAACGGCTGGTACTTGGAGAACTACACGTCACAGTTCCCGCTGTACCTGGAGACCGGAGTCGTGCCCGGCAGTGCCGGCAGCGGCCGGGTCAGCGCCGCCGCGCGGCGCGACTACGCCGAAGCCGCGGCCGCTGTCCTGACCTCCGAGGGACATGCGGGCCGTGTGTACGAGCTCGGCGGGGACACCGCCTTCACGCTCGCGGAGCTGGCCGCCGCGCTGTCCGGCGCCACGGGCCAGGAGGTCGTCTACAGCGACCTTCCCGCCGAGCAGTACCGGGGCGCTCTGCTCGACGCCGGACTGCCCGCCGAACTGGCCGCGGTCCTGGCCGACTCGGACCTCGGCCTCAGCCGCGGCGAGCTCTTCACCGATGCCCCGGACCTGCGCCGCCTGATCGGCCGGCCCACGACCAGCCTCACCGAGGCACTTGCGGGCGCCCTCGGCTCCTGACGTGGCGCAGCCGGCCGACCCGGTGTCCGCACGCCAGCGGCACCGGGTCGGCCGGAACTCCCGACTCGCCACAGGATTTCCCCAAAGTCGGTTCCTACGGTGCGGGCGCACCCGCCAAGGCCCGTTGAGAAGTCACCCGGAAGGACCGACCAGATGCCAGACCGCTCTGCACACCACCGAGAACAGCTGGCCGGGCGCCTCGCCGAGTGCCGTGCGTCCATGTTCGTCGGGCGGGACGACGTCCTGGCGGTCTTCCGGTCCGCTGTCGCCGCTGCCGGTCCCGATCAGGAGGCCGTGATCTTCGTGCACGGGCCCGGCGGCACGGGCAAGTCCACGCTTCTGCAACGCTTCGCCGACGAGGCGCGCGGCGCGGGTCGCCGCGTGTTACAGGTGAACGCCCGGGACATGGAGCCCTCCCGCCAGGCCTTCGAGACCCGCGCCGGAGATGTGCTCGATCTCCCGGAAGCAGTGCTGATCGTCGACAACTTCGAGCACTGCCAGGGCCTGGAGCCCTGGCTCGCCCACGAGTTCCTGCCGCGTCTTCCGGTCGGCGCCCTGGTGGTACTGGCGAGCAGGAACGCGCCCTGTACGCACTGGCGCAAGGACCTCGGCTGGTCCACCGCCCTTCATGTGGCCCGGCTGTCCGACCTACGGGACGCTGAGGCCCGCGAGCTGCTACGCAGGATGCGGGTACGCCCGTCCGTGCACGACACGTTGATCGAACTCACCCATGGCCACCCCCTCGCACTGCGCCTGGCAGCGCAGATCGCGCAGCGCGCCGACGTCGGGACCATGACGTGGGAGTGGAACCACTCCGTCCTGCGGCAGCTCGTCGAATGCCTCGTAGGTGATGCCCCGTCTCCGGCACACCGGCACGCGCTCGAGGTGTGCGCACACGGTCTGACGACGACCGAGGGCCTGCTGCGGGCCACGCTCGGCGAGGAGGCACCAGCCCTGTTCGCCTGGTTGCGACGTCAGCCCTACGTGGAGTCCGGCCGGCTCGGCCTGTCCCCGCACAGCCTGGTCCGGGAGATCCTCGACGCCGATCTGCGCTGGCGCGATCCAGCCGGATACCAGCGGATGCACGAGAGGATGAGCCGGCATCTCCTCGACGAGGCCGAGGCGGCCACCGGTTCCGACGTACTTCCCGCGGTCCTGGCCGCGACCTATCTGCACCGTCACAACGGCTTTGTCTCGCGTTTCCTGACCTGGGAGACAGAGAGCGGGATCTACGAGGACGCCTGCCGTCTCTCCGACCGTGCGGAGGTCCTGCGCCTGATCGAGGCGGCCGAGGGACCCGCGTCCGCCCGTGTCGCCGAGCTGTGGCTGGACACCCAGCCGAGTGCCTTCCGCGTGTACCGCTCGGCCGATTCCTCCGCGCCCGTGGCCGTGATGGCCTGGCTGCGGCTGACACCGGACCTGGCCGACACCGTCGCCCGGGACCCTGTTACGGCCGCCGCGTGGGAGCATCTGAGGTCACGACGGCCGCTGCGGGACCATGAGCATTTCGCCGTCGCCCGGTTCATGGTGGCCTCCGGCACCTACCAGCACCCCTCGGCGAGCATGGACCTGATGATCCACCGATGCGTGGCGCAGTTCCTCCACTCCGAGCATCTCGCCTGGTCCTTCATCTCGCTGGCGAGCGGCCCCTTCTGGGCCGAGTTCATGGAGTACCTCGACCAACGGATGGTGCGGGACGTGATATCGGTGGGCGCGCGGCGCTTCACGCTGTACGCGCACGACTGGAGAGTCGTCACCCGCAAGCGGTGGACGCAGGTCGGTGCCTCCATCGAACTGGCCGGTCCCGGGGCCAAGCCGAAACCCCGTCCTCATGAGGGCGCCGGGGTCATGACCGTCCTGAGCCGCGAGGAGTTCGACAAGGCGGTCCTCGACGCGCTCGACTCGCGGCACCGGCAGGGCGGCCTCGCGGCCAGTCCGCTGACCCGGACCAGGATGGTGGCCGACCGGGGCGACGACGACCCGGTGGTCTCGCTGCGGGCCCTGCTCACGGAGGCTGTCGCCGCGCTGCGCGCGGATCCTCGGGCGGAGAAGTACCACCGAGCCGTGGACATGCGGTTCCTGCGGGGCGCTCCGACGCGGGAAGCGGCTGCCGAGAGGCTGGGACTGTCCGTGAGTACCTACCAACGTCACCTGAAGCGCGGGCTGGAGCGTGTGCTCGAGCATCTGTGGGATCGGGAACTGCTGGGCAGGGATGCCGAGACGCAGGCCTGCTGACGGGAAGCCGCAGGGGCACGGGAAGCCGCCGCCGGTCGGCGGTGCGGCCCTTTCCCTCCGGTGATCCCAGTCGTGGAACGCCCTCGGTGTCCGGCTGCAGCAGTGCCACGGCGCCCAGGGCGGCGCTCATCCTGCCGAGTTTCGCCGCGCGCAGCCTCGGCGGCACCCGCGCGCCCGGCATGGGCCCGAGGCCCAGTTCCCGCTCGATCGGCTCCATCACGGCCCGGCCCACTTCGGCGAGTTCACCGCCGACCACGATGACGCGCGGATCGATGGTGCTGGACAGCGTGGCGAGTGCCCTGCCGATCCGCGCACCGGCTCCTGCGAGAACCGCGCGGGCCGTGCGGTCACCCGCATCCAGCGCGGTCACCAGTTCCGGCAGATTCCTCGCGGCCCCGCCTGCGGCGCGAAAGGCGTCGAGTACGGCTCCGACCGCGGCCACCGTCTCCAGGCATCCAGCACCGCCACAGCCGCAGGCCGGCCCTTCCGGATCCACTTTTATGTGACCGAAATCCCCCGCCAGTCCGTAGGCGCCGCGGTGCAACGTGCCGTCCACGAGGAGGCCACCGCCGACGCCGTGCGAGAGCTGCAGGTACAGCACGTCGCGTTCTCCCGCGGCCGCGCCCCACTTCGACTCGGCCAACGCCGCAAGACGGGTGTTGCTGTCCAACTGCACCGGAGCGCCGAAGCGCTCCCGCACCAGCGCCGCCACCGTGCCGTGCTCCCCGGCGTCCGGCAGGCCGGCACCCGGCGCGGCCACGGGCCCGCTCACCCCGATGGCGATCGCGCTCGGCCCGCCCGGTCGTGGTGTCCCTCCCGCCAGCGTCCCCACCAGGCGGTACGCCATGTCGACGCGGTCCTTCCACGGCGCTCCGGGCTCGTGCTGCTCACCCGCCGTCCCGATGACCTCGTGAGTGATGCTCGCGGTCGCCACGCGCACCGCCTGCTGCGCGAAGTCGATGCCGACGACCTGACCGGCCGCCGGATTCAGAGCCAGCTTCTCCACGGGACGCCCTCGCTTGCGCTGGGCCACTTCCGGGACCGAGACCGTGACGGTGCCCTCCTCCACCAGGGCGACCACGATGTCGTAGAGCGTGGTTCGGGACAGTCCGATCAAGGCGATCAGTTCGTGCCGGGACAGCGGACCATGGAGGCGCAGGAGGCGCAGGACAAGTTCCTCGTGTTTCTTGCGAATAGGCAGCACTGGATCTTCCTGTTTTGTACCAACGACCTTGCTCAGGACGGGAATTGACGTCATGGCATGCGTAAGAGGTACACAGGTGTGCGGGTCACCCTCCAGATCAGGACCGGGTCACTTTCGGGTCAGCACAGCCGGCCCGGCGAATTTCGGCCCCGACGGATTTCCGCGGAGGGCCATGGACCATGAATGGAGTGAAGTCTTGTCAGTTTCCCGATAGCTGGCGACTGCGCCGGCGTCCGCGGTTCCTGTCGCCGCATCGATGCAGAAGACCGTCGTCAAGCTGACCAACGCCGAACGCAGGAAGGCCGGTTGCCCGGCACTCGAGGTCAGGCCCGCACTGCACGAGGCCGGGCAACGCCACACGGCGGACATGGCGAGGAACGACTACGTCGGCCACACCGGTTCGAACGGCAGCACCCTGGGGGACAGGGTCGAGACGGCGGGCTACACGGCTGGAGCTCGCTCGCGGAGAACGTCGCCGCCGGCCGCGCCACCGCCGCCGACGTGGTCAGGTCATGGATGAAGTCGCCGGGTCACCGGGCGAACATCCTCAACTGCTCGCTCAGGCACATAGGCGTCGGCTACGTGAAGAAGGCCGACTCCGCCAACCGCCCCAACTGGACCCAGGACTTCGGCGCGAAGTTCTGAGCCGTCACGTCAGGCCCGGCACGACCACCATGGCCGTGCCGGGCCTGCTCGTTGCGCTGACTCGGCGCGCAACTGCCCCGTACCGTCCCGCCCTTCTTCGGCCTGGCCGCCCCGCGGGAGGGGGTCCGCGGGGCGGCCGGCTCGGGGAGCAGGGGCAGGGGGTCAGCCCCTGCTCGCCTTTCGGTAGAGATTCTTGGCCTCGTTGCCGAGGCGGGGATGGAATTCCGTGGTGCCGTTGCCGACGCTGATGTTGCCGACGAGGTAGCCGGAGCCGGTGGCCTCCTTGAAGCCGGCGAGGAAACCTCCGCCGCTGGCACCGAAGGACTGCACGCAGTCGATGCCCCACATCGTGGACCCGGGACGCGTGGTGTCGGCGTGCTCCTTGCCCCGGCAGTGGTTGAGCCGCTCGCCGTTGCCCTCGGCAGGGGTGCCCCCGTAGCCGAAGGAATGGACATGGCGCCCGGTCGCGGAGTTGAACCTGATGCCCTGCGCGCCCACGGTGCCGGCCAGTGTCCGGCCGTCGATCTTGCGCATACGGGCGAAGGCGAAGTCCCAGTTGTCCCTGCTGTTCGAGGTGACGTACCGCTTGAGGTGGAAGAGCCTCTGCGCGGTGAAGGTGCCGAAGGGGCGCCTGCCATGGGAATAGCCGGGAATGAACACCCACTTGCGGTAGCCCTGGCCGGTCGCGGGGTCGACCACGCAGTGCGCCGCGGTGAGGACGAGGGACCTGTTCCTGCTGCCTGCGACGGTGGCGGAGCAGGCGAACGTGGCGCCGGCGGCGTTCTGGAAGAACGCCTTGCCCGATGTCTTCCGGATCAGTCCGCCGCGCTTCCAGGGGGTGGGCGAGGAGGCGAGGGCGGAGACCTGGTCGGGGCCTGCGGCGCGGCCGTCGTCGGATGCCGAAGCGGGAGCCGGGATCGGGGGGACGGTCAGCTCGGGGCCGTCGTCGGCCGGAGCGGATGACGGGGCGACGGCCCCTCCGGTGGCGGCCGCGACCGTGACGTCCTCGGCGGCGCGCAGACGTGCGGTGGTCCAGAACTCCAGGGCTGCGTCCTGTTCCTGGCCCGAGAAGGAGGTGATCTGGGTGTCGTCCTGGTGGGGTGCGGGCTCGGCGTGCGCGGGGCTGAGCGCCCAGCCCATGGCGCAGAGCGTGAGTGCGCTCACGAGCACGGCGGTGCGTGTCATGTGTGTGGGATTCCTCATCTGTTCGGATCGGCCGGCCGGAGCGACTACCAGAAAGTGACGACGAAGCCATTGCACTTGTGGCACTGACGCATCGTCCTGTTGCCGGTCTCCGTGTCCTGCTTGGACCAGGCGTACGCCTTCGGGCAGCGCTCCTTGACGGCATTGCTGTAGGCGCTGGGAGTGTCACGACTGGGGTTCACGCACAGCACCACCTTCCCGGCCGAGTTGTGCACCCGATCGGCCTTCGGGCAGTAAGGCAGCAGGTTCTTCTTGCAGCCCTGCTTCGAGCACGGCCCGTTCTCGGTGACTTTCTCGGCGCGCTTGGGCGCGATGGTGACGGGCAGTGAGAAGGCGTTGACGTAACTGACGTCGTACCAGGGCGCGTCGCGGTCCTTCTTGTCGAAGTTGAATTCCGCCAGGCTGACTGGTTGTTCGCCCGTCACACAGCGCCGGGCGAATTTCCCGCAGTCGCCGACGGCACAATGGAACGTACTCCCCGACTTGCCCGAACACCCCTGGCGGGCGAAGAACTTGCCGCGCCAGTGATGGGGCGCGGTGTTCTCCGGGATCGTCACGATCGCCGACTGCCCGGGTCTGAGCATGGGCAGCGTCTTCAGGTTCTTCGAATTGCCGTCAGGCTCGCCCTTGTTGACGGTGCTGCCGATCCACAGCTTCTTTCCGGACCGGTTGACGAACGTCACCGTGTGGGGATCCGCTGCCGCACCGGCCTCGGACGAGGTGACGGCGGTGGGCGCGGCGCGGGATTCGTCGGCCACAGCGGTGTGCGCGACGCCCGCAGCCGCGACGACCGGCGTGAGACACAGCACGGCCGCGAGGAACAACTCACGGAACCTCTTCACCTGGTGCTCCCTCGATGGTCGTTCATCTGGTACTCCCTTGGGGTGGCGCGGTTCAGAACGACGTCAGCGTCAGGTGCAGGTGCTGGGGCCTGGTGTCCTGGATGTAGGAGGCCCAGTCGGCGACGTCGTCGAAGGCGAAGCCGTAGGCCTTGCCGTTGGTGGTCGCGGCGTGGATGGCCTTGGCGTAGTGGTTGGTGACGGCGGTGTCGTAGAAGGCGGCCGCGCGGGTGGTGGGCTGCTTGCGGTGACTCACCAGCGTCGAGCGGTTGAACCCGGCGCCCAGGACGGCGGCCACGGGACCGGTGATCCCGTCGTTGGGGGCGGCGAGCGCACCGTCGCAGAAGAGCACGTCACGGGTGGAGGGCTTGGCGAAGGACACCGATGCCGGGCCGGTGAACGTGAGCCTGTGGTCCTTCACCCGGCCGGTGAAGGTGCCGGCATTCGTCCTGACGACGAGGTGCTTGCTCCGGTAGGTGTCCCAGACCCTGTCGATGTAGGGGTCGAAGTAGTGCTGGGGAAACCGGTCGATGTCGAGGCCGTGGCTCGGGGCGATGACGCGCCGGTCCCCCACGACGAGGCGCGAGAAGTCCGGGTTGTTCTTCAGGGCCCGGAAGACCCGGGCGCGGCTGCCGTCGCGCAGCCTGCCGGTGCTGTGATCCTTCGCTCCGCTCAGCCGGATCATCATCGGCACGCTGAACATGTCGACCATAGTGGTGTTGCAGAACATGCCGGACGCGTTGTGGGTGAACTCCACGAAGTCGTGCAGCACGGGGTAGTTGGGGTCGGACTCCACCCAGCCCGCAGGGTGCTGCAAGGCGGCCTTGCCGTCCCCGCCCATGACGGCCTTGAACTTCAGCTTGCGGCCCAGTGCCACGTAGATGCGACCGGACATGAACGGCAGCCGCAGCGTGGTCTTCCCTCGGGCGGCCAGGGGGATGGCGTAGTCGGTGAAGCCGTTGTCGTGGTTGTCGGAAAGCCTGACGGGCTCCACGGTGCCGCGCCGGGTGACCCGCACCTGCCGGTCTCCCTTGGTGCCCACGATGTACAGATGGACGGAGTGGTTGGCGAACTCGCCGCTGTGGTTGACGACCGTCAGCGGCAGCCCGCGAGCGGCCTCGGCGGCCAGGTCACCGTCGGCGTCGGCGAAGGCGCGCGGGGCGGCGCAGACAATCGCTGATCCGGCCACGGCGGCACCGGCCATCGAGGCGAGCAGCCGGCGGCGTGTGACCAGGTGGGAGTCGAGCGAGGTCATGCAGGGTTCCTCTCCATACGGCGTGCGTGACGGAAAGCCGGTGGCGAACGGGCGCGCGTACCACGTCTCTTGGGACCCGGCGGGTACGGACACCGGCGGGGAAGGACGTTACGCAGCGTGAATTTTTCCGCCAAGGGGTGACAGAAATGACATGCCGAGAAACGGTGAGGGTCGCGTCACGCCCGCTCGGCCGTCGCACCGGAAGCTCACAGAATTCCCACAAAAAGGCCCTCTAGCTTCCTCGCGCCACAAGACGACGGAGTCACCTCCGTCCCAGCGCCACAGCTGTTGTCAAAGAGGGGACACACCTTCCGAATGTTGACCGAGATGACGCGGTCCTCCGCCTCGACCGGCATGCCGCGACCCCACACCCCGCCGTCCCGGTCGCGCACCGGACACGAGGCCCTGTTGCTGCGCCTGTTGCGCGAGCACGGTCCGCTGACACGAGGAGAGTTAGGGACCCTGAGCGGCCTGTCCCGCACCACGCTCTACGACGTCGTCGGAGCGCTCACGGACAACGGCACCGTCCTCGCCTCGGTACCCGGGGCGGTCCGGCGCAAGAGGGGCCGCCCGGCGGAGGTGCTGGCCCTGAATCCCGAGGCCGGCCAGATGCTCGGCATCGAATTCGCACCGCGGGCGGTGCGGGTGGCCGCGATGGACGCGGCGCACGAGGTCGTCGGCACCGCGGGTGAGCCGCACGGCCCGGACACCCCGTGGCAGGCCCGTGTCGACGTCGCGTGGCGGCTGGCGGACCGGCTGACGGGCGGGGCGCTGCGATCGGGCGCCCTGAGCGGCATCGGCGTGGGGGTGGTCGGACCGGTCGCCTTGCCGGAGCGCGGCTTGCTGGGGGCGCCTGGGTACAACACCGTTTCGGCGCTGGTGCGCGAGCGCTTCGGGGCACAGACGCTGATCGACAACAACACCCGGCTGGCGGCGTTGGCCGAGACGATCTGGGGCGCGGCCGCGGGTGAACAGAACGTGCTGTACCTGCGGTTGTCGCACGGCGTCGGCGGCGGTCTCGTGGTGGCCGGCACACTGCACCGCGGCGCTCACGGGGTCTCCGGGGAGTTCGGCCACATCTCCGTGGACCCGGAAGGTGCGCCCTGCGCGTGTGGAGGGACCGGGTGCCTGGAGACGGTGGCCTCAGTGGGGGCCGTGCTGGAGGCCTACCGTATCGCGGGGGGAGCGGCAGCGGATGTGCCGGAGCTGATGGCCGCCCTGGAGTCGGGCGACCGGGCCGCGCATACGGTTCTCGCGCGGACCGGCGCGCACGTCGGCAGGGTGCTGGCCGATGTGTGCCATGCCGTGGGACCGGACGTGATCGTCCTGGGCGGTGAGCTGGTCGATGCCGGTCCGGCCCTCATGGAGCCGATCGAACGCAAGCTGGACACGACTGTGGTGCGCGGCGCGTGCCGTCCGCTGCGGGTGCGTCCGGCCGGACTGGGTGATTCCGGCAGTGCCCTCGGCGCCGTCGCCCTGCTCCGGGCACATGAACCACAGGGTGCCCGGGCTGCAGGGGACAGCCCGGGCACCCTTGGTGTGACGCGGTGACGTCAGTTGTTCGTGCAGCGGATGGCCGGGGAGCGGACGGGTTACGGGTGTCCGGCGCTCCAGCAGCCGTCGCCACGGCAGTCCTGCAGACGGATCAGCGCATCATGCAGCTCCGCGAGGCGGGTCCTGCCCAACCGGCCCGCGATGTTGTGCAACTCGTCGGGGTCGGTGCGGAGGTCGTAGTACTCCTTCGCGCCACTGGCGTACTCGACGTAGGTGTAGGAATTGGTGCGCATGGCGTGGTAATTCGGTGGGCTGATGCTCTCCCCGCCGTGGTTGTCGGGGTCGCCCGGGGACTGGTCGGCGTGGCGGTGCTCGATCAGGTTGGCCGTGCGCCAGCCCGCGTCCGGTCCGCCGTCCAGGAGCGGGAGCAGGCTGTGTCCGTCCGCCCGGGACGACGCCGCGGCGCCGCCGATCCTCTGGAAGGTGGGTGCGAAGTCGATGTTCGACACCTGGGCACTGCTTGTGCTTCCGGCCGCGACACGGGGACCGGCGATGACCAGCGGTACCCGGACGTCGGTGTCGAAGGCCGTCTGCTTCCCCGCCTTGAGCCGGTACTCACCCAGGTGGAAGCCGTTGTCGGAGCTGAAGACGACGTAGGTGTTGTCGGCGACGCCGGCCCTGGTCAGGGTGGAGCGCAGTTCGCCGACCATCTTGTCGACCGCCTGGAGCGACCGCGCGCGCTTGCGGAACTTCTTGTCGATCGTGTTCTTCTCACGCTGGGTCAGCCGGTGCTGCCTGGCCAGCCACGGCGGCGCGTTGGTCGGCAGCTTGTCGAAGGCGGGGCCGGTCGGCGCCTTCAGGCCGGGGAAGTCGTGCTTGTCCCGACGGGCCGGAGTGGACGGCCCGTGCGGCGTGAAGAGGGCGACCTCCAGCAGGAACGGCTTGTTCGCCGCCGCGGACTTCTTGATGAACGACTGGCCCTTCTTGCTGAGCACGTCGGTCAGATAGTCCTTGGTCCTGTTGCCGTGCGGTTCGATCCTGTGGTTGTGGGCGAGCTTGTAGTTGTACCCCTTGTAGCCGCCGCCGACGACGTCCCACTGGCTCCAGCCCGGCGGCACGTACGGCTGCTGGCCGTCGACCGTGGCTTTGGGGTCGTACCCGTTGAGGTACTTGCCCATCATCGCGGTCCGGTAGCCCTTGGCCCGCAGGGCCGTGGCGAAGGTGTCCCGCTCCAGTCCGTTGTTGTGGAAGGCGTCGAAACCACCGTTCGGTCCGTCGTTGCCGAGGACTCCGGTGTTGTGCGGGTAGCGACCGGTGAAGATGGACGAACGGGATGGGCAGCAGAGCGAGTTGCTGACTACGTAGTCGCTGAACGTCATGCCCTGCGACTGCAGTTTGCGCACCTGCGGCATGTACGGCAGGAGGTTCGAGGACATGTCGTCGGTGAGCACGAAGACGATGTTCGGCCGTTTCGCCGCGGTCGCGGCCGGCTGCGTGATGGGGGGCGAGACGGGAGTCGTGGTGGCGGCGCCGGTCGTCGCCGCGCTCACTCCGCTCTGGGCGGCGAATACAAGCGCCACCACGCCGACTATCCGTGTCAGCAATTGACGAGTGCGAATCATGGAGCCAGCGTGTCAGCGTGATTCTACGTCGGTCAATATCCGATTGCGCCCGGACGAATTATTCCGGCGCCGAGGTGAATTAATCCGGCACGAGCCGCCTTGCGACCGCTTCCGCTGCGCGTGCATTGTCGATGCAGTACCTGCGTCAAGAGTTGTAGGGAACCGATGAGAGGAAACCGGGCGTTGGAGGTGACCAACGGGGTGGGCGGCGGAACGTGGCACTGTCTTCACGTGTGGAAGCGTACGTTTCAGAGGGGTGTCCACACTGTCCATCTGCCGTCGTCGCAAGGAATCACGCTGAACGCTCACGTGAGCGGTCTTCTGGGAATTCGCGGAAACCTCGGCAGAGTTGCCCGCAAAGAGACGTTCCCGCTGCCTGACGACGTGTGCATCATTCCTCCGGGGACGAGCCGGACACTGATCGTCGCACCGAAGGGGGACGAGCCCGCGACGATCGCCTCCCTGACCGTCGGGGTCGAGACACTGCACCGTTTCATCGGCGAGGAGGACCTGCAGTCACGCGTTTCCCAACTGCGGGACAGATATCCGGCAGTGCGGTTCGACCCGGTCCTCGCGGCGATGGTGAAGGCGGTCGCGGCCGCGAGCGAGATCGGTGCGGACGACCTGTACGCGCAGTCGGCGGCACAGTTCATCGCCGCCCATGTACTTTCGCCGCACACTGCCGGTTCGGCGAAGTCGGCCGGTGCGCTGAGTCCCCGGCAACTGGAGACGATTCTCACCTACATGCGGGAGAACCTCGGGCAACCCGTCTCGGTCGACGACCTGGCGTCCCTGGTCTCCTTCAGCCGTTTCCACTTCGTACGCTGTTTCAAGGCCACGACCGGATCCACCCCGTATCGCTACCTCACCGAACTGCGGATCGATCTGGCGCGCAAGTATCTGGAGAGCGGCAGCGACACGATCGCCCGCATAGGTCAGCGCTGCGGTTTCTCCGGTTCGGAGCACTTCTCGCGGAGCTTCCACCGCATCATGGGCTGCACGCCGTCGCAGTATCGGGCGATGCGCGCCTGAGGCCGCTCGCGGCTCACATCCGATGACGAGAGGTTGCGTGTTCAAGAGTGCAAAGGACCTGCCATGAGTGCTGAATTGCGGGACGCTCCCGCGGCCGCCCGCGATGAGGAACTCGCGGACTTTCTCGTCGCGGCGCGGCGAGCCGGGCTGTTTGCGATGACCGTCCCGCGCCGCGCCGGGGGTGTCGGAGCCGGTCTGCGGGCCCAGGTGCGGGTGATCGCCGAACTCGGGCAGGAATGCCCCTCCACGGCATGGATCGCCGCGCTGTCCGCCGCCTTGAAGAGCGTGTGCTCGCCGCTGTTCCCCGAGGAGGCCCGAGAGGTTCTGTTCGCCGACCCCGACGCGATCGTCTGCGGTTCCACCACGCCCTTGGGGGCCAGGAGCGAGCAGACCGGTTACGGCTTCAGCATCTCAGGTCGGTGGCAGGCCGCCGCCGGTTGCGAGCACTCTGCGTGGGCGGTCCTGGCGGCCCCCGTGCACGTGAAGGGTCAACTCCTCGTGCCATGCCCGGTGTTGGTCTCCACCAGAGACCTCACCGTGGAGCGAACCGGGCCCACCACCGGCATGGCCGGGACCGGCACGCACACTCTCGTGGCCCAGGACGTGGTGGTGCCCACCGCGCACGTGGTGCTCCCCAGAACCGAAGCAGACGGCGAACCCGACGCCCCCGTCGCTTCGACAGCGCTGCTCGGCATGGTCGTCGTCATGCTCGCCCCGCTGCTCGGGGCGGCACGCGGCGCGCGGCGCGCGATGGAGGCGGGGCCGGCCGGCGGCAAGTCCTCGTCGGCAGCCGCCGGTCGGCGACCGGCCGGTTCCCCGCTCCCCCGCGAGCGGCTCACCGCTGCCGACCGTCTCGTCGACTCGGCGACACGACGAACCCTGCGCGTGGCGGGCGTTCTTGATGCCCTGGGCACGTCCGCCTCCCTCCCGTCGCAGGAACAGACCCTGTTGCGGGCGGAGTTGCTGGCCGTGGCACAGGAGTGCCGGGAAGCCGTGGAGCCGCTGCTGGATCTGCACAGCGCGGGCGGCTTTGCTCCGGACCTCTCGCTGCGGCGCTTCCGGAGCGACGTGGCGGTCGTCACGCGCCACCCGCAGTTCGATCCCCACACCGTCGCGGAGGACTACGGTCGGGTTCTGTTCGGTCCGGGGCCAGGGGCCGTACCGATGCTGTGATCGGTCTCCTCCCGACAGACTCGTTCGACGTGGCGAAACCGAGGTGTGCATGGCAGGCAAGGCCGGGCGGGTGCTGGTGGTCGACGACGACGCGGCCATCCGGCGCTCGCTGGAGCGGGGGCTCCGGCTGAACGGATTCTCGGTGGCACTCGCCGACGGCGGTCACGCCGGCTTGGCAGAGGCACGCACCGACCGCCCCGACATCATCGTTCTGGACGTCTGCATGCCCGATCTCAACGGCATCGACGTGTGCCAGGCGCTGCGCGACGACGGCGACGACGTGCCCGTGCTGATGCTCTCCGCGCTGGACGAGGCGGCCGACCGGCTGGCGGGCCTGCGGGTGGGCGGGGACGACTACCTCGTCAAGCCCTTCGCACTCCAGGAGTTGGTCCTGCGGCTGCGTGCCCTGGTGCATCGCCGCCCGCCCTCCGCCACCGGCCCGCTCCGCGTCGGCGGCCTCGTCCTCGACCCGGTCGCCCACCAGGCGTCCTTGGACGACCGGCCCCTGCAGCTGACACCGCGCGAGTTCGCACTGATGGAGGTCCTGGCCCGTAACGCAGGCATCGAGCTCACCCGCGAGCAGTTGCTGGACCGGGTGTGGGGCTACGACTTCCAGGTCCGCAGCGACGCCGTGGACACTTTCGTCAGCCATCTGCGGCGCAAGCTGGAGGCGGGCAACCGGCCCCGGATCCTGCACACCGTGCGCGGTGTCGGCTTCGTCCTGCGCACGGACGGCGAGGACCGGAACACCGGGGGCGCGCCGTGAGACTGTCCACCCGCATCGCGCTCGCGGTCGGCGCGAGCGTCCCCCTGCTCGTCCTTGCCTCCGGCTGGCTGCTGCTGCACCTGGTCACCGGCGACCTGCGCGCACACCGGGACGACCAACTGCGTGCCCGCGCAACGGTCGTCGCCAAGAACGCCAAGGCATACCTGGACGTCGCCGGCACCGACCACCCGATCCTGGAGCAGGTCCGACGACGGCGACTGGTCAACTCCGCGCGGGACGTGGGAGTCCGGCTGACCGGTCCCGCCGACACGATCTCGGCAGGCCCGCAGCCCGACCCGTCCCCCACACTGCCTCGCAGTGCCCCGAGCCCGGTCACCGTGGCCTCCGGCGGCAAGGACTGGCTGGTGATGTCGCTGCGCGTCGGCGCGGCGAAGGAGGGCACCACTCCGAATCTCTGGCTGCTGTCGCCGGACACCGCCGAGGACGAACTGGCGCTGGTTCGCCGACGCGTGCTGACCGGGGCGCTGGTGGCCGCGCCACTGTCCGGAGCCACGGCCTGGGCCATCGTGGCCCGGGCGGTTCTTCCGCTACGGCGGCTGCAGCGGCGCACCAGCGGCCTCGACCCCAGGACCAGCACCGCGCGCCTGGAGCACACCCCGAGCCGGGTCGTCGAGGTCGACGACCTGGCGTACACGCTGCAGACCGTGCTCGCCCGCTACGACGAGCAGGTCGCCCGCACCGGGGAGGCGCTGGCCACCGCCCGCGCATTCGCCGCAACCGCGTCCCACGAGCTGCGCACCCCGCTGATGAGCATGCGCACCAACCTCGACGTCCTCACCGACCACCCCGACCTCGGCCCCGAGGACCGGGAGGAGGTGCTGGAGGACCTCGGGCGCGAGCACGCCCGTCTGCTCGGGCTGTTGGTGATGCTGAAGGCACTCGCACAGGGCGACCTGATCGAGGCGGACGCGTTCACGTCCCTGGACTTCGCGGAGGTGGTGGACGCGTCGGTCTCCGACCTGCGGCGCGCGCACCCCGATGCCGACGTGTCCGTGCGCGCCGCCACAGGGGTGCAGGTCCACGGCTGGGAGCAGGGGCTGCGCTCTGCGGTGGACAACCTGCTGACCAACGCCTGGACCCACGGCCGCGCCGACGACGGCGTCGCCCGTATCGAGGTGACGCTGCGCCCGTCGGGCGATGCGCATCAGCCGACTGCGGTGCTCGTCGTGGACGACCACGGTCCCGGCATTCCTCCCGAACGCCGCGAGGAGGTCTTCCAGCGCTTCCGCCGGGGCCCGGACAGCCCGGGCTCCGGCCTCGGCCTGACACTGGTCGCCCAGCAGGTCGCCCTGCACCGAGGCCGGATCACCGTGCAGGACCGTTCCGACCGCCGCCCAGGCACACGCTTCGAGATAAGGCTGCCGGCCACCACCGTCCGGGACGTGGAGCACACCCTGCCGATCCTGCACCGGGACTGGCTGACCAGCACCGCCGGCGAACCACCCGATCCCGTTCGGAGTGCCCCTGACAGGACTTCGCCCGGCCAGTCGGCATCAGGCCGTTGACCTGACGGTTCTTCCACGCCCGCCACAGGGTTCAGGGAGTGCGGAGCCTGCTGGGGATGGGCAGCGGTCGGGACGGCCTGACGCGTTTGGCCTGGTCGATTCCGGACCCGCCGCGAGGTCGGCGCCGGCGCGGCTGGTCGAGGTACGGTGAGTGGTGATCCTTGGTGTTTGTCACCGGGCTCCAGCCAGCCAGATCGGGCACGTCCGCGTTTCCTGACCACAGCACGAGATTTTCCGATGCTGGGTCGGTGCTGGCTTCGGCGGGTCAATGGCGCGGAGACAGCAGGTCCCAGCTCTGATCGGATGAGTGTCGTACCACTCGATGGTGGTGCCGATGAGGCTCGGGGCCACGATGCGCTTCAGATTGACGGGTGTCGGGGGAGCGGATGCTGCGGAGGCCATGTGCGCCACTTCCTCGTGTGCGGTGGGGACGGGTACGTGTCGGCACACCGTAGAAACATGCAGGTCAGGCGCACATGTGGCGGGACAACATAGTTCCGGGCGTGGCTATGCGTGTGGCCACCATGCCCGCTCACAGCGGCGCCCGTCGAGCCCGGTTCAGTTCGGGCATTCGGCGGCCGCGTACTCTTCCGCCGCCCGCACGAAGACGTCATTGTCCTCCCGCGCTCCGACCGTGACCCGCACTCCCTCGTCCTCGAAGCGCCGGACCACCACTGCGCGGTCCGCGCAGAACCCGGCGAAGTCCGCCGATCGGTCGCCCAGCGGAAGCCAGAGGAAGTTCGCCTGGGAGGCGGGGACGGACAGTCCGGCCGCCATCAGCCGGTGCCGTACCCGCTCCCGCTCCGCCGTGACGGCCCGGCAGCGCTCGCTCACCTCGGCGGTGTGCGCCAGCGCGGCCGTCGCCGCCGCCTGCGCCGGGCCGCTGACCGCGAAGGGCACCGCCACCTTGTTGACCGCCGAGACGACGGCGGGCGCCGCGACGCAGTAGCCGACCCGGACACCGGCGAGCCCATAGGCCTTGGAGAAGGTGCGCAGGACCGCCACGTTCTCGTGCTCACGGGCGAGTCGCAGGCCGTCGGGAACGTCCGGGTCCGTCACGAACTCCCGGTACGCCTCGTCCAGCACCACGAGCACATCACCCGGGATCCGGGCCACGAAGTCGCGCAGTTCCCGGCTGCCCACGGCCGTGCCGGTCGGGTTGTTGGGGTTGCAGACGAAGACGACGCGGGTCGACGGGGAGACGGCGTCCGCCATGGCGGCCAGGTCGTGCCGGTGCCCGGCGTCCAGCGCAACGGTACGGGCGCGCACGCCGGCAACCCGCGCGAAGACGGGGTACGCCTCGAACGAGCGCCAGGCGCACAGCACTTCGTCACCCGGTGCGCAGTAGGCCTGGATCAGCTGCTGGCACAGGCTCACCGAGCCGCAGCCGATCGCGACCCAGGACTCTGGGACCTCCAGCGCGCAGGCCAGCCGTGCCACCAGGTCCTCGGAGAACCACTGCGGGTACCGGTTTCCCCCGGCGGCGGCCCTGGCGACCGCCTCGACGATCGCGGGCAGCGGAGGCAGCGAGCCCTCGTTCGAGTTGAGCAGGATCGCGCCGGGCGGCCGGCCCGGAATGATGTAGTCGGGGATGCCGGCCAGATCGGCCCGGGTGGGCACACCCATGGGGCAGCCCTCCTTTCGGATGTGCGTGAAGGGAGCGGTGGCCGCGTCAGCGCGCGGTCCCGCAGGGCGCGGCGAGCCGGAAGACGCCGTCCTGCAGGCCCTGGATCCGCCGGTGGTCGGCGAGCAGGTCCTCGTAGCTGTCCCCGACCAGGAAGACCCGCAGCGGGCTGGAGAGCAGATCGGTGGTCGGGCGCATCCGGTCGCCGGGACGGAGCCTGGGCACGGCCAGCCGGACCGTGCGGAGGGCGGCGATGCGGGCGAGGACGTCCTCGTCGATCTCCTCGACGGTCCCCTCCCGCCCGGTCCGCCCGTGCATGACGAGGGCTTCGCGGTGCTTGCGGTACATCGTGCGCCCCGTGCAGCGGCGCTCGAACTCCTCGGGCCGTACACAGGCCAGGGCGAGCAGGTCCGCCTGGTTGCCGTCCATGCAGGTGTCGTGGACGGCGGGCACCATGTTTCCGTTGAGCCGGGCCCCGACCTCGACCAGCGCGGGCCCCTCGGGCGTCAGCACGACCTCGGCGTGGGCGGCGCCGAAGCGGATGTCGAGGGCGTCGAGGACGCGGTCCACATAGTCGACGAGAACGGGCACCTCGGGGCTGTCCGGGGCGAGCAGGATGTCCTTGTCGTAGATCCGTTTGGGGCCGGTCTCCGTCTTCTCGTACCGCCACACCCCGCACACATGGCGCCCGCCCCCGGGACCCCGGACGACGTCCACGATGTACTCGGGGCCTTGCAGGAAGGACTGCGCGAGGACCTGGGTGTTGCGGCGCTCGAAGATGTCGTACGTGCCGAGGACGGAGGCCACGGCCGTGCGGATCTCCTCGGCGCTGCGGCAGATGGAGACGCCGTCGGTGGAGGCGGAGCTGAGCGGCTTGACCACCACGGGGTAGCCGGCCTCGCGCTCGGCCCAGGCGACGACCTCGGCGGCGTCCGCCGAGGTCAGCTGGCGGGCGCAGCGGAGCCCGGCCGCTCGCAGCGCCTCGATCATCCGGTACTTGTCACGGCGTAGGGCGGATGTCGCGGCCGGGTTGCCGGGCAGGCCCAGCCGCTCGGCGACGGCGTCGGCCGGGGGGACGCCGGTCTCCTGCCCGGGCACGACGCCGACGGGGGAGTAGGCGGCGAGTTCCTTGACGGTGCGGTCCCAGTCGCCGGTGCCGTGCACCACGTTGGCGGCGTAGGGCCCGAGGTCCGGGGGCGGTACCGAGGCGAGGAACTCCGGGGTGGACTGCAGATGGACGACGTCGGCGCCGAGCCGCCGGAACGCGGCGGGCAGGTACTTGCCGATCGAGTACCCGTCGACGATCACGCCGACGGGACGGCCCGGGGCGGGGTGGTTCATGGGGGGTCGGTTCCTTCCGCGCGCGGCCGGTCAGGCGGCGGCGACGCTGATGCGGTGCACGGTCCGGCCGACGCCCTCGGGGAGGTCGGTCGCCCGGTGGTAGGTGGTCGCGGTCTTCCAGATCAGCAGGTCGTCCCGCGTCCAGCGGTGCTCGTAGATGTGCGCGGGGTCCTGCAACAGGGCGTCGACCAGGTCGAAGAACGCCTCGTTGCCGTTGGCGTCGAGACCGACGACCGAGTCCATGTACTCGCGGGCGGCGTACAGGAAGCGCCGGCCGGTGAACGTGTCGCGGCGGACGACGGGGTGCTCGACCGCCGGGTACTCGTGGGCGACCAGGGCCCGCATCTCGGCGATGGACAGGCCCACATGGCGGGGCTCGATGCGCTGCTGTCTGGTCAGGGTGTGCAGGCCGGTACGGCCCTCCAGACGGGTCTTCCACTCCTCGGGCAGGCGGTCGTGGACGTCGGCGGCGGAGGCGAAGAGGGTGTGGCCGTGGTCCTCGGGCACGTTCACCCCGTGCAGCACCGTGTATTCGGCCGGCCGCGCGTTGTACGACGAGTCCTGGTGCCAGAAGTTTCCCACGCGGGGGACGCCGATCGGCCTGTTCTTCCGGCGCTCGTTGGAGGAGACGAGAATCTCGGCGAACTCCGGGTGGCGCCAGTCGCTCAGCAGGAAGGGGACGGGGGTGCCGAGGCGGCCGGCGAGCCCGATGTGCTGCTCGGGCGTCAGCCGGATGCCGCGCAGCACCACCAGGTCCCGCCGGTGGACCGAGTCGACGACGTCCGCGAAGAGTTCCTCGTTTCGCAGGTCGTCGTGGGTGACTCCGGTGTACTCGACGCCGATGAACGGGGTCAGATCGCGTCGGTGCATGAGGGATCCTCCGTGTGCCAGGTGTAGGGGCTGCTGCGGGCCGCTGTCAGCAGGAGCCAGGCGACGCACAGGGCGCCGCCGGCGACGGCCCACGGGATGCCGGGGGCGGTGGGCCGGGAGAGCAGCAGGGCGAGGTGGGGTGCCAGGATGAAGGCGATGTTGACGCCGGTGGAGTAGAGACTGAGATTGCGGTCGGCCGAGTCCTCGCCGGACAGGTCGCTGACGTAGCCGAGAAGCCCCGGGAAGACGACGATCTCCCCGGCGGTCCACACGAGCGTGGACAGGACGAGCGACGGACCCGACCCGGACAGCGCCATCAGCAGGAAGCCGGTGCCCGCGAGGCCGTAGCCCAGGAGCAGGGTGGGCAGATGTCCGGTCCGGGCCATGAGCACGTTGAGCGGGACCTCGAACAGCACGATGCCCACCGCGTTGACGGCGAAGACGACGCCCGCCCAGTACCCGGGCAGCCCCAGTGCGACGATGACGTAGGTGGAGACGAAGACGGAGGGCAGGGAGTAGGCGAGCTGGACGGGCAGCGAGAGGCCGAAGATCGTCCAGAACCGGGCCCGTTCGTACGGGGTGCGGCGGACGGTGCCCCGCTTCAGGACGCTCTGCCGCGGCGGGGCGGTGGCAGGTGTTCCGCGGGTGCGTGCCGAGAGGTGTCCGGCCGCGGCCAGTGCGCAGCCGGCGTTCGTCCAGAACACCAGTCGCGCGTCCACGGTGAAGAGCAGCCCGCCGACGACAGGTCCTGCCGCCATGCCGAGGTTGACGGCGAGCCGGTAGCAGGAGAAGGCGATCTTCCGCTCCTCGGGACCGGCAGCGGCGACGGTCGCCGAGTACGCGGCCGGGGTGACGATCTCGTACGCGAAACCCCACACCACGACGGAGGCGACGACCGGCGCCGGACCATGCAGGAAGGGGAACATGATCAGGACCGCCGCGTTGAGGACCAGGCCGCCCAGCATCAGCGCACGGGCGGACACCCTGCCGAGCAGCACGCTCGCCGCCAGGTCGGCGGCGAGGGCGCCCACGCCGAAGCAGGCGAGGATGGTCCCGGCCGTGCCCTTGCTCAGCTCCTCGTGCACCAGCAGGTGGGCGGCGAGGAACGGGTAGGCCATGGTGCCCGTGCGGAAGATCAAGGTGGTGAAGAACAGGGCGCGCAGCGGGGCGGGGAGCCCCGCGACGGTGCGGACCGTACGGCTGATCACGGGGTGCGCCCGCCCGCCGCGCGCCGGGCGAACAGGGCGCCCGGGTTGAACAGGCCGGCAGGGTCGAGGGCGTTCTTCAGCTGCCGGTGGACCCGCATCGCGACGGGACCCAGCTCGCGTTCCAGCCACTCGGTCTTGAGCTTGCCGATCCCGTGCTCGCCGGTGACGGTGCCGCCGAGGGACAGGGCGAGGGCGAGGATGGCGTCGAAGGCGTGGCGGGCATGGGCGTACTGCGCCGCCGACGCCCCGTCGTACAGGACGGTGGGGTGCATGTTGCCGTCGCCCGCGTGACCGACGACGGCCACGGTCAGGCCCGCTTCTGCCCCGATCTTCTCGCAGCCGGCCATGAGTTCGGCGATCCGGGTGCGGGGCACGGCCACGTCCTCGGTCATGCAGGCTCCCCGCGCCTCCAGGGCCGGGAGGGACACCCGGCGGGCCCTGAGCAGCAGACCCCCCTCGGCCGGATCCCGGGTCGCGTGCGTCCAGTCGGCGCCCGTCTTCCTGAACAGCCTTTCCATGGCGTCCAGTTCCGCGGCGGCCGGCTCGCCGCCGGCGTCCGACTGGCACAGCAGCAGGGCGCGGCCGTCGCCCGCGCCGAGGTCGGTCCGCAGGTACTCGGCGGAGGCCCGCAAGGAGGTCGCGTCCATGATCTCCATCAGGGACGGCACCAGGCCGGCCCGGACCACGCGGTTGACGGCGTCCCCGGCCCGCTCCACGGAGTCGAAGGCGGCCACGATCGTGCCCGGCGCGGCGGGCAGCGGACGAAGCTTCAGCGTCGCCCCGGTGATGACCCCGAGGGTGCCCTCGCTCCCGACGAACAGCCGGGTCAGGTCGTAACCGGCCACGCCCTTGACGGTCCTGCGGCCGGTGGTGAGCAACGAGCCGTCGGCCAGGACGACTTCGAGGCCGAGGACGGCGTCGCTGGTCACGCCGTACTTTCCGCAGCACAGGCCGCCGGCGTCCGTGGCGAGGTTGCCGCCGAGCGTGCACCACTCGAGACTGGACGGGTCGGGCGGGTAGAAGAGGCCGTGCTCGGCAGCGGCGTCCCGGAGCGTCCGGTTGATCACTCCGGGCTGGACGACGGCCAGCCGGTTGTCCGCGTCGAGTTCGAGGATCCGGTCCATCCGGGTGGTGACCAGGACGACGCAGCCGTCCACCGCGTTGGCGCCGCCGGTCAGGCCGCTGCCCGCACCGCGGGGCACGACGGACACACCTGCCTCGGCGCAGGCACGGACGCAGGCCTGCACCGCCGCGGTGGCGGCGGGCAGCACCACGGCGCGGGGCCGGCCCGCCGGGGCCAGGGGCATCATGTCGCGGGCGTAGCCCTCGGTCGCGTCCGGGTCGGTGAGCACGGCAGCGCCGCCCACCGCCTCCCGCAGTCGGTCGATCAGGCTCACGCGGCGCCGTCCTCGCCGTCGACGAGGATCGCGCGGGCCGGGCAGAGGTCCGCCGCCTCGTGGACGGCGTCGGCGAGCGCGGTGCTCGGCGCGGTGTCGAGCAGCACGACGATGCCGTCGGTCTCGTCCTGGTCGAAGACCTCGGGTGCCGACAGGACACAGTGCCCGGCTCCGACGCATAGCTCGGGTTCGAGGGTGATCTTCAAAGTGGTTGGCTCCTTGGCGGCCAAGAGGGCGGACGGGTGGCCCGGGGGCGAAGTGCTCACCAGGTCACGGGCAGTTCGTGGACGCCGTAGACGGCCATGTCCGACTTGAAGCGGATCTCCTCGACGGGCACGGCGATCCGCAGCCCGGGCAGGCGGTGGGCGACGGCGTGGTAGGTCTCCTGGAGTTCGACCTTCGCCAGGGACTGGCCCATGCACTGGTGGGGGCCGTAGCCGAAGGCGAGGTGGCCGTGGGCGCGTGTGCCGGGGTCGAAGTCCTCGCCGGAGGGGAAGCGCGAGGGGTCGCGGTTGGCCACGTTGATCGCCGCGATCACTCCTTCCCCGGCCCGCACGAGGCGGCCGTTGACGTCGACGTCCTCGGTGGCGATCCGGCGGATGCCGCGCTGGACGACGGTGAGGTGGCGCAGCAGTTCCGCCACGGTGTCCGCGAGCTGCCGGGGGTCCTCGTGGGTGCGCAGGACGGCGAAGTGGCCGGGGTGGCGCAGCAGGGTGAGGATGCCGAGGGAGATCATGTTGGCCGTGGTGTCGTGCCCCGCGGTGAGCAGCAGCAGGGCCATCGCGCTCAGGGTGCGGCGGCTCATCGCCCCGGTGCGCACATGACGGACCACCGTGCGCCCGATGAAGTCGTCCCCCGGGTCCTTCTCCCGGACGGCCACGAGGGATTCGAGGTAGTCCTGGAGTTCCTGGCGGGCCGCGGCAGCGGTCCCGGTGCTGCCCGCGACGGCGTTCATGGTGTGGGTGAGCGAACGGAACAGCTCCCGGTCCTCGACGGGCACACCGAGGAACTCGCAGATCACCGAGAGCGCGACGGGCAGCGCGAGATCGGCCACGAGGTCGGCGCGGCGCGGTCCGTCGAGCATGCGGTCGAGGCAGTCCGCGACGACGGCGCGTACGGCCGGGCGCCAGGACTCGGCCTGCCGGACGGTGAACTCGCCGAGCACCAGGCGGCGCAGCGCGTCGTGCTCGGGGTTGTCCATGATGAGCAGCGTCGGTTCGACGGCCGTCTCCGCGGCCGCGACGGCGCTGGACAGCGGATAGCCGGGGCGGCTCTTGTCGGCGCTGAACCGGGGGTCGCCCAGCACCAGCCGGGCATCCTCGTAGCGGGTGAACAGCCAGGGGCGCACGCCGTTCCAGATCGGGACGCGGGGCACCTCCGGCTCGTCGCGCAGCCGGGTGACCTCCTCGGGCGGGGCGAACGGGCACTGGCGGGCCATGGGATAGAGCACTTGCGTCATTCGCTCGTCTCTTCGGTCGGTGCGAGGTACTGCCAAAAGCGGTCGATCACGGCGTCGTCCCAGTCGGGCGGGGTGATGCCGTGGGTGCGCAGGGCGGCGAGGGTGGCTTCGTTGCGGTACCGGGCGGGCTCTGCCGGGCCGGGTGTGTCGCACAGCTCGCGCAGGTGCTCCCGGTAGGCCAGGGCAGGCAGTTCGGTGCCTTGGGCCACCGCCTCGTCCAGCCGGCCGAGCCAGTTGCGCAGGCCGACCGGGTGGGTGCGGGAGCCGGTGCGCCGGTCGTGGCCGGCGAGGAAGACGCCGAGCCCGGTACGGCGGGGGTGGTGCAGGTGGTGGACCGTGCCCGGCGGGGCGTCGGCGAGGGCCAGCGCCACCAGCGCGCCGGCCATGACGTCGACGGGCAGGGCGTCGGAGGCGAGGGCCGGGTGGTCGGGGTAGCAGCCGAGGGCGGCCGAACTCACCAGCAGCCGGGTGAGCATGTCGTCGTGGCTGAGCGCGCCGGTCGTCGCGCTGGCGCCGGCGCGGCCAAGCCGGTACGTCCGGGCGTCGGCTCCGCGGGCGACGGCCTGCCGGACGAGGTGCTCGGCCGCCCACTTCGCCGCGGCGTAGCCGTGTCCGCGCGGGTGGCGTTCGTGCTCGGCCGGCGTGGACTCGCTGAGGTTGCGCGGGCGGCCGTCCGGGGTGTGCTCGCGCAGCACGGCGAGCGTGGAGACATGGTGGAAGCGGGCGGGGCGACCCTCGGCGGCGATCCTCAGCAGCTCCTGGGTCCCGCCGACGTTGGCTGCGGCGAGGTGCTGGTAGCCGGAGAGGTGGTGCACCTCCGCGCCCAGGTGCAGGACGGTGGCCGCCGCACGGGCCGTGTCGTGTCCGGGGGTTCCGGTCAGGCCGAGGCCGGGCAGGGTGAGGTCGCCGGGCAGTGGCACGATCCGGGGATCGGCGGCGTCCAGGGCGAGCGCGTGCCGGCGGGCCGCCTGCGCCAGCCGGGAGCGCGCCGTTTCGGGCGTCGTGGCGCGTACGAGGCACAGCACCGGTCCCTCGGTACGGTCCAGAAGTTCGCGCAGGACGTGGATGCCGACGAATCCGGTGGCGCCGGTGAGCAGGACGGAGCCGGTGCGGCGCGGGGCGGCGACGGGCCCGGCGAAGGTGATGCCGGGGTCGAGCACGACGTCCTCGGGCGACACCGTCGCCGTCCCGGTGCCGGTGCCGGTGCTGGTGCTGGTGCCGGTGTCGGTGCGGGCGAGCCTGTGCGCGGTGGCCCGGACGGTCGGCTCGGCGAGGAAGTCCCGGACCGGTATCCGCATGTCGTACTCTCGCTCGATCTCGCCGAGCAGCCGTATGACGCGCAGCGAGTGCCCACCGAGGGCGAAGAAGTCGTCCGACAGCCCGACGGAGGGGCCGGTACCGAGGACCTTCCGCCACAGGGCCAGCAGCCCTTGCTCCAGCGGGCTCGCGGCGGGGCCGGTGTCCTCGGCCGGACCGCGGTCCCGCGCATGGGCGGCGAGCCGGGCGGCGAGCGCGGTGCGGTCGGCCTTGCCGTGGCTGCTGGTCGGGATGTGCGCGACCGGCATGATGAGCCGGGGCACCATGTGGCCGGGCAGATGGCGGACGAGATGGGCGCGCGCCTCCTGCCCGTCGGCGGTGCCCACGTAGGCGACGCCGAGGTCGGCATCGGGTCCCTCGCCGACCAGCACCGCGACGGCCTCACCGATTCGCTGATGGCGCGTCAGGGTCGCCTCAATCTCACCGAGTTCGATCCGGAAGCCGCGCAGCTTGATCTGCCCGTCGAGCCGGCCCAGGTAGTCCAGGGCGCCGTCCGGCAGCCGGCGTACGCGGTCCCCGGTGCGGTACAGGCGCCGCCCGCCGAGGACGGGGACCGTGGTGAACAGGTCGCGGGTGCGTTCGGGGTTGTTCCAGTAGCCGAGGGCGACTCCCGCGCCGCCGAGCCACAACTCCCCGGGGACGCCGGTGGCGGCGAGCCGGCCGTGGCGGTCGATCACATGGGCGGTGGTTCCCGGCAGCGCCCGGCCGATCGGGATCCTGCCGCGGTCCTCGTCCGGTCCGGCCTCGTGGGTCGTGGCGAGGATCGCCGCCTCGGTGGGGCCGTAGCCGTTGATGACGACGAGGTCTCGCGCGTAGTGGCGGGTGTCGTGCGGGTCGGCGGGCTCGCCGGCCACGACCAGGACCCGTACCGGGGCCAGGTCGGGGCTGCCCAGCGCGCGCAGCAGTGAGGGGACGATGACCATCACGGTCACGCCGTTGTCCCGCAGGGCGCGGCCGAGTGCGGCGGCGTCCCCGCGGGTGGCGTCCGCGCAGTACACCAGGGTGCCGCCGGAGACGAGGGGCATGAACTGCTCGTAGGCGGCCACGTCGAAGCCCGGCGAGGTGAGCTGCAGCCAGACGTCGTCCGGCGTGAAGGGGTGGCGGGCCAGGTTGGCGCGCAGGGTGTTGGCGACCGAGCGATGTGAGACGACGACACCGCGCGGCCGCCCGGTGCTGCCCGAGGTGTAGATGATGTAGGCGGGGTCGGTGGCGCGGGCCGCCTCTCGCGCGGGCGGCGTCTCGTCCGAGGGGCCGACGAGCCGGTCGATGTCCAGGACAGGGGGCAGGACGTCGGCGTCGGTGCCGGGGCGGAACAGCCGTTCGGAGATGTCCTTCGTGGTCACCAGCGCCCGGGGCCGGGCGTCGGTGAGGACGTACCGCAGCCGCTCGGCCGGGTACGCCGGATCGAGCGGGACGTACGCCGCGCCGGTCTTGAGCACGCCCAGGACGGCCCCGATCAGCAGGGGCGTGCGCTCCAGGCAGAGGGCGACCCGCTCCCCGGGCCGCGCCCCTTGGGCGAGGAGCCGGGCGGCCACGTCGTCGGAGAGCCGGTCGAGTTCGCGGTAGGTGAGGGCAGTGTCCTCGCCCAGCACGGCGGTCTTGCCGGGGTGGTCGGCGGCCGCGCGGGCGAACAGCGAGGTGAGGGTGGCGTCCGGGTGGGCCGGTGCCCGCTCCGACTCCGGTGCGGCCAGGAGCCGTCCCCGCTCGCCGGGTTCCAGCAGTTCGATGTCGCGCAGGACGGTGCCGGAACCGGCGTCGGCGAGCCGGCCGAGCACGGCGACGAGCTGGCCCGCGAGTCGCTCGACGGTGTCCCGGCGGTAGAGGTCGGTGCTGAACTCCACCTCGAGCCCGAGTCCCTGCGGCGACTCCTGGAAGGTGAAGGTCAGCTCGAACTTCGCGGTGTCGTCCTCGGCCGCAGGCCAGGGCTCGACCGCAGCCGGGCCCAACCGGGGCGGTCGGGGCGGGTGCTGCTGGTGGTTGACGACCACGCGGAAGGGGCTGGTCGCGCGGGAGACACCCGCGGCGCCCAGTTCCCGGCACACCGTCTGGAAGGGCACGTCGTGGTGGCCGTGGGCGGCGGCCGAGGCCTCGCGGACCCGCCGGAACAGAGTGGTGACCGGTGTGTCGGCGGTGGCCTCGACCCGGATCGGCAGCAGGTTGACGAAGTAGCCGACGAGCTCCTCGGTGCCGGGCCGTCCGCGGCCCGTCGCCAGGCTGCCGAGACACAGGGAGTCGCGTTCGGTGTGCGCCGCGAGGACGGTGTGCACGCCGGCCAGGCAGAACATGAAGCGGCTGATGCCGTGGCGGCGGGCGGCCTCGGCGTACCGGGCGCTCTCGGCGGCGTCGATCCGCAGCCGCACCCGGTCCCCGGCCCCGCTGAGCACGGCCGGGCGGGGATGGTCGGTGACCAGGTCGGGGGCGGCCGCGCCGCCCTCGAGGGCACCGCGCCAGAACTCCAGCGCGGCGGCCTCGCGTTCCGGGAGGCGGCCGAGGGTCTCGCGCACATGGTCGGCGAACGTCAGCCGGAGCGGCGGAAGCTGAGCGGTGTGGTCGTCGTAGAGGGCCGACAGCTCGGTGAAGAAGAGCTCGAGGGACCAGTCGTCGGCGATGAGGTGGTGGATGGCGAAGTGGACGACGGCCGCGGACCCGTCGAGGGTGACCACCAGGGTGCGGACGAGCGGGGACGCGTCGTCGGCGGTCGCCCGGGCGGTGACGAGCGCGCGGATCCGGTGCCGCTGCTCCGCGGGCGGGACCCGGGTCATGTCGTGGTGGTCCACGGCGGCGCCGGGATCCGCCTCCGGTGTCTGCCACCAGCCGTCCGCGTCCTGCCGGACGACGGTGCGCAGTGCCGTCTGCCGCTGCCCGAGCCGGGTGAGCGCGCGCCGCAGCCGGTCCACGTCGACCCGCCCCCGCACCAGGAAGGTGCGGGAGATGACGTACCGCTTCCCGGGCGCGGCCTGCTGCTCGAACCAGATGCCCTCCTGCCCGGGCAGCAGCGGAACCCGGCCGGGCGTGTCCGGTATCTGCGGCCCGCCGGCCGGTGCCGTACCGGTCCCGTCGGGCTGCCGCTCCACGGCAGGTGACGTGCCGGTCCCGGCGTCGACAAGCGCGGCGAGCCCGCGCACCGTGGCCGCCCGGAACAGGTCCCCGACCGACAGGGCCACACCGGTCGCGCGCTCCAGGCGGGCCAGTACGACCATGGCGGTGAGCGAGTCGCCACCCGCGGCGAGGAAGTCGACGTCGGTGCCGACCGGGGCGCCGAGCGCGTCCTGCCACAGGCCCGCCACGACACGCTCCGTGGGCGTGTCCGGGAGACCGGGCTCGGCCGAGCCGTCCGCCCGTCCGGCCAGTCCGGCGAGGGCGGGGCGGTCGGTCTTGCCGTTCGGGGTGAGCGGCAGCTCCGTGAGCGGTGTCACGGTCACGGGGACCTGCGGCGACGGCAGGAGTGCCGCCACGTGGGCGATGAGGTCCGGTTCGGCGGCAGGCTCCCGGAGGACGACGAACGCCGCGAGCCTGCGCCGTTCGCCGGTGCCCTGGGCCACCACGGCGGCCTCGCGGACCGCGGGGTGGACGAGCAGGGCCCGTTCCGTCCCGACCGGTTCGACCCGGTGGCCGCGTATCTTCACCTGGTCGTCGGTGCGGCCGAGGAAGGCGAGATTGCCGTCCGGCAGCAGCCGGACCCGGTCGCCGGTGAGGTAGGCGGTGCGGCCGCCGCGGCCGGGCTCGGGGACGAAACGGTCGGCGGTGAGCTCGGGACGGCCCAGGTAGCCGCGGGCCACGCCGGGCCCGCCGACACAGAGTTCGCCTTCCTCGCCCGGCGCGACGGGGCGCCGGTCGCGGTCCACGACATGGACGGTGGCGTCGGCGAAGGGACGGCCGATCGGCACGTCCGGCCAGTCGTCGGCGTAGGGGCGGTCCGCGTCGAGCACCAGCCAGCAGGCGTAGACGGTGGTCTCCGTGGGGCCGTAGCCGTTGACGATCCGGCAGCCGGGCAGCTCGCGCAGTGCCGTGCGCACGGCCTCGGCCGAGGCCCGGTCGCCGCCCGACACGCAGAGCCGCAGTCCGCGCAGCGCGTCGGTGATGTGCTCCATGGCGAGCCGGAACAGCGGCGCGGCGAGCCGCAGCACGCTCACCCGGTGCCGCCGCACCTCCCGCCCGATGTCGTGCACGCCGGGCCGGGCGGCTTCGGGCAGGACGAGCGTGGCCCCGTTCAGCAGGGCGCCCCAGATCTCGAAGACGGACGGGTCGACATGGAGGGGGGCGAGCTGGAGCACCACGTCGTCGGGCCGGAAGCCCGCCTCCGGGGCGCGGGCGAGCGTGAGGACGGCCCGGTGTTCCACCTGCACGCCCTTGGGCCGGCCGGTCGTGCCCGAGGTGGCGATGACGTAGGCGAGCGGGTCCGGGCCGCTCGGCGCGACGGCAATCGGTGCGGGGTCCGGCATCTCCTCGTCGACGGTCAGGATCCGCACCCCGGGCAGCAGCGTGCGCAGCCGGTCGGCCTCGGCGTGCGCCACGCACAGGGTGCGCAGGCCGAAGTCCTCCACCAGGGCACGCAGCCGTGCGTCGGGCGCGTCCGGGTCGAGGGGTACGTAGGCGCAGCCGGCGAGGATCGCGCCGAGGACGGTGGCGACGGTGCCCGCGGACCGGGGAGCGCGGATGCCGACCGGTGCGCCGGCCGACCCCGCACGGCCCAGCCGGTCCGCGACGGACGCGGCCCAGCCGCCCAGGTGGCGGTAGGTCAGGCGCCGGTCGCCGTGGACCAGCGCGGTGTGCTCGGGGCGGGTGCGTACGACATCGGCGAAGGCGTCGCCGAGGCTGTGGGCTCTGGATGCGTTCATGTGCTTGGCTCAGTGCTCCCCGCCGAGGGCCTCGACCACGCTGGCGGTGTCGTAGAGGTCCAGGTAGCGGCAGATCAGACCGTCGCGCACGGTGAAGACGTTCATCCACTCGGCTTCGTAGCGGCGGTCGTTGGCCAGCACCCGGGTGCGGCTGACACCGAGGACGACGACTCGGTCGCCCGCGTCCAGGTAGTCGTACGGCACGCACTCCTGCACCTGGATCAGGTCGCGCACGATGGAGAAGAACTGCCGGAATCCCTCGACGCCCCAGTAGACGCCCGCCCAGGGCAGGGACTTCGGGCCGTGGTAGATCCACTCGAAGTCGTCGGTGAGGAGATCCTCGATGTCCGTCAGCCGTCCCTCGTCGAAGAGCTGGAAGAAACGGCGGACGACGTCGACGTTCTGCCGGCTCATGCGGTGCTCCTCGCTGTGGTCAGGGCGCGCACGAAGGCGCGTGCCCGCTCCCCGAGGTGGAAGAGGCCCACCTGGGCGAGAAGGCGGTGGGGGGAGGTGCGGGAGAGTTCCCGGGCCGCACGCATCACCTGACGGATCTCGTCCTCGGTGGCGACCAGCGGCAGCAGGAAGACGTCGTAGACGACGAAGGCCCTGGCCCGGGTGATCCACCAGATGATCAGAGCGAAGGTCATCCACTCGCCCCCGGGATCGACGATGCGGCGCAGCGGTCCGGGCACGCGGGGTTCGAAGCGGCCCAGCAGGCCTTCGGCGAAGCGGCGCCCGACGACGCCGGCCGGTCCGGTGTCCATCGCGGCGATCCCCTCGTCCACCACGGCGGACAGGGCCGCCACCCGTCGCTCCAGCTGCAGCGCGTCGACCTGGGCGACGGCCTGCAGGGAGAAGTGGGCGCCGAGTTGGTGGGCGTGCTCGGTGCGCAGCTCCTGGACGAGCAGGGGGTCGGTGCGGCGGGCGGCCTCGTGGACGGCGTCGGACACCAGGGCGGCCCCGGTGGGGAAGCAGCCGTAGCTGAGCGCCTTCGACAGGCTCATCAGGTCGATCCCGGGCAGCCTGCCCCGGTGCGCGAACCGGGTGCCGCAGCGGTAGTACGAGGTGAGGACCTCGTCGACGCCGACCAGGTACCCGTGCCGCTCACGGCCCTCGGAGACGGCGTCGAGGAGCGGGGACGGGATGGGGGCGTAGGAGTCGGAGCTGCCGTGGACGAGTTCGATCCAGACCAGCCCGACCTCTCCGGTCGCCGCCTCCTTGCGGAACTCCTCGGCGGCGTGCGGGGTGTACGGGTCGATGTAGCGGATGTTTTCGTACAGCGGCCCGAACGGGGCCCGGGTACGCTCGGCGGCGGTGGCCAGCAGGGACACCAGGGTCTTACCGCCGTAGTTGTGCTTGAAGACCACGATGCGGCGCCGCGTGGGGCGGGCCAGCCGGGCCAGGACGAGCGCGCTCTCCACCGCGGAGGCGCCGCTGACGGCGGGAAAGGCGTGCGGCAGCCCGGTGTCCCGGGCGAGGACGCGCTGGAGTTCGGCGACGTAGTCGCGTTCCGGGTCGTGCCTGCGGACGACGTCGGTGAGCGCGTCGGCGGGATTGTGGCCGCCCACGCCGAGGCCCGCGCCGCACAGCCCGTCGACGAGGTCGAGGCGGCGGCCCGAGTCCAGCTCCACGGTGAGCCGCGAACCCTTGGCCCGTACGACGTGCAGGGCTCCGCGCAGTTTGCGGTGCATCCGGACGGTCATCGGGTTGACGTGCATGGCGTAGAGGTCGAGGGTGCGCTGCCAGTCGTCGGCGGTGGCCGCCAGGACGCGGTGCACGGGGTGCCGTTCGTCCCAGCGGCTCAGCAGCCGGGCTTTGACCACGCGCATGGCGACGGTGTTGCCGCCGTAGGTGTTGGAGTGCAGGAAGCCGGTCGAGGGGGTGGACCAGGGCGCGAACAGGTCGGGGCTGCCCGCGAAGGCGCCGAAGGGCACCTCGTGGCCGGTGAGCGACTCCCCGAGGACGAACAGGTCGGGCCGCAGGGCCCGGACGGTGTCGCAGGACGGGGTGAGCGGGTCGATGTCGGACAGGTCCAGGGCGATGCGGGTGCCGCGGCCCCGGATGTCGTGGACGAGCGCGGCCAGGTCGGCCAGCTCGTCCGCGTCGAGTCGCTCCGTGCCGCGCAGCACCAGGCCGCAGTGGTCGGCGCCGGCCGCCGCCGTGCGCAGGGCGGCGATGTCGCCGTGGCTGTGGAGTCCGGGGGCGAGCGCCCGGTCGGGGCCGTCGCCGAGTGGGTCGGCGCGGCGGGTGAGGGTGCCGTCGGGGTCGAGAACGAGGACGCGTCCGCGGTGCCGGGCCGCGGAGCCGGCCGCGCGGTGGCGCAGCAGCTTGACCGCTCCATGGAGGGCTTCGTACCGCGAGTTGGCGAAGAAGCAGCGGTAGGCGGCCGGGGTCCCGGGCCCGCCGAGTTCGCGCAGGAACTCGCTGATGAGGTGGCCCGCGTGGGCGGAGTCGGCGGTCACGAACCAGGAGGGCATCGCGAAGATCGGATGCTCCTGCTCGACGATGTCGGAGAGGATGGCGAGGGTGTCGCGGCCCGCAGGGCGGAACAGGGTGGTGGCCGTGGCGGATGCGACGTCGTGGTTCTGGAACAAGGCGGCACCTGGGCTCGAATCGGGTTCGGGCGGGTTCGTCGGTCCGCGGCCCCGTCGTCGAACTCCCTTCTGCCCCGCGAGGAGTTGGACGACAGGGCCGCGGGAGCGGGCGACGGGAGAGCGTTGTCAGGCGCGTTCTCCCGCCGCCCGCGTTCTCAGGAGGCCGTCACGCGTGCGCGTCGGCCTGCTCGCCGCCCCAGGTCAGGGTGACGGCGGCGGTGGAAGGTGCGGTGGGCGTCGCCAGCCAGCCCAGGAGCGTGTCTCCCCAGCAGACGGCGAGCGCCGCGGTCCCCGCGGGCAGATCTACGGCCCAGTCGCCGTCGGCGCCGGTGATCCGGTCGTCCGCGCCGGTGGGGTTGAAGACGCCGATCACGCGCGTCCCGTCGGAGCCCGTCCTGGTGAGGGCGACGGCGCGGCGGTGGGCGGACGTCCAGCGCGGGGCGTCCGTGCCCAGCCCGGCGATGAAGCCGGCCACGGCACCGTAGGCGGGGACGCCCGCGGCGACGGTGAGTTCGCCGGGTGCGCTGCTCGCGCCGGGGTGGCCCGCGCGCAGCACACCGAGGGGCCCGGTGGCGTCCTGGGCGGTGCGGTGCGGCGCCTCGTCGAGCCAGCGCAGGCCGACCAGCCGGTGGGTGTCCCGCAGCTGCTCGTGGACGGCCTCGGTGAGTTCCCGCAGTACGGTCTTCCCCTCCCGCTGCCAGGCGCCGGCCTCGGCCAGGGCGCGGTCGACGAGCAGGTCCGCGTCGCGGTCGAGCCGGCTGTCGGCCAGGGCCGCGCCGTGGCGGTCGAGGAAGCGGGTGAGCAGCCGCAGGCTCTCCGCGGTGGGGTTGTGCTCGCCGGTCTCCGTGAGGGGCGCACCGGGGCAGTACGGCGGAGCGTGGAGGGCGGGGTCGACGCCTTCGGCACGCAGCCCCTGCGGGTCCATGTCGATCAGCTCGCCCCAGGTGCCCGCCGCGCAGGCGGTGTAGACGCTGACCGTGGTGGACCCCAGCATCAGCGCCAGCAGGGCGTTGAACAGGGGCGTGCGCGGGCCGGCGAATGTCTCGTCGTCCCAGGTGAAGCCCCAGTTGGCCTCGAGCACATCGGTGTCGCCCAGCAGGATCTCGCCGAGGTGCGTGGCAAAGGCCTCGGGGCTCTGCGCCGGGTTGCCCACCCACTCGGTGTGCCCGATCAGATGCCGGGAGCCCTTGAGGGCGCGGTGGCGGGCGCCCCAGGCGTCGATGGCCGCGTCCGGTCCCGTGGCGCGGGCCAGGGGCACGTTGGCCACCCGGGCCGGGCCCACCGGGAACAGGTCGGAGATCCAGTCCCACAGGCCGGCGACGGCCTCGCCGGACCAACGCGACCACAGCAGGCGCAGTCCGCTGGGCCAGTCGGCGAGGTCGTCGCCGGTGCGCGCCGCCTCGTCGGCCAGTCCACGGGCGGACAGCCACCGCGCGAACTCCTCGCGGGCCGCCGGGGAGGCGTCCTGGGCGTCGATGGCGATGTGCACGTCGCCGGACATGCCCTCGTTGCCGAGCTGGAGCGCGACGACCGGGCCCCGGGGGGCGGCCGTGGGGGACACGACCTCGTCGGCCACGGACCGCAGCCAGGTGGCGACCTCTTCCTTGACGGCCGGGTCGAGAAGGCTGGGCAACGGCTTGGCCTGGGAGGTGAGCAGGTCGCCGTTCAGCCCCTGGTAGGGCGTGTGGCCCGCGCCGCACAGCCGGTCGGGGAGCCCGCCGAGCTGTACTTCCGCGTGGATGAAGGGGCCGGGTTTGACCAGGACGGCCAGGCCGGCCTCGGCGGCGAGGCCGATCAGTCCGACGACGTCGCGCTGCGGGTCGGTCTTGCCCCGAAAGTCGAACGCGCGCTGCTCGCCCTCGCCGGTCTCGTGGAACCGCCAGGGCAGGTAGAACGAGACGACGTCGACACCCAGGGAGCGCAACTCCCTCAGGTTGCCGGCCCAGTTGGCCGGGTCGGCCCGGTAGTAGGGGTACTCGCCGATGACGACGGGGCGGTCCGTGCCGGGGATCAGGGCCCTGTTCAGCCGGGCGCTCATACGGTGCCCCCGTCCTGGTCCGGTATGAGGACGACCTTGAGCGCGGAGTAGTCGGCGCCCGGCACGGCGGCGAGGGCCTTGAAGGCCTCCGTGTGGCCCTCCAGCGGGAAGCGGTGGGTGATCAGCCGCTCCAGCGGGATCGACCGGGCCAGCTCGACGGCCTTGGGGAAGATCATGCTGTTGTAGTCGCCGGCGCCGATGATCTGCAGGCCGCGCTGGAGGATCTCCAGCGGGCGCACGGTCGCGGTGGCGTTGCTGTTGAAGCCCATGACGACGACCCGGCCCCGCTGGGCGGCGTAACCGAGGCTCTGCTCGAGGAGATTGCCGACGGAGTCGACGACCAGGTGCGCGCGGTGGGTGAGTTCCGCGTCGTCCGGGGCGTGGACGGTGATCCGGCCCTCGAACTCGGGCGCGGCGAAGATCTCCCGGTCGAGCGACTGGCGGACCGGGTCGGGCTCGACGACCAGGACCCGGGCGCCGTAGCGGGCGGCGGCCATGGCGGTGACGGCGCCCATCGGTCCGCCACCGACGATCACCGCGGTCTCGCCCGGCTGCAGCCGGCCGGCCTCGACGTTGTTGAGGGCGCAGGCGAGCGGTTCGACCACGACGGCCCGGTCGAAGCTCATCCCGTCGGGTATCGCGTGACAGAACAGCTCGGGCAGGCGCATGAACTCGGCGAAGGAACCGTCGTAGTCGAGCCCGACCTCGGTGCCGGCCTTGTTGCCGCAGAAGTTCCAGTGCCCTTCCAGGCACGTGGCGCAACTGCCGCAGTACAGGGTGGGGTTGACGATGACACGGTCACCGGGCGCGAAGCGGGTCACGCCGGGGCCCGCGGTCTCGACGACGCCTACGGCCTCGTGTCCCATCACGACCCCGGCCTCGGCCGGGAACTTGCCGACGAGCACGCTGCGGTCGGTGCCGCAGATACCGCTCTGGACGATGCGGATGACGACGTCCGTCGCCTCGCGTGGTTCCGGCTTGGGCCGGTCGACCAGCTCCAGAGAGCGGTCTTCGGTCAGCGTGAGCGCCTTCATGCGTCCCCCTTGGCGGCCGCGGCGGTGCCACGGCCCGGTTCCCAGCGGATGGAGTCGAGGAGTTGCCTGTGCAGTTCGGGCGTCGCCGCGGCGATGCACGACTTCTGGTTCAGCGGGCCGAGGTCGACCAGCGAGGTCGCGCCCAGGTCGTCGCCGTAGGCGTCGGTGATCACGACACCGGCCTGCTTGGCGAGGTAGACCGCGGCGGCGATGTCGTACGGGAACAGGTGCAGGATCGAGCCGCGTCCGACACGCAGGAACTCGGCCTCGGTGTCGGGGTGGTCACGCAGGATCCGGTTGCCGATGTCGACGTAGGCGTCGAGCTGTCCGGTGATGATGCGGGAGATCGAGAAGCTGGCGCTGTTGAAGACGAACACGCCGCCGGTGTTGGAAGACCGGTCCACGAGGTGGGAGTAGGCCGCGTCCATCAGGTGCATGGGGTGGCCGTTGAACTCGATGGACCAGAACATCTTCGCCAGGTCGGTGGTCAGGCTCAGCCGCGGTACGGCGGTGGGGTGGCCGCCGCTGGAGAGGCCCTCCGTGTCGTCGCCGTAGATCCAGGCGCCGCTCTTGATCTCCAGCAGGCAGGCGGCCGTGACGTCGGCCAGCGTCGGCTTGCCGTCGCCGTAGGGGGCGGCCGCGATGGAGACCACGCCCATCTCGAGGCCGGCCGAGGTGGGGCGGGTGCCGTCGATGGGGTCGACGACAAGCAGATACTGCGGGTCGGGAGCGAGTTCGACGAAGGCGCCGTCCTCGGTGTAGACGGCGACGGGCACCTCGGCGTGGGCGCGCAGGTAGTCCAGGACGGCCTTCTCGGCCACCTCGTCGACGTCGAACTGGGCGTCGCCGCCCGGGGAGTCGCCGTGCACCTGGCGGGCCAGGCCCAGCTGGCCGTAGGTCAGCAGCTCGGCGCGGACGTGTTCGCCGAGACCCTTGAGCAGATTCTTCACTGGGCCAGCTCCGACATGAACAGGTTCTCCAGCTTGTCGCAGATCTCCTCGGCCTGAGCCATCGTCAGGATGAGCGGAGGACGGATCTTGAGGACGTTTCCGTAGCCGTAGCGCGAGGTGCGCAGGATGAGGCCGTGCTCCATGGCCGCGCTCGCCAGGTGGTTGGTGAGCTTCACGGCCGGCTTGCCGTCGGGCTCGCACATCTCGAAGCCGATCATCAGACCGACACCACGGACGTCGCCGATGGCCGGATAGCGCAGCTGCATGTCGCGAAGCCGCTCGAGAATATAGTCTCCGGTATTCCTGACATTCGCGAGGAATTCCGGCTGCCGCACAATGTCGAGGGTGACGTTCGCGGCCGCGGCGGCAAGGAGATTCGAGCCGTAGGTGAAGGAGTGGTGATGCGCGGGAAGCCCGGAAAGGCGGTCATTGGTGATAATGGCCGCGACCTGCGCGCCGGAACCGCCGAGGCCCTTCGCCGTGGTGATGGCGTCCGGCTCGACATCGAAATGCTGGGCCGCGAACATATGCCCCGTGCGGCCGATGCCCGTCTGGATCTCGTCGAAGATGAGGGCGATGTCGTGTTCGTCGCAGAAGGCCCGCAGTTTCTGCATGTACCCGTCCGGCGGCATGATGTTCCCGCCGTTTCCGGAAATCGGCTCGATCAGTACGGCCGCGACCCGGCCGCTGCTCGCGTACTCGATGAAGTCGTCGATGCGGTCGACGCACATCAGGCCGCAGGTCTCCTTCTTCTGCCCGTAGAAGCAGCGGAAGCAGTACGGGTCGGGAACCTGCAGGCTGCCCGGGTACAGCAGCGGGAACGGCTCGCGTCGGAAAGCGTTTCCTGACATCGATGCCATCATCATCGTCTGTCCCACGTGACTGCGGAATAACGTGATGACCTCGGACTTTCCGGTGGCGTGCTGGGCCATCTTGATGGCGCCCTCGTTGGCGGACGACCCGCCGGAGACCTTGGGGTGGACCCGGGTCAGATTGGCCGGGGAGGTCTCCACGAGCCGCTGCACGAGCCCGTTGATCGGATCGCTCTGGTACGAGGAGGTGAGATGGACCACCTTGTCGAGCTGGTCCTTCATCGCCGCGATCACGGCGGGGTGGGAGTAACCGAGGCTGAGGTTGAACGTCGCCGACGCGCAGTCCAGGTAGCGGTTACCGTCGGCATCGTACAGATAGACGCCTTCACCCCGCTCCATCTTTTGTGCGCTGACGGGATAATAGAGGTGGTCGGTCACGGTCTTGGTATCCATCATTTCCCCCTGGGGCAGACGCGAAAGCACATGCCTGTTCACGTTTCTGTATGGTCGAAGAATGGTGCCGGTGAAATCCGGTCGCTGAAACACACCCGCACCATGTGGTGTGCGATGCAGAGGAGACGGGACGGAGTGGAATTGCGATGAGCTCGGAACTCACTCAACATCCCCGCAGCAAGAAGATCATATCGGATCCCTCGCTGGCAAGGAGGGGCGGGAATTCGTTTGCGATGGCTATCCGGGGAACGTCAGAGCGGCGGCGGAAACGGTGATCGAGCGGCGCACCGCGGCCGAGGCACGGCGCAGCGCCCGGCCGGAATGCGGTGCGCCGCGTTCGAGCAGGGCGAGCGCCCGCGCCGCGTGGCGCGCCCGGTCCGGGGGCAGGGCTGCCGGCTGCGCCAGGTGTCCCTGGCGGGCGGCGACCAGCAGCACGACGACCGCCAGGGCCGAGGCGTCCGAGAGGTCGGGCCGTTCGGCGGCGCGCCGCACCCGCGCCCTCGCCTCGCTGATGCGCTCGCCGAGCGTGCCGAGCGCGGCGGCGCCGGCGCACTCCTCCTCGACGTGCCGCAGCGCACCGGGGCCGAGCGACTCCACCCATTCCCAGGGCGGCCGCGCCCGGCCGGCCGCGCCGACGCTGCGGAGCACCTCGCCCTGGACCACGTCATCCGTCGTGCCGCCGCCGTACGGCACGACTCTGTCGTCCAGCAGCTCCAGCCGCCGCGCGAGCGCGAGTTCGTACAGTGCCGCTCCGGCGACCGCGCGTCCGGCTTCGGTGCGGGTGGGCCAAGGCCAGGATCCGCCTTCTCCGGCGCCGCACAGGGCCAGGAGGAGAGGCGTCGGTGTCACCCGGTGTACTCCTCCTCCAGCGCCGCGGCGAGGGTGCCGACGTCCGTGAACACATGGCCGCGCATGCCGACTTCGCGGGCCGCGAGAACGTTGTCAGGACGGTCGTCCACGAAGAGGATCTCCTCGGCAGGCAGCCCCAGTTCGCCCCTGCACCACTCGTAGGCGGCCGCCTCCGGCTTGGCGCTGCCGATCCGGCAGGACAGTCCGACCACGCCGAAGTGTCCGAGCCATTCCTGGGTGGCCTCGTAGTGGACGGCGAGCTCCTCCGGGATGTTGGAGAGAAGTCCCAGGCGTACGCCCCGGCCGGCCAGCTCGGCCAGGAAGTTCACACTCTCCTGGTCGACCTCGCTCCAGCTGGCGAGGTCGGCGGCGATCAGTTCGTCGACCTGCCGGCCCGTGAACGGCGTGCCGAGCCGGTCGCCCACGTTCTTCCAGTAGGCGGGGCCCATGACGTCGCCGCGGTCGTACGGCGCGCGCAGCGACCAGTATGCGTCCCAGAACCGCTTTCCGCTCACGCGGGCTGTTCGTTCGATCACCGCCTGAGACTCTGCGGACTGGACACGGGCCAGGACTCCGAACATGTCGAAGAGGACGGCCTTCACGCCTGCACCTCCGAGGGCTTGGCGGCCCCGGCGGAGCCGGGGCTCGATGCGGGGAGTCCGTTCGGGTCGGGGGCGTTGCTGCGCAGCCAGAAACTGAGCAGCAGGCAGACCCCGGCCAGAGCGAACAGGACGACCGGGAGCGCCTTGACGTCCAGCCCGTCGATGACCACGCCGAGCAGCGGCGGGAAGGCGACACCTCCGATCATCGAGGCTGCCATCACATAGGCACCGGCCGCGGCGACGCTCGGCACCGCCCGGTTCAGCCAGGGCAGACACGTGGGGAAGATCGGCGCGATGGCGAGGCCGACCCCGAAGTAGGCGTACGGCGCTGCCGAGGGGAGGGTCGCGAGCAGCAGGAATCCCGCCATGCCCGCGCAGCAGACGGTGAGGATCGCCGGCGCCGAGAAGCGCAGGCAGAGCGGGACCACGACGAAGCGGCCGATGGTCATGGCGGCCCAGTACGCCGACGTGGCGGTGGCGGCGGTCGCGGCGGCGTAGCCGACGGTCTCCAGATGGGTGGGCTCCCATCCGCCGACCCCGGTCTCGATGGCCACGTGCAGCACGTAGACGCCGATGAACGCGGCGATGATCGGTGCGACGCGCGCACCTGGGCCGGACGCGCCCTCGGCGACGGGCTCGGGCTCCCGTGAGGCCACGCCACCGAGGGTGAACAGGATGAGTACACAGACGGCGGCGACGCCGACGAAGATGCCCCCGTAGTGCTCGGCGCCGAGCCATCCCACCAGGGCGGGCCCCGCGATCGCACCCACACCGAAGTGGCCGTTGAGCAGATTGAGCATCGCGGTGCTGCGGCGGCCGAAGGCGACGGCGAACAGCTGGTTGAGGCCGTAGTCGACGCCACCGAAGCCGAGGCCGATGACGAACGTGCCGACCAGAGCCAGGGGCCAGTTGGGCGCGGTGGCGAAGACGACCGCGCCCAGCGCCATGAGCAGGTACGAGGCGCCGAGCAGGATGCGGTGGCCCAGTCGTGCGCACAGCAGGTGGTAGACGAGCACACCGACCACCGCTGCGGCGAAGTGTCCGCTCAGGCTGAGTCCGGCGACGGCGGGGCTGATGCCGTAGTCCTTGCGCAACGCCGGGATCGCGGGACCGTACAGGGCCTGGAGGGCTCCGATCACCACGAACGCCACGCAGGAGGCGACGATCGCCACGGTCGAGAGTAACGGCTGCGGGGCCCCGGACGGATCGGGTCTGCGGGCTGTGGACATCGAACTCCTCAAGGGACGGTAGTTGAACGCACATCAAACACACATGGGAAGACGCAGGTCAGATGAGCATCACCTCAGAACTCTCTCATGGATCATGTCATCTTGAACAGACGGGGTGTTCATTAGTCGTCGTCCCGCAGGAATGGCCGATACCCTCGCCGACATGAATGTGATGGAGAGACACAACTTCGTGATCGAGATGCTCATGCGCGAGAACCGCGCGACCGTCGCGGACCTCGCCCGCGCGACGGGGGCATCGGAGATGACGGTCCGCCGGGACCTGGAGCTCCTGGAATCGCGCGGTGCCCTGCGCAGAGTGCGCGGCGGCGCGGTGAGCAATCTGCCGGGCGGGGTCGAGCCGCCGTACGCGATCCGCGCGATGTCGGGCATGGAGACGAAGGAGCGGCTCGCGCGCGCCGTGCTGTCGTTGCTGACGGACGGCGAGACGGTCGCCCTGGACACCGGTACGACCCTGGTGGCCGTCGCGAAGGCCATGGAGGACCGGCAGTTCACCGTCACTCCGCTGTCGTTGCACGCGGCCTTCGCCCTGTCCTCGTACCCCGGCATCCAGTTGCTGCTGCCCGGTGGCCAGGTCCGTTCGGGAGAGCTGTCCTTCTACGGCCACACGCCCGCCGAGACCTTCAAGGACCTGTGCTTCGACACGTTCGTGCTGGGCTGCTGCGGGGTGGACCCGGCCCGCGGAGCCACCGCATACAACCTCGACGACGTCCGGGTGAAGCGGGCGGCTCTCGACGCGGCCCAGCGGGTCATCCTGGTGGCCACGGCCGAGAAGCTCGGCCGTACGGCGCTCGGGCGCGTCTGCTCACTGGAGGAGATCGCCCTGGTCGTCACGGACGCGGCACCCGACAACCCGGTGGTCGAGGCGATGCAGGCGCGGGGCGTTCAGGTGGTCCATCCGCAGCCCTGAGCGCAACTCCCCGAAGACCCGCGCGTCGTCCTCCCGTGATGTGACGTCCTCCACTCCCCTCCCTGTGCCCCTGCGGTGAAGCTCTCGTGGAATATGTGTCCGAAGAACTGTTATCCGAGGCTCACCGAGCGATCTCCCATGCATCGGACAGCATCGTTCGGCGTCGAGGACAGGGAAGTTTTTTGATGAGCGCACAGAACACGGCGGAGACCGCGGCACTGGTGACCGCTGCCCGGGAGGGCGACCCCGAGGCTCAGGACGCCCTGGTCAGTGCCTACCTCCCGTTGGTCTACAACATCGTGGGGCGGGCTCTGAACGGCTCGGTCGATGTCGACGACGTGGTGCAGGAGACCATGCTCCGCGCTCTTGACGGGCTGGGCGCACTGCGCACTCCCGAGAGCTTCCGCTCCTGGCTCGTGGCGATCGCGATGAATCAGGTCCGGGCGCACTGGCAGGACCGGCAGGTCGCGCCGGGCGCCGTGGAGGACGCCCAGGACTTCGCGGACCCGGGCGCCGACTTCGTCGACCTGACCATGGTGCAGCTGCAACTGTCCGGCCAGCGCCAGGAGACCGCGCGGGCGACACGCTGGCTGGAGCCGGACGACCGGGGACTGTTGTCGCTGTGGTGGCTGGAGTGCGCCGGTGAACTGACCCGGACCGAGGTCGCAGCGGCCCTGGAACTCTCGCCGCAGCACACGGCGGTCCGGGTGCAACGGATGAAGGCGCAACTGGAAGCCGCCCGCGTCGTGGTCCGGGCGCTCGACGCGCAGCCGCCGTGCGTGGAGCTGCGCGGCATGCTGGGCACTTGGGACGGCCGGGCCTCGGCGCTGTGGCGCAAACGAATAGCCCGGCACGCCCGTGGCTGCGCGCGCTGCTCCGGCCTGTGGAGCGGATTGATGCCGGCCGAGGGACTGCTGGCCGGTCTGGCGCTGGTCGCGGCCGCGCCCGCACTGCTGGAGAAGGTGCTCTCCGCCGCCGGCTCCATGGCACCGGTCGGGTCGGCGTCCCTGCTCGGAGCCTCCGGAAGTCACGCCGTGGCGGGCACGGGAGCCGGACGGCGTGCCACGCGCGGCCGGTCGAACACCCGTGGCGAGGCACGGCGACTCCGGCGCGTCCGGCGCCGGGCCGTCGGCGGTGCTGTGGTGGCGGCCTGTGTGGCGGGTGGCGGCCTGTGGTACTTCGGCACGGACTCCGGGTCCGACGGTTCGACCACCGCGCGGACGGCCGATGCCCCCGTGGTGGACCTCTCGGCCCCGAGCGCCGCCGAGACCTCCCCGTCGGCCTCCGCGTCCCCGTCGCCCTCCGCCTCGAAATCGAAGAAGGCGAGCGCCTCCAAGAGCCCGAAACCCACCAAGAAGAGCGTGCCGCCGACCCGGCAGTCCGCCCGGCCGACCCCGACTCCGGCCAGTACCCCGCAGACCCAGTCGGCGCCGGCGGGCACCGTCGCGCAGGTGGTCGCGCTGGTGAACAAGGAGCGGGCGAACGCAGGCTGCGGTCCCCTCACGGAGAACGCCCAACTGGAGAAGGCCGCGCAGGCCCACTCCGACGACATGGCCGCCCGCAACTTCTTCGACCACACCAACCCGGACGGCGCCGACCCCGGGCAGCGCATCACCGCCGCGGGCTACCGCTGGTCCACCTACGGGGAGAACATCGCCCAGGGCCAGCAGACCCCCCAGTCGGTGATGGACTCCTGGATGAACAGCCCCGGCCACCGCGCCAACATCCTCAACTGCTCGTTCAAGGAGATCGGCGTGGGCGTCCACAAGGGTTCCGGCGGCCCGTGGTGGACCCAGGACTTCGGCGCCAAGCTCTGAGGTGAGGGGCTGCCCGTCGCCCGTCAGAGCATGACGTGCTTGACCTGTGTGTAGTCGAGCAGGCCGGTGAGGGAGAGGTCGCTGCCGTAGCCGGAGTGGCGAACGCCGCCGTGCGGCATCTCCGACACCGTCGTGCCATGGGTGTTGACCCAGACGATGCCGGTGCGCAGCGCGCGGCTCGCGCGCATGGCGCGGTCGTGGTCGCGGGTCCAGACGCTCGCGGCGAGCCCCTGGGGCACGTCGTTCGCCAGGCGGAAGGCCTCCGACTCGTCGGTGAAGGGCTGGACGGTGACGACCGGGCCGAACACCTCGGCCCGTACGATCTCGTCCTCCTGCCGGGCTCCGGCGATCACCGTGGCCTGGTGGAAGTAGCCGGGCCGGTCCAGGCCGGCGCCACCGGTGACCACCTCGGCGTGATCCGGGAGGCGTTCCAACAAGCCCCGCACCGAGGCGAGTTGGGCCGCACTGGCGAGTGGGCCGAAGTCGGCGTGGACGTCGTCCGGGGCGCCGGGGAGCCGCCGGGCCGCCCGGTCGGCGAAGAGGCTCAGGAAGGTGTCGTGGATCCGGTGGTCGACCAGGATCCTGGTCGCGGCCGTGCAGTCCTGGCCCGCGTTGTAGAACGCCAGCGACGACAACTGCTCCACGGTGTCGTCGAGATCGGCGTCCTCGTGGATCAACACCGGTGCGTTGCCGCCGAGTTCGAGGTGCAGCCGCTTGAGGTCGGCGGCCGCCGTCGCGGCGATCTCCTGACCGGCACGCACACTTCCGGTGAGGGCCACCAGCCGTACGTACGGGTGGGCGACCAGCAAGCGCCCGGTGTCGCGGTCGCCGCACACCACATTGAGCACCCCCGGAGGCACATGCTCGGCGGCCAGCCGGGCCAGCAGCGTGGCCGACGACGGTGTGGTGTCGGACGGTTTCAGGACGACGGTGTTGCCGGCGGCGAGCGCGGGTGCGATCTTCCACACGGCCATCATCAGCGGGTAGTTCCACGGGGTGATCTGGGCACAGACACCGACCGGCTCGCGCCGCAGGACGGAGGTGCGGCCCGGTGTGTACTCGGCCGCCGCGGCGCCCGGCAGGTTCCGGGCGGCGCCGGCGAAGTACCGCAACACATCCACGATCGCCGGCAGTTCGTCCGCCAGGAACAGGGCACGCGGCTTGCCCGTGTCGGTCACCTCGGCGCTCGCCAGCGCGTCGGCCTGCCGCTCCAGGGCGTCGGCGATGCGCAACAGCGCGGACTGCCGCTCCGCCGGAGTCGTCGCCGACCAGCCGTGAAAGGCCTCCTCGGCCGCCCGGCAGGCCGCATCGACGTCCTTGGGGCCGGAGAGCGGAGCCGTGCCGTGCGGGAGTCCGGTGGCCGGGTCGACCAGTTGCAGTGTGGCACCGGAGGCGGCCGGCAGGTCCTTGCCGCCGATGTGGTTGAGCACGGTCGTCAGGCGGTCGGTGTCAGCCACGGCGCAGCGCCTCCTCGGCGGCGGCGCGGCCGGTGCGGACGGCGCCTTCCATGTATCCGGCGACCCACTGGTCGGAGCCGCAGACGTAGAACGGCGGTTCGTGGGTGCCGTGCAGTGGTCCCACGGCGGTGACCTCGCCCGGTGGCCACTGGGTGACGTAGCCCTGGGTCCACGGGTCGGTGCCCCACAGCCGCAGATGACAGGCGGTCGGCCGGAGCGCCTCGTCGCCGAACATGGCGGCCATCTCGGCGAGCAGTTCGGGGGTGCGCAGCTGGGGCGGGGTGCCGAGCAGGACGCCGTAGCGCTCGGGCGGGATCAGCGCCGACAGGACGCCCTCGTTCTGCGGCCAGGTGCTGCCCAGCACCCCCTCGGTCTCGGACAGCCCGTTCAGACCCTCGGAGCGCCAGAAGGGGCGGTCGTACACGGCGGCGAACTTCGCCGCCGTGGCGTGGCGTTGGCGGTGCAGGGAGGCGAGCCGGGCCTCGCTCACGCCGCTGACGGCGACCGACCTCAGGGGTCCGACCGGCAGGGCGCTCACCATGGCCGTCGCGGTGAGGACTTCACCGGTGACCAGGCGCACCGCACAGCGGCCGGGGCGGATGTCCAGGGCGGCGACGGGGGAGCCGAGCCGGATGCACGGGCCCAGCTCGCGGCCCATGACCTCGGCGAGCGTCGCCGATCCTTCCGCCAGGCGCAGTCCCTCCCAGTCGTCGTAGTCGTAGTCGCCGGTGCCGGAGCCGGGCACCGCCGCGCTCTTGCGCAGCGCGGCCAGCAGCGAGATCCGCTCGTAGGAGCCGCCCGCCAGGGCGAGTTGGCCGATGTCCCACAGGCGTACGACGGCGGGCGTCGCGTGCCGCGAGCGCAACCAGTCGGCGACGGACAGCCGGTCCAGGGCGGTCGCGTCCGGATGCGACCAGGGGTCGTCGGGGTCGACGGTGGCGGCCAGGGCGGTGAACTCCCCGCTCAGGCGCTTGTGCAGGGTCGCGTCCCCGGGGCCGAACCAGTGCGGCGGATCGCCGACGGAGCGGCCCTCGGGTGTGGCGCGGGTGATGCCGCCCGGCTCCTCGACATAGCTGGGGACCAGTTCGAGGCCGAGTTCCTTGGCGAGTCGGAGATAGGCGGTGTGGCCATGGCCGACCACTTCGCCGCCCAGCTGGACGGTACGGCCGTCGGGTGTGCGGGTCTGCTCGACCCGGCCGCCGACGCGGTCCCGGGCCTCCAGGACGAGCACATCGGTGCCGGCGGAGGCCAGGTCCCGGGCGGCGGCGAGCCCGGCCAGACCGGCACCGAGCACGATCACATCGTGATGCATCAGTTTCGCTTTCGTCAGGGGGTCAGGCCAGGACCAGGCAGTGCTCGGGCCGCCAGCCGAACTCCACCGTCTCGCCGCCGCTCCAGCGGTCCTCCATGCGGGCGCGCGCCGTGTTCTGCTCCAGCACCGACAGCGTGACGCCGGGGGCGAGTTCGATCAGGTACGTCGTGGTCGGGCCGCTGTAGACGGTTTCGCGGATCACCCCGCGCAGCATCGACATGCCGGGTTCGAAGTCGGACAGCCAGATCTTCTCCGGGCGCACGGACACGCTCACGGCGGTGCCGTCCGCGATGCCGGTCCGGGCGCCGACCGGCAGGGCGGGCCCCTTCTCCAGGGCGACCTCGCCTCCCCGGTATGTCCCGGTCATCAGGTTGGAGGTGCCCATGAAGGAGGCGACGAAGCGGGTGGCGGGGTGCTCGTAGACGTCCTCGGGGGTGCCGCACTGCTCGATGCGCCCCTCGCTCATGACCGCGATCCGGTCGGACATGGTGAGCGCCTCGTCCTGGTCGTGGGTGACGAAGACGAAGGTGATGCCGACCTCGCGCTGGATCTGCTTCAGCTCCACCTGCATCTGCCGGCGCAGCTTGAGGTCGAGGGCGGCCAGCGGCTCGTCGAGGAGCAGCACGGCCGGGCGGTTGACGAGCGCACGGGCGAGGGCGACGCGCTGGCGCTGGCCGCCGGAGAGGGTACGGGGTTTGCGGTCGGCCAGACCGACGAGCTGGACCAGCTCCAGCATCTCGCCGACGCGCTGCCGGATCTCGGCCTTGGCGACACCCTTGCGCTTGAGGCCGAAGGCGACGTTGTCGGCGACGCTGAGATGGTCGAACAGGGCGTAACTCTGGAAGACCGTGTTGACGTTGCGCTTGTTCGGCGGCAGCGCGGTCACGTCCTCACCGGCGAGCAGCACCGAGCCCTCGGTGGGATCGCTGAACCCGCCGATCATGCGCAGCGTGGTGGTCTTGCCGCAGCCGGAGGGGCCGAGCAGGGAGAAGAAGTGGCCGGCCTCGATGTCGAGGTCGAGACGGTGCACGGCGTAGGAGTCGGCGAACCGCTTGGAGACGCCTTCGAGCCGGACGGCGGGGGTCACGTCCATGAGTCACTCTCCGGAGAGGATGTCGAGGCCGCCACGGCGGCCGAAGAGGCGCGGAATGAACAGGGCCAGGGCGATCAGGGCGATGGATCCCGCGAGCATCAGCGTGCCGACCGCGTTGATGGTCGGCTGCACGCCGAAGCGGATCGCCGAGTAGATCCGCACCGACAGCGGCTGCGGGTCGACGCCGGTGGTGAAGTAGGCGAGGACGAAGTCGTCGAAGACCAGCGCGAAGATCAGTACGGCACTGGCCAGTACGGCGGGGAGCAGGGCCGGCAGGGTCACCAGGCGTACCGCCTGCCAGCGGGTGGCGCCGAGGTCCATCGCGGCCTCCTCCACCTCCGGGTTCAGCGCGGCGACCCGAGACCGGAGGATGACGGTCACATAGGAGATCGAGAAGGTGATCTCGGCGAGCATCACCGTGCCGGTGGACAGGGCCACGCCCAGGCCCTTGAACAGCAGCATCGAGGCGACGCCCGTGACGATCTCCGGCGTGATCAGCGGCACCAGCATGATCAGGCCGGCCAGCGAGCCGAGCCGGGTGCGGCAGCGGACAAGGCCGAGCGCGAGCGCCACCCCGAGCACGACCGAACCGGCCATCGCCACCAGGGAGATCCGCAGGCTGGTGCCAAGGGAGGAGATGAGGACGTCGTCGTGGACGAAGGCCCGGTACCAGCGCAGGCTGAACCCGCCGAAGACGGTCAGGGACTTCTTCGAGTTGAAGGAGAACAGGGCCACGACCGCGATCGGCAGGTAGAGCAGTGCGAAGAAGAGCGCGGTGACGGCGATGAGAATGCGGGGTTTGCGATCGGCGCGGCCCCGCTTGGTACGGGTCCGGCCGCCCGGCCGGGCCGGGGCGGTGACGGAGGGCTGCTTGACCATGGTCATCGTCGGGCCTCCGCCTCGTCCTTGCGGGTGCGCCGCAGGTAGCCGAACATCCCGACCAGCAGGACCAGCATCAGCAGCATGGTGAGCGCGGAGCCCAGCGGCCAGTTCTGGCCCTGGAAGAACTTGTCCTGGATGAGGTTGCCGATCATGATCTGGTCCGGTCCTCCCATGAGCTGTGCGCTGACGAAGTCGCCCATGGCGGGCAGGAAGACCAGGACCAGTCCGGCGGCCGCGCCCTGCCGGGTGGCGGGCAGGGTGACGTGGAAGAAGGTGCGGACCGGGCCGCCGTACAGATCGCGGCCGGCCTCGATGAGGGAGACGTCCAGCCGTTCCAGGGCCGCGTACAGCGGGATGATCATGAAGACGACGAAGCCGTAGACGAGTCCCGCGACCACCCCGACGCCGGTGTTGAGGATCTTCGTGCTCCCGTCGGCCAGGCCCACCGCGCGCAGGGTGCGCAGCACGGGCCCGTCGTCGGAGAGGACGACCGACCAGCCGTACATCCGGACCAGGTAGTTGGCGAAGAACGGCACGACGATCGCGGCGATCAGCGCGTGCTTGTAGCGTCCGCCGTACAGGGCGATGGTGTACGCCACCGGGTAGGCGATCAGCAGGCAGATGGCACAGGTCAGCAGGGCGTAGCCGAGAGAGCGTGCCAGGACCTCGGTGTAGGCGGGGTCGGCGAGGGCGCGGACGCCGGACAGGTCGAAGCCGAAGCGCGGGTTGCCGAGGTCGTCGGTGGTGCCGACCGCGAGGACGGCGACGAGCACCAGCGAGGCGATCAGGAAGCCGGTCATCCACAGGGTGCCGGGCAGCATGAACCAGGTCCACATACGGGTGCCGGTGGCGTCCGGGCCGCGGCGCCGGGCGCGTGAGGAAGGGCGGAGCAGTGCCATGGGTCAGCCCGCCTTCACATGGGTCCAGGCGGTGTCGCGGGCGTCCTCCGCGGCGCGGCTGCCGTTGCGGAAGAACAGGTCCGCCTTCAGGTCGTCCTCGGTGACGAGGCACTCGGGGAATGGTTTGACCAGCTCGGCGTAGGTCTTCTCGGAGCCCGCCACCGGCATCGGGTAGCCGATGTACTCGATGTTCTTCTTCACGTTCTCCGGCCGCAGCATGTAGTCGATGAACAGCATCGCGGTGCCGGGGTGGGGGGCGTTCCAGGGGATGGCGTAGCAGTCCGAGTTGATCGGCGTGCCCTCCTTGGGGGCCTCGAAGCCGAACACGGAGGGGTCCTTGGCCTGGTTGAGCATGGCGGCCATGTCGCCGCTCCAGGCCTGGGTCATCACCGCGTTGCCGTTGAGGAGGTTGTTGTAGCTGTCGCTGGAGAAGCCGCGCAGCCGCGGGCGCAGGGTGCCCAGCAGGGAGGTGATCCGGTCGAGGTCGCCGGTGTCCCCGGTGCTGACGCCCAGGCCGAGCGCGAGGGCGCCCATGCCGAGCACCTCGTCACGGTCGTCCAGCAGGAAGACCTTGCCCCTCGCCTTGTCGCTCCACAGGTCCTTCCAGGAACCGGTCAGTTCGCCGATCCGGTCGCGGCGCCAGCCGATCCCGGTCTTGTACGCGGTGAAGGGCACGGTGTGCGCGGAGCCGGGGTCGTACCAGGGGTCGGCGAAGTAGGCGTACTTGCCGAACACGGCGTGCGAGTGGGTGAGCTGGGAGTGGTCGATACGGCGCAGCCGGCCGCCGCGGACCAGGCGCTGGGCCCATTTGGCCGTGGGGAAGACGATGTCGTAGCGGTTGCCGGCGTTGAGCTTGGCGACCATGCCTTCCATCGAGTCGAAGTTCGACTGGATGACCTTGACGCCGTACTCCTTCTCGAAGCCCTTGAACACGGACGGGTCGACGAAGTCGGCCCAGTTGAAGTAGATGAGATCGCCGTCGACGCGCGCCGGGACCGGGGCGAGCTGCCTGGCGTCGGGCGTTTTGGCGGGCATGAACCCGCAGCCGGCGGCCGCGGCGCCCAGCAGGCCGCCGGCGCCCGCCCGCAGCACGGCGCGTCGGGTCGGTGGTGGTACCTCGGGGGACATGGAACGTCCTCTCCGTCGAGGAACGGCACAGCTCCAGGGCGGGACCGGCTGGTCGGCTCACGGAGGCCCTGACTCCGTAGTGAAGACCGGTCTGGGGAGGGTGCGTGCGTCAGCGGGCGTGGGGTAAGCCCGCCAGGACGCGGACGGCGGTGTGCGGGTGCGGTGCGGCCGCTGTGCCGGAGGGGGTCACCGTGTGTCACCCTCCACGTCGTTCCGGATCCGGCGGGCGAACCAGCCGACGGCCGCCTCGCGCTGTGACAGCGGCCCCGGCTCGAAACCGGGCGTCCGCAGACCGGCCTGCACGCGCTCCACGAGTTCGGCGTCCTCGTCGTTGGTGACCCAGCCGATGTGGATGTTCAGCCGCCGGGCCAGCCGGGTACGGACGCTCTCCCCGTGCCGGGTGTAGAAGCCGCCGGGAATCGCCGCCCGGTCCTGGGCGGTGGGAAGGGCGGTCCACGCGAGCACGTGGTCAGGGTAGAAGTCGATGAGCGTGTTGGGGTAGATCACGGCGTACCGCCACACACGCCGGTCGGCCTCGGTCAGGCCCGGCATCGGGGTCGCGAGCCGCTGGTAGAGCCGCTCGGTCCAGTTCGAGGAGGGCTTGTCGCGCAGCGGGGACTCGAACAGGACGTAGTTCTCCTGCACGTCCACCGTGTACGCCTGGTAGTCGAGCAGTCGCATGAGGGCGGGGTGGGCCACGGGGACGTGGTAACCCTCGAGATAGTTGTCGACGATCACCTTCCAGTTGGCGTTCTGCTCCTCGCCGCCCGTCAGGTCGTGGATGCGGTGCTTGCCGACGGGTACCAGTCCGGGTCCGGCGTAGTGGCCGACGGCCTCGGCGAGTCCGGCGCAGCTCTCGCTGAGCGGGGTCGCCTCGAGGTCGAGGTTGACGAAGACGAACCCGAGGAAGGACTCCACATTGACCGGGTGCAGTCCGAGCCGGGGCTTGTCCAGACAGGGGATCCGGCGCGCCTCCGGGGCGCCGACCAGCCGTCCGTCCAGTTTGTAGGTCCAGCCGTGGTACGGGCAGCGGATCGCCTTGCCGGACGGCTCGGGGGCGGTGACCAGGCGGGTGCCGCGGTGCCGGCAGACGTTGAGGTGTGCGGCGAGGCCGCCGTCCTCCGTGCGGACGACCAGCACCTCCCGGCCGGCGGCGGTGGCGGTCAGCCGCGCGCCGGGGCCGGGCAGGTCGGATTCGTGGCAGACGAGCTGCCAGGACTTGGCGAAGACACGGTCGGTCTCGGCCTCGGCGATGGCCGGATCGGTGTAGTAGCGGGCGGGCAGCGCCTCCCCGGGGTGCTCGGGGGGCGGCTCGGGCGGGGCAGGGGAGACGGTGTCGGCTGCCCGGGTGGTCGAGGGGTGCATCGGGTCCTCCTCGGCGCCGCCGCGGCGGCGATGGGCGGTGCGGCTGTGGCCGGAACGGACGGCAGGCGCGGCGTCGGAAGTGGCTCGCGGACCTGCCGGGATTCGGCTGACTGATTGGTTAGTCAGAGTGGGACCATGGCTGGATCAAGTCAAGACTTGTGGGCTGACTAATTAGTTAGTTAGTGTCGTGACAGGCGGATGGCCAGGGCCCTGAGACGGCCGCCCGGGCGCATTCCGCAAGCCTCTGTGGACCACGGTCCGCGCCGCATCGGGTGTCCGGATCCGGACACCCCGGTCCCCGGGTGATGCACGGCCCCGGCCGGGCACCCCGCCCAGCTCCCGCCCAGTTGCCGCGGCGCCGGAGCATCCCCGTCCACGCCATCGCCGCGCCACCCGTCTCCGGAACACCCGGAAACGGTGCGACCCCGGAGGCACGCATGAGCGCTCGCCGAAGTCTGGTATGGCTCGGCCTCACGCCGGAGCCCGAACAGGAACTGCCCACCGCGGTGGCCGCCCTGCGAGCCCCGGCGGACGACCGTCCGCCGACGGCCCTCGTCGCCGCCGAGCGGTACCGCGTCGAGCGGCTGGTGCTGCGCGGCACCCAGCGCGGCTGGCTGCGCTATCTCGGCGAAGTCACCGATCTGGTCGTCGAGGCCGCGGCGGCATCCGCGCCTGCCGACCCGCGGCCGGCCCTGCTGGCCGGTGAAGTCGTCCTCGACCACCACCGGATGCTGATCGGCCTGCCCGGGGCCGGGTATGCGCGCACTGCCGCGCAACGGCGTGATCTGGAACGGGCGCTGGCACGGCTGAGAGCCCGCAACGGCGCCGATCCCTCCGGCCCCTTTGGCCCCTCCGGCCCTTCTGAACCCTCCAGGTCTTCTGAACTCTCCAGACCCTCTGGATCCTTCAGCCCTTCTGAGCCCTCCGGACCCTCCGGCCTCCCCGACACCTTCGGCCATTCCGAGCCCAGGAGCACCGTATGACCGGCGTCTTCTCCCTCCTCCCCGAAGGTCGGCCCGGCCTCCTCGCCCCGCTGCAATCCGGTGCCCGGCTGTCCGGCGGCAGCGAGGACATCTCCGCCTACCTGGCCGCGGGCGGCTACGCGCCGCTGACCGTGGCCGACCGGTTGCTCGACCGGATCGCCGCCGTGGGGCTGCGCGGCCGCGGCGGGGCCGGATTCCCCGCCGCGGTCAAGCTTCGCGCCGTCCGCGACGCACCCGGCACGCCGGTCGTCGTCGCCAATGGCGAGGAGGGCGAGCCGGGGTCCGTGAAGGACCGCTGGCTGCTGCGGCACCGGCCACACCTGGTCCTGGACGGCATCCGGCTGGCCGCGGCCGTGACCGGCGCCGAGCGCGGCTGTGTGTACCTCTCCGACGCCCTCGCCGAGCGGGCGGTGCGCCGGGCGCTCGCCGAGTGTCCGCCCCGGCTGCGCATCGACGTCGTACGCACGGAGCACACCTACGTCGCGGGGGAGGAGACCGCCGTCGTACGACGCGTGGACGGCGGCCCGGCACTGCCCGCGGCGAAACCCCCGCGGCCGTTCGAGAGCGGTGTCGGCGGCGCCCCCACCCTGGTCGCCAACGTCGAGACGCTGGCCCGTGTCGCGGTGATGTACACCCGTCCCGATGCCGCGGCTGCCGTCGCCGGTACCCATCTGGTGACCCTCTCGGGCGGCGACGGCGCCGCCGCACTGGTCGAGGTGCCCGCCGGTACGCATCTGAAGGTCCTCGCCGACCTGTGCGGGCACGGCAGAGCCGGGGCGGTCCTGCTGGGTGGCCTGTTCGGTGGCCTGTACGGCACGGGCTGGACGGACCTGCCGCTCGACCACGACGGTCTGAACGCGGCCGGCGCGGCCCTCGGCTGCGGAGCGCTGCACTTCCTGCACCCCCAGGACTGCCCGGTCGCCGTGGCCACCGAGGCCACCGCCTACCTCGCGGCACAGAGCGCCCGGCAGTGCGGCGTCTGCGTCTCCGGCACCAAGGCGCTGGCCGGAACTGTCACGGCCGTCGCACGCGGCGAGGCGGGCGACGACACGGACGACAAACTGCACCGCTGGTCCCGGCAACTGCCCGGTCGCGGGGCCTGCGGGCTGCTCGACGCCGCCGCCCGCATCGCCGGCACCCTGCTCGCGCACTTCCCCGACCGCGTCCAAGCCCACCGCGGCTCCGTCTGCGCCGCCTGCGAAGGCGCGACACCCGAGGACGGACGCCGGTTCACGGTGCCGGTGCCCTGACCCGCATCCCGGCCCACGCCCCGCACCCTCACCCCAGCGCACCGAAAGGACCGCACCATGAAACTCCTGCTGGACTCCACCCGCTGCCAGGGCTACGGCCTCTGCCAGGAACCCGCGCCCGAGCAGATCGACCTCGACGAGTGGGGATATGCGCAGGTGCGCGAGAGCGCCGTTGCGCAGGACGGCGAGGAAGCCGCCGCTGCCGCCGTCGCCGCCTGCCCCAACTCGGCCCTGCGGCTGGTGAAGTGAGATGGGACGCGATCTCTCGGCGCTCTTCGACCCCGTCTCCGTCGCCGTCGTCGGAGCCAGCGACGACCCGGCCAAGTACGGCCATGCCATCGCCGCGCAGGCGATCCGTGCCAACGGCCGCCGCCCCGTCCACCTGGTCAACCGCCGCGGCGGCACGGTGCTCGGCCGTACCACCGCTCCGAGCCTGAGCGCGATCGGCGAGCCGGTCGATCTGGCGGTGGTCTCCGTGCCCGCCGCCGGCTTCGAGGACGCCGTCGACGAGGCCCTGCGGTGCGGGGCCCGGGCGATCGTCGCGATCACCGCGGGCTTCGCCGAGACCGGCGACGCGGGGCGGGCACGTCAGCAGGCCGTCGCCGAACGCGTACGCGCCGCGGGCGCGGTCATGGTCGGCCCCAACTGCCTGGGGCTGGCCGACAACACCACCGATCTCTTCCTGGCCTCCGACACCTTCACACCCGGCGGCGTCGCGCTCCTCAGCCAGAGCGGCAACCTCGCCCTCGAGCTCCAGCTCCGCTTCGGCCCGCACGGCCTCGGCTTCTCGCGCTTCGTGTCGCTCGGCAACCAGGCCGATGTCACCCTCGTCGACCTGCTCGCCGACTGCGCCCGGCACGAAGGCACCCGGGCCATCGCGGTCTACGCCGAGGACTTCGCCGACGGACGCGCCTTCGCCGAGGTGGCCGCCGACGCCGGGAAGCCCGTGGTGCTGCTCACCGCCGGACGCGGCGACGCCTCGGCGCGCAGCGCCCAGTCGCACACCGGTGCGCTGACGACCTCGGCCGACGTGGTGACCGCGGCCTGCCGCGACGCCGGTGTGGAGCTGGTCGCCAGCCCCCGCGAACTCACCGTCGTACTGGCCGCGTTGAACGGCAGGCGCCGGGCGGCCGGGCGTCGGGTCGCCGTGCTCACGGACGGCGGCGGTCACGGGGCCGTCGCCGCCGACGCCGTCGAGGCGGCCGGACTGACCGTGCCCGAACTCCGGGAGCCGACACGGCAGCAGCTGCGAGAGGCCCTGTGGGAACAGTCGTCCGTCGCCAACCCGGTGGACCTCGCCGGGATGGGCGAGCAGGACCCCGGCTCGTACGCGCAGACCGTCGGCGCGCTGCTGGCGGCCGAGGAGGCCGACGCCGTCCTGATGACCGGCTACTTCGGCGGCTACGCGGCCGCCGAGGGCGGGCTCGGCGGAGGCGGTACGGTGCTCGCGCACGGGGAACAGGCGGCCGCGCGCCTCATCGCCGACCGCCACCGCGCCACCGCGAAGCCCGTCGTGGTGCAGTCGATGTATCCCGCCTCGCCCAGCTGCCGCACCCTCGCCGCGGCCGGCATCCCCGTTTTCGACGCGACCGAGGACGCCGCACGCGCCCTCGCCGCCACCGCGCCCGGCGCACCGCACACCGGTGTCACCCCCCTGCCCGCGCCCGCGCCACCCCTGCGCGAAACCGGTTATCTGCAGACCCGCAGAGCCCTCGAAGAGGCCGGACTCGCCTTCCCCGCCGCCCGGGAGATCCACAACGAGGCCGAACTGCTCGCCGCCGCCGAGGAGTTCACCGGTCCCTATGTCCTCAAGGCGCTCCATCTGCTGCACAAGTCCGACGCGGGCGGCGTGGCACTGGGCCTGGCCGGACCCGACGAACTGCTCGCCGCCTTCCGGGAGATGCACGCCCGGCTCGGCGCCTCCTCCTACTCCGTGGAGGCCATGGCGGACCTGACGGACGGCATCGAGCTGATCGTCGGCGTCAACCGGGACCCGCGCTTCGGTCCGGTCGCCATGGTGGGCCTCGGCGGAGTGCTGGCCGAGGCACTGCACGACATCGCCTTCACCCTGGCCCCCGTGCCCGCCGGCCGCGCCCTGCGCCTGCTGCGCGGACTGCGCACCGCCGCACTGCTCGACGGCGTCCGCGGCCGCCCGCCGGTCGACGTGGAGGCGGCCGCGGCGGCCGTCGAGACGATCACGGCGTTCGCCGCCGCCCACCCGGAGATCGCCGAGATCGAGGTCAACCCCCTGCTCGTGCGGCCGAGCGGTGTCCTCGCCCTCGACTCCCGAGCCGTACTCGCCTGACCTCTCGCTTCGTATCCCCCGCACCCCGCCCCGCTGCCCCCGTCCGCCGTCCCCCGACCGAAGAGGCCCCCATGGACATGCGCTACACCCCCGAGCAGGCCGACCTCAAGCGCCGCGCCGCCGAGTACTCCCGTCTGCTCATGCGTTACGAGGACCAGTCCGAGCAGGCCGGCGGACCCCTGCCGCAGCAGCTCGTCACCGAACTGACCCGCGCCGCCATGGACGCCGGTGTCTACGCCATCAACATGCCCGCCGAGTGGGGCGGCGCCGGCCTCAGCCTCCTCGACCAGGTCATCGTCGAGGAGGAGTTCGGCAAGGTCACCAACTGCCTGTGGGACATCCCGTGGCGGCCTGCCAACGTCCTCGCCCAGGGCGACGAGCGGCAGCGTGAGAAGTATCTGCTGCCCGTGATCCGCGGGGAGAAGTTCGACGCGTTCGCCGTCACCGAGCCAGGCGCGGGATCCGACCCGTCCTCCGGCACCTCCACGGCCACCCGCACCGACGGCGGCTGGCTGCTCAACGGGGAGAAGTGGTTCGTCACCTGCGGCGACATCGCCGACTTCCTGCTGGTGCAGGCGGATGCCGGCCCCGAGCGGCTGCCCACGCTGTTCTTCGTGGACAAGTCCGCGCCCGGCGTCGAGATGACCCGGGTCCCGCACTTCATGCACTCCGCGGTCAACGGGCACCCCGAGTTCACGTTCACCGACGTCTTCGTGGCCGACGAGGACGTGCTCGGCGGCGTCGGCAACGGCTACGAGCTGACGAAGGAGTGGTTCACCGACGAACGCCTGATGATCGCGGCCCGCACGGTGGGCGCCGCCGAACGGGCACTGGAGCTGGCCCGTGACTGGGCAGTGGAGCGCGAGCAGTTCGGGGCCCCGATCGCCTCGTACCAGCTGATCCAGGGCATGCTCGCCGACTGCGCCGTGGACATCGCCGTCAACCGTGCCTACACCCACCAGGTCGCCTGGGAGGCCGACCAGCCGCACACCGACCGCAAGACGCTGCACGCCAAGGCGTCCACCGCCAAGCTCGCCGCCAGCGAGGCCGCGGGCCGGGTCGCCGACCGCTGTCTGCAGATCTTCGGCGGCCGCGGCTACGACCGCACCTATCCCGTCGAGCGCATGTACCGCGAGCTGCGCGTCGACCGGATCTGGGAGGGCACCTCCGAGATCCAGCGGCTGATCATCGCCAACGAGCTGATCAAACGCGGCACCCGCGCCCTGGCCCTGCCCACGCACTGAACCCGCCCACCCCCGATCACCGCACAGCGAGGACTTCCATGGACTTCCGTCTCACCCCGCGCCAGGCGCAGCTCAAGGCCGACGCGCGCGCCCTCACCGACTTCATCGCCGCCTACGAGACGCAGTGCGAGGAGGAGAACGGCCTGCCCGCGAGCGCCCACGCCAAGATCCGCGACGCGGTGCTGGACGCCGGACTCCAGGCCGTGAACATGCCGGCCGAATGGGGCGGCGCAGGACTCACCATCGCCGAGCAGGTCACCGTGCAGGAGGAACTGGGACGGCTCACCGGCGCCCTGTGGGACATGGTGTGGCGGCCCGCCAACGCCCTCAGGTTCTGCACCCCCGAGCAGCGTGAGCGCTTCCTCGTCCCGGTGATCAAGGGCGAGCGGCGCGACTGCTACGCCGTCACCGAGCCCGGCGCGGGCTCGGACCCGCAGAACCTGGCCACCACGGCGACGAAGAACGACCACGGATGGGTGCTGAACGGCGAGAAGTGGTTCGTCACCGTCGGCGACCACGCCGACTTCATGATCGTGCTCGCCGCGGCGGGCCCGGAGCGCGCACCGACGCTGTTCCTCGTCGACAAGGACACCCCCGGCATCGAGATGACGCGGGTGCCGCGCTTCATGCACACCTTCGTCTACGAGCACCCCGAGTTCACGTTCACCGACGTGCAGGTGGACGAGGACGCCGTGCTCGGCGGCATCGGCGAGGGGTACGACATCACCCGCTCCTGGTTCACCGAGGAGCGGCTGATGATCGCGGCCCGCACGACCGGCGCCGCCGAACGGGCACTGGAGCTGGCCCGTGACTGGGCCGTGGAGCGGGAGCAGTTCGGGGCGCCGATCGCCTCGTACCAGCTGATCCAGGGCATGCTCGCCGACTGCGCCGTGGACATCGCCGTCAACCGTGCCTACACCCACCAGGTCGCCTGGGAGATCGACCGGGCCTCGGCCGAGGACCGCAAGACGCTGCACGCCAAGGCGGCCATCGCCAAGCTCTCCGCGAGCGAGGCCTCGGGCCGGGTGATCGACCGCTGTCTGCAGATCCACGGCGGCCGCGGCTACGACCGCTCGTACGCCGTCGAGCGGCTCTACCGGGAGCTGCGCGTGGACCGGATCTGGGAGGGCACCTCCGAGATCCAGCGGCTGATCATCGCGAACGAGCTGATCAGGCGCGGCACCGGGGTCCTGGACCTGCCCGTCGCCTGACGTCCCGGGGCCGGGGCCACCACGCGCCCCGGCCCCGGGCCGCCATCGGCACCCGTCGCCGCACCGCGGAGAGGAACAATCGCCGCACCGCGGAGAGGAACAGAGGAGAGGAAAAGGGATGAGCGACATCGAGCGTGTGGGGGTCGTCGGCTGCGGCCTGATGGGCGCCGGCATCGCCGAGGTCTGTGCCCGCGCCGACGTGCCGGTCACGGTCGTCGAACGCGACGCGGATGCGGCCCGTGCGGGTCTGCTGCGCATCACCGGCTCGCTCGACCGGGCCGTCGCGCACGGCAGGATCGACGCGGAGCGGCGCGAGTCCGCGCTGGCCCTGATCACCGTGGTCGACCGGATCGAGGCCCTGCGCGACCACGACCTGGTGATCGAAGCCGTCGCCGAGGACGAGAGCCTCAAGATCGACGTCTTCACCCGTCTCGACTCCGTGATCACCGGCGACCGCACCATCCTCGCGACCAACACCTCCTCCATCCCGGTCATCCGGCTCGCCGCCGCGACCGGCTGCCCCGACCGCGTCGTCGGCGTGCACTTCTTCAACCCCGTACCGGTCCTGCGGCTCGTCGAACTCGTACCGTCGCTGCTCACCTCGCCCGTCACGGCGGCACGGGCCGAGGACTTCGTGACCGGAACCCTGGGCAAGGAGGTCGTCCGCACCCGCGACAAGGCCGGGTTCGTCGTCAACGCACTGCTCGTCCCCTACCTGCTGGCCGCCATCCGCATGGTGGAGTCGGGCAGCGCGACCGTCGAGGACGTCGACCGCGGCATGGTCCTCGGCTGCGCGCACCCGCTCGGCCCGCTGGCCCTGACCGACCTGATCGGACTGGACACGACGCGGGCCATCGCCGAGTCGCTGTACGCCGAGTTCCGCGAGCCCCAGTACTCGCCGCCCCCGCTGCTGTCCCGGATGGTGGAGGCCGGTCTGCTGGGACGGAAGTCCGGTCGGGGCTTCCATGTGTACGACGGGCAGCCGCAGCCGGGGGCGGCGACACCGGCAAGGCGGAGTTGAGGGAAAATGGTCATGGCGTACGACCACCGAACGAGGGGAGCCGCAGGGTGTCCACCAAGGTGCGCACGGCGGATACGCGCGAGCGCATCCTGACCGCGGCTTGCGAGGTCATCGCCGACATCGGCTTCGAGAAGATCCGGATGCGCATGGTCGCCGAGCGGGCCGGCGTGTCGACGGCGCTGCTGCACTACCACTTCGACACGCGCGAGAAGCTGTTCACCGAGGCGATGACCCACTCCTTCGCCAACACCGCCGTCGACGTCGAACGCGACGCGGGGACGGCGCCGGCGGCGGTCATCCTGGCCCGCATCGTGCGCAATCTGCTGCCGACCGACCCCCAACTGCACCAGGACTGGCGGCTGTGGCAGGAACTGTGGGTCCGGGCCCTGCGCGACGAGGCCACCCGGGCCTTCGCCGTGGACCTGTACGCACAGCTGCACGCCTGGGTGGCCGGTGCGGTGCGGCGCGGTATCGCCTCCGGCGAGTTCACGCCGACCGACGTGGACGCCCTCAGCACCCTCGTCCTGTCCCTGAGCGACGGCTACGGCATCCGCCTCATGATCCGCGATCCGACGGTCACCCTGGACTCGGCGCTCGCATCCATCTGGCACCACGTGGCCGCGGCGCTCGGCCTGCCGGACACCGTGCCGACTCAGTGAGCGCACTGCCGTCGGCCGGTCGACGGGCGGCGAGCACGACGGTCTCCGACGACGGCGAGGCTCATCCGGGCAGGCCCTGACGCGCGTGATCCTGCCCGAGGGTGGCGGTGCCGTCGTCGGTGTTTCGGGCCGTGGCCAGGTAGGTGTAGGCGGAGGCGCGGGAGATGCCGAGCCGGGTCGCCACCTGTTGGACCGCTCCCCTTACGGCGAACACTCCGCGCCGGTCGAGGTCGCGGAACAGCTCCACGCGTTCCTCACGGCCGAGTTGCGGCCAGGACTTGTTCTGGCGCAGCTGGCGGGCGTCGACGATCGCGTCCAGGACCGTGCCGATGTCGTCGCCGAAGGTCGTGGTGGGGAGCGTGGTGGCGGGCGCGGTGACACCGGCGATCTCGCCGACCAGGGCGTGCACCTGGTTCACGGCGGTCACGTCGAGGTTGATGCACAGCGCGCCGAACACCGCACCGTTCGAATCGCGGAGCACCATGGTGGACGACTTGACCAACTTCCCGTCCTGTGTGCGGGTGATGTAGTTCAGCTCGTCGCGCGCCTCGTCACCGCGGGCCAGGATCTTCATGCCGATCTCGCTCATCGACCCGCCGACACCCCGCCCGGTGACCGACCCCGCGAGGGCGACGACGGAGTGTTCGGGCCTGCGGAAGTCGTGGATCACCACCTCGCAGAAGGATCCGAGGCTCGCGGCGATCCCGTCGATCACCGGAGTGAGCGCGGCGATGATCGCGTCCTGCTCGTCGGCCGGCATGGCATACCCCCAGCGATGCGTCACGCACCCGCCCCAGTGGCGGGTCTGGACATGCAGTATAGGTGTTGGACAATAATTCCAGTGCTGATGTTCCGGACCGTCGAAGGGACCACGACCATGCCCGACGCCCAGCTCGTCACCCTGCAGGACGTCCAGGACGCCGCGGCGCAGATCAAGGGAGTGGCTCACCGCACGCCCGTACTGCGCTCCCGCACACTGGACGCACTGGTCCGAGCCCAGGTCTTCGTCAAGTGCGAGAACTTCCAGCGCGTCGGCGCCTTCAAGTTCCGCGGTGCGTACAACGCCGTGTCCCGGCTGTCCCCGGAGCAGTTGGCCAAGGGTGTCGCCGCCTACTCCTCAGGCAATCACGCGCAGGCCGTCGCCCTGGCGGCCCGGGAGCTCGGCACCGGCGCCGTCATCGTGATGCCCGAGGACACACCCCGCTCGAAGATGGAGGCGACCGCGGGCTACGGGGCGGAGATCGTCACCTACGACCGTTACACCGGCGACCGGGAGGCGATCGGCGAGGCCCTCGCGGCCGAGCGGGGCCTGGCGCTCGTGCCGCCGTACGAGCATCCGCACGTCATCGCAGGGCAGGGCACCGCGGCCCTCGAACTGATCGAGGAAGTGGGGGACTTGGACGCCCTGCTCGTGCCGGTCGGGGGCGGCGGGCTGATCGCCGGCAGCGCCACCGCGGCCAAGGGACTCCTTCCGGGTATCCGCGTCATCGGGGTCGAGCCGGAGGCCGGGGACGACACCAAGCGGTCCCTCGAAGCCGGGCGGCGCGTCTCCATCCCCGTGCCTCGCACCATCGCCGACGGTCAGGCCGCCGACATCCCCGGTGAGCTCACCTTCTCCATCAACCGGCGCCTGCTGGACGGCATCGCCCTGGTCGGCGACGACCGGATCCGTGACGCCATGCGCTTCGCGTTCGAGCGCATGAAGATCGTCCTCGAACCCAGCGGCGCAAGCGCGCTCGCCGCCCTGCTGGCCCACCGCACCGACCTCCACCCCGCTCCCCGCAGGATCGGGGTCATCCTGTCCGGCGGCAACATCGGCGCCCAGCGGTTCGCGGAGCTCCTCGGCGGCTGAGGATCACGAGCCGGCCTGCTGCCGCTCCTGCTCCGCCAGCCGGCGGCGGGCCTCCGTCCAGTCGATGGGCAGATCGGATGCCGGTACCTGCCAGAAGGTGAAGACCGACGCCCTCATCGTGGAGCGCAGACCGGTCATGATCGACCGGTGCGGTTCGGTCCTCGCGTACCGGTACAGCGCGTCCTTGTCCTCCCAGGCCGACAGGGTCCAGAAGGTGCGCTCGAGGGGCTGGGCTATCAGGGAGGCGCCGTACGCACCGGGCGCGCCGCTCACCTGCTTCCATGCGGCGAGCGAGCGCAGGAAGAAGCGCGGCACGTCGGAGAGCCGGCGAACCTCCAGACGGGACGCCATGACGAACGCCTCGGCGTCCGGTGCGGGCTTGTTGACGGTGGTCCAGCGCAGAGTGGGCATGACTGCCGCCTTCTCGGGTTCTGGGGTCGGAGACAGGACTGGGGAGAGGGACCCTATTGGATACCTCTACTATCCAGTTTAGATAGTAGAGGTATCCAGTTTCCAGAGCGGGGCCGATTTCGATGCGCATTGCCGAGCTGAGCCGCCGCGGCGGCGTCTCCGTCGCGACGATCAAGTACTACATCCGCGAGGGCCTGCTCCCGCCCGGCCGGGCGACCGCGGCGACCCAGGCCGAGTACGACGAGCGTCATCTGCGCAGGCTCCGCCTGATCCGCGCGCTGACCGGGGTGCGCGGGCTGTCCGTCGGTACCACCCGGGAGCTGCTGGAGGCCCTGTCCCGGAACGCGGGCGACACCCACCTCACGCTCGGCCTCGCCCTTGGCTCGATCGGGCCGGCCGAGGAACCCGGCGAACAGGCCCCCGAAGCGGCCGAAGTCGAGGCGCTGGTCGCGGAGCTGGGCTGGGACGTGCACCGGTCGGCACCCGCTCGTGCCACCCTCGCCGAGACCCTCACCTCACTGCGCTCGCTCGGAGTCCCGCTGGACTGGCGCACGTTGCTGCCGTACGCGCGCCTGGCGGAGCGGACCGCGGTCCTCGACCTCGATCAACTGGACGGAATCGAGGACCCGTTGGAGGCAGCCGAACGCGCACTGTTGCTGACCGTCCTCTTGGAGCCCGCGCTGATGGCGCTCAGACGCATGGCCCAGGAGAACGAGTCGGCCCACCGCCACGCCGGCCCCGGGCCCTCACCCGTCTAGCCGGCTCAGCCGTCGCGGAACTCCCGTGACCGGTTGAGGATCTGGGCGCGCACGGAGGTGAAGCGGGTGTGCGTCGCGCCGCCGTGGGCCTCGGGGCCGAGGGCCGCGACCCGGTGGCACTTCTGGAAGGCGAGGGCGATGCCGAAGTGGCGCTCGAGGCTGCCCCGGATCGTGTCGCCGGACAGAGCCCGCAGCAGCCGGCCACGCTCCTTCTCCGAGGTGGCGGGGGTCTGGCCGTCGGCGAACTCGGCGCTGCCGTGGTCGGAGTTCCGCGGCCGAGCGGGCGACGAGATCGTAGGCGTACGGCAGGGAGGGACGGACCGTTTCCACGAAGTCCTCCTCCCGTAGCTCGCCGTTCTCGGCCTCGGCGAGCAGTTGCGGGAAGACGTCGAGCGACAGGAAAGGGCGTCCCGTCCGTTGTGCCGGTCTGTTGTGCCGGCCTGGTGTGCTGGTCTGCTGAGCAGGGGGTAGGGGTCTTGCGGGGGAGTTGGTGTCCCCGGTCGGGCCGGGACCGTCGGCGCCACCGGGCCGTGCCGGAAGTCGGGGTAGATCTGGGCGGCGAGATCCCGGCCGGAAGCGGCGTCGGCCCATGCGGTGACGTTGCGCAGGTGGAACTCGACGGCGTGCCGCTGGAAAGCGGCCCAGTCCTTGGAGCGGGCGTCGACCGCCGTGCGCAGCCGGTCCAGGGCGCGGGAGTTGTGCGCCTTTGGCTCCCCGTGGCCGCGGCCCTGTTCCTGGGCGCGGACGAAGGGGCACCCGAGCACCCCACCGGAGCCTGGCGGGCCTCCTACGAGCGATGACCCTTCGCCCACCGGACGCCGAACTGTGGCAGCCGGTACCCGACTTCGCCTCATGCGGAACAGGTGCTGGACGCGACCACCGTCGGCAAGTGGACCCCGGAACTGGCCGACCGGCTCGGCCCGGAAGGCCGCCTGGTCCTGGCCGGTGTCAGCACCGACTGCTGTGTGCTGTCCACCGCCCTGGCCGCCGCAGACACCGGGACCGAGGTACTGGTCGTCGCCGACGCCTGCGCGGGCTCGGACGACTGCTCCCACGCCAAGCCGCTGCAGGTGCTCGACCTGTGCCGGCCGCTCGTCCGCGTCACGACGGTCGACAAGTGCTTGCACGGGCCGGTCGACCCTCGAATTCGGCCGACCGTGGCCCTCAGTCGCCGTCGCGGCGGGAGACCTCCACGTTCTCGAGGATGCCGAGCGCGTCCGGTACGAGCATCGCGGCCGAGTAGTAGGTGCTCACCAGGTAGGAGGTCACCGCCTGCTCGTTGATGCCCATGAAGCGGATGTTCAGGCCGGGTTCGACCTCGTCCGGGAGGCCCGTCCGGTGCAGGCCGATCACGCCCTGGTCGTCCTCGCCGGTGCGCATCGCGATGATCGACGACGTACGGGCCTCGGTGACCGGGATCTTGCCGCACGGCAGCAGGGGAACCCCGCGCCAGGCCGGCAGTCTGTGGCCGTCGACCTCGACGCCGCCGAAGTACAGGCCGCGTTTGCTGCACTCCCGGCCGAACGCGGCGATCGCCCGTGGATGCGCGAACAGGAAATGCGTCTCGCGCCGCATGCTCAGCAACTCGTCCAGATCGTCCGGGGTCGGCGGCCCGGAGCGGGTGGGGATCCGCTGGTCGTAGTCGGCGTTGTGCAGCAGCCCGAAGTCCCGGTTGTTGACCAGTTCGTGCTCCTGCCGCTCCCGCAACGCCTCCACGGTCAGCCGGAGTTGCTGCTGGGTCTGGTGCATCGGCTGGTTGTAGAGATCGGCGACACGGGTGTGCACCCGCAGCACGGTCTGCGCGACACTCAGCCCGTACTCGCGCGGCTCGACCTCGTAGTCCACGAATGTGCCCGGGATGTCGGGCTCGCCCGAATGCCCCGAACTGAGCGCGATCTCGGCCTCCCCGGAGTCGTTCACCGGCCGGTGACCGTCCTGCCGGGCCAGGTCCACGTGCGCCCGCAGGTCGCTGTGTCCGTCCGCGACCTCCTGGTACGCCGTGTGCGGCAGCGCCAGCACGGTGGTGGCGGTCGCCGCGCGGGCGGTGAACTCCCAGGCACCGTCCAGGCCCGCGAGCACATGGCCGCCGAGGGTGTCACCGTCGGCCAGCAGGCCGACCACCGTCTCGTCGCCGTAGGGGCCCGCGCCGATCTTCTCCACCTTGCCGTGCGCGACCAGATAGACATGGTCGGCCGGCCGGCCCGCCGTGGCGATCACCTGGCCGGGCGCGTACTCCCGCTGCTCGAACCGTGCCGCCAGCGCCCGCAGCGCGGCACCGTCCGGGAACCCGCGCAGCAGGGGCAGTTCGCCCAGCTCCGCCGGGACCACCCTGACCCGCGCGCCGGTCTTGACGAACGTCACCCGCCCGTCGCCGAGCACATACGCCAGCCGCCGGTTGACGCGATACGTGCCGCCCGGCACGTTCACCCACGGCAGCATGCGCGTCAGCCACCGTGAGCTGATCCCCTGCATCTGGGGCTCGGACTTGGTCGTCGTCGTGAGATTCCGTGCCGCGGCGGTACCGAGGCTCTGCTGCTCCCGCTCCTCGGCGCCCGCTGCGGGGGCCGTACCGGTCTCGACCGACATGGTTCCTTCTCTCCTGTAGCACCGGTGACGGCTCATGTGCGTACCGTCACCCTCCGTGTCTACAGCTACCCGGAACCGGTCACGACGAGTGATGACCCGGGAGGGCGTGCGAGGCACGGCCCGCCGCGAACTGCCCCCGCACCACCCCCGGTTCCGTCGCGGGCACCCGGTTGGCGGTATCCGCCACGACCGCAGGGCGCGGGCGCGCGCCGGACCGGGAACGGGTCGCGGGGTGGGCCCGGCCGCCGTGTTCACGGGGGAGTGACCCGGGCCCGAGGGTGCGGGCGGCCGTCGCGCACTCCCGCGCCCCCGCTCCACCCGGACGAGGATGAGCGGCGCCGACCCTGCTCATCCCAGCGGCGATCTCCGTTCACCGCGAGCACACCGTAGGCGTCGGGCGCGACCCGCGGCACTCCACAATGCGTGGCCGTTGTCCGCACTCCGTGGCCGCCTCCGGGGAACGCGCGGCCGTGGCCCTACGGCGGACGTGACCCGTCTGCGGTGCTCCCGCCGCCCCGGAGCCGGGCGCGGTTCAGAATGACCGCATGGAATGGATCTCCGGCGCGGCCGGGGCACTGGTGCTCGCACTGGTCCTCAGCAGCATCCTGCGCACCCTGGTGGTGCCCCGCGGGCTGTACTCAGGGCTGGTGTTCCGCCTGTGGTGGGTGCTGCGCAGGCTGCTGCGGCTCACCGGCCGAGGGGGCGGATACGAGGCCATCGACCGCGCGCAGACCTGGCTCGCGCCGCTGATGCTGATCGGGATGCTCACCACCTGGCTCGGCGGCGCCCTGCTCGCGTTCGGGCTCCTGCTGTACGCCCTGTCCCCGCTGTCCTGGGTCTCCGCCTTCCGGGAGGCGGGCAGCAGCCTGTTCACCCTCGGATTCGCCAGCGGCGACCGGCTGAAACTGTCCGTGCTCGACTTCGTCGCCGCGGCCACCGGACCCGTCGTCATCGCCCTGCAGATCGCCTACCTGCCGACGCTCTACAGCGCCTACAACCGGCGCGAACTGGAGGTCACCCTGCTCCAGTCCCGGGCCGGCGAGCCCGCCTGGGGCCCCGAGCTGCTGGCCAGGCAGTGGCTGGTCGACACCGAGGGCGCGCTGCCCGAGCTGTACCGCGCCTGGGAGCGGCTGGCCTCGGACATGGGGGAGAGCCACTCCACGTATCCGATCCTGCTGACCTTCCGCTCCCCGCGGCCGTACCGCAGCGCGCTGGTCGGGCTCGTCGCCGTCATGGACGCGGCGGCCATGCAGCTCTCGCTGGCCCCGCGCGTCGCCCCGCCGGAGGCGCGGCTCGTGCTGCGCGCCGGGTTCACGGCCCTGCGCGACATCGCCCGCGTGCTGCGCATCCCCTTCGACGCCGACCCGGCACCGGACGCCTCGATCCGGCTCACTTTCGGCGAGTTCGAGGAGGCGGTGGCGAGAGTGGAGGAGGCCGGTTTCCTCGCCGAGCGGCTGACCAAGGACGCATGGCCGCACTTCCGCGGCTGGCGCGTCAACTACGAGACGATCGTCTACGAGCTGTGCCGCCGCTGCGACGCGGTCCCGGCCCTGTGGACCGGCCCCCGCGACTTCTCCGCCGGCCCGATCCCGCCCTGGCGTCCGGTGGACCGGCGCCCCGGCCAAGGTCGGCCGGAACTGCCCCCTGCCGAGGGGTAGTCCACCGGCCCGGGGAGGGAAGATCCCAGCGGAGGGACCGGGAGAGCGAGAGGAGCGGATGGTCGTGAGGGTCGTCCTGCTGGGCACGGCCGCGGGCGGTGGCTTCCCGCAATGGAACTGCGCCTGCGCGCTGTGCACGGCCGCCCGGGACGGCAAACTGCCTCCCCGAACCCAGGAATGCCTGGCCCTCACCGGCAACGGGCGCGACTGGTGGCTGCTCAACGCCTCGCCCGACATCGGCACCCAGCTCACCGCCACCCCGGCGCTGTGGCCGGGCCCCGGCCCCCGCGACACCCCGCTGCGGGGCATCCTGCTGACCGACGCCGAGGCCGACCATGTCACCGGTCTGACGGTGCTGCGCGGCGCCGCGGAGCTGAAGGTGTACGCGGCCCCGCCGGTGCGCGCCGTGCTCGCCCCGGCCCGCGCGGCACTGGACCGCTATGCCTCCTGGGAATGGGCCGACAGCCTGGCCGACGGCGGATTCGTGCTGGCCGGCGGGCTGGTCGTCACGGCCCACCCGGTGGGGGACAAGATCCCGAAGTATGTACCGGTCCCCGCGCGGGTGCCGGACGACCGCTGGGTGACGGCGTACCGCGTGGAGGACCTCGCCACCGGGAGAGTCCTGGTCTACGCGCCCTGCGTGGCCGCCTGGTCGCCCGTCCTGGACGAGCTGTGCGCGTCGGCGGACTGTGTGCTGTTCGACGGCACGTTCTTCGCCGCCGACGAGATGGGCACGGCGGTGCGGTCCGGTGCCGGACAGGGGGCCATGGGGCACCTTCCCGTCGCGGGTCCCCACGGCAGCCTCGCCGCCCTGGCCCGCCATCCCCGCCCGCGCCGGATCTACATCCACCTCAACAACACGAACCCGCTGCTCGATCCGGCCTCACAGGCCCGGTCGCGGGTGGCGGAACAGGGTGTCGAAGTGCTGCCGGACGGGGCCGAGTTCGTGGTCTAGCCGGCGCTCTCCAGGGTGCGGGCCAGCGCGGCCCGTTGCAGCGGCAGTACTTCGGCGTGCAGGTCACGGCCCTTGCGGGTGAGCGCGACCCAGACCCCGCGCCGGTCCTCCGCGCAGACGGAGCGCTCCACCAGGCCGTCCTTCTCCAGGCGCCCTATCAGCCGGGACAGCGCGCTCTGGCTGAGATGGACCCGTCCGACGAGGTTCTGCACCCGGCACTGGTCGCCCTCCCGCGGCGCCTCGGAGGCCAGGAGGTCGAGCACCTCGAAGTCGCTCGCGCCCAGGCCGTGCGGGTGCAGGACCCGGTCGATCTCGCACATCGTGCGCGCGTGCGCGGACAGGATGTCCCGCCAGCGCTCTTCGAGCCGGGACTCGGCCGTTGTGACTGCCATACCCGCACGGTAACACCGATTCAGCCAATCGTTGAGTGTGCAACTAGTGCGGGTGCAAGCAGTCGTCCGAGGGCCGGGCGGCCGTCCGGACTCAGGCGGCCGCGTCCTGGAGGAGCCCCACGAGGTTGCCGTCGGCATCCTTCACCGAGGCGATCAGCCGGCCGCCACCGACGTCCTGCACGTCCTGCAGCAGCTCGGCGCCCGCCTCCAGCAGGCTCGCGAGCCGCGCCCGGATGTCGGAGACGTGCCAGTACGGAACGGGCCCGGTCATGCCCTTGGCGTGCCCGTTCGGGTCGAGGCCGACGTCCTGCCCGGCGTCCTTGAAGCCCACGTAGTAGGGCTCGTCCGCATAGGGCTCCACTTCGAGCAGGGCGCTGAACAGGGCCTTGGCCCGGGCGATGTCCTTGACGGGGTAGATGATCGTCTGGAGGCCGGCGGTCATGGTGAACTCACTCCTTCGGGGTGCGGGACCGACGTGATCCGTCGGTGGTTTCACGCTAGAGCCGAAGAGCGCGGGGCCGCTTCTCCGATCCTGACCGGTTGCGGCCCCGGCCCCACTGTTCGCTGCGCAGCGCCTCTGTTCGCTGTGCAGCACCTCGCCGACCGTCAGGCGTGCCGTACGCCGGGCCGGTATGAAGGACTCCAGCAGCGGGATCGCCGGCTCGTGGCCGAGCATGCCCAGGGGGATGCCGAGCGGTCGCGGCGCCGGTCGTGGGTGTTGAGGACCACCGTGTTGAACACCCCGAGCGGGGCGACCACGGCGAGCATCAGGGCGAGGACCGAGGCGGAGCCGATGATGGTCCGGGTCGTGTTGTTCGGACCGTTCGCGTGTTGCCGCTCGCCGCCGCTGAAGACCCGCGGACAGGCGTTGCGGCGGGCCGCGACACCGAATTCCTCGAACAGCTCCAGCGCGCGCCGGCGGCCCTTCGGGCCGGGGGAGCGGTGACCCGTCCGCCCCCGTCCGCCCCACGCCGTCGGGTCGACTCGCGGCCCACCGGCTCCGTCGTCAGGATCACCGTCGCCGGCCGGACCGGGCTGGGACCCGACCGACGCCACCTCCGGCAACGGCTGGGAGAACCAGGGGCTGTTCGGCTACGACGACAAGGCGCTCTCCTCCATGACGTGGTTCGGCCAACGCTGAGCCATCGCCGACGGGACCCGGCCGTAATGGATGGACGGCCGGGCCCCTCGGCGTCCTCCCGCGTACCGGCGCTGACCTGGGCACCAGGAGGGAACAGCTTTTTGTCGTACGGCAGTTCGGTACCGGACAAGGGTTGCGGAGTCCCGGACGCGGCGGACCGTACTGCGGGACAGTGGGAGACGGGCGCACGACGAGGCCCGGACGGAGGCGACGAGATGCTGAGGAATCCCGTCGGCGTAAGACGCCTGGACATCCTTGAGTGGCTGAAGGACCCGGCCGCCCACTTCCCGCCGCAGCGCCACGGCGACCCGGTCGAGGACGGAGTCACCGCACGGGCCGTCGCCGCCAAGCTCGGCGTGCCCCGCCGTGTGGCCGTCGCGCATCTCGGGCTCCTCACCCGCCTGGGCCTCCTGCGCACCAAGAGAGTCCGGTGCCGCACGTACTACCGCCGCGACGACGTCCGCATCGCCGAGGTGGCCCGCATCTTCGAGAAGGGCTGGTAGCCGTCGGCCGCGCGGTCGGCGGGGACCTCGCGGCACTTCGGCGGCCACGGTGACCCGCGCTCGCCCTCCCTCCCCGGCCGCCGGCTGCCAAGATGGGCAGACTTCCTACCGTGAAGGGCAGGCGCACATGGGCCAGGACCGTCCCACCGCACTCGTCCCCCGCCACCATGTCGCGATCGGCGGCCACGGCCCCGAGGACGTGGTGACCGATGCCCGCGGCCGCGTTCTCACCGGTGTCGAGGACGGCCGTATCCTGCGCCTCGACGGACTCACCGACCCGGCCACGGCCCGCGTCGAGGTGCTCGCCGAGACCGGTGGCCGTCCGCTCGGCCTCGAACTCCTCCCGGACGGGGACCTGTTGGTCTGCGACGCGGAACGCGGCCTGCTCCGCGTCGGCCTCGGCGACGGCGTCGTCCGCGTCCTCGCCGACTCGGTCGCGGGAGAGCGGCTGCGGTTCTGCAGCAACGCCGTCGCCCTCTCCGACGGCAGCGTGTACTTCACCGTCTCCAGCCGCCGCTACCCCCTGGAGCACTGGATCGGCGACGTCGTCGAGCACACCGGAACCGGACGACTGCTGCGGCTCCCGCCCGGCGGCGGCACCCCCGAAGTGGTGCTGGAGGGGCTCCAGTTCGCCAACGGCCTCGCGCCCGCCGCCGACGAGTCCTTCCTGGTCGTCGCCGAGACCAGCGCGTGCCGCCTGACCCGCCACTGGCTCACCGGCCCCCTCGCCGGACGCAGCGAGCCCTTCGCCGACGCCCTCCCGGGCATGCCCGACAACCTCTGGCGCGACCGGCGCGACGGCTTGATCTGGGTGGCCCTCGCCGGACCGCGCGTACCCCCGCTGGACCTGCTGCACCGGACCCCGCCCGCCGTGCGCCGCGCCGCGGCCCGGGTCGCCGTACGCGCCCCGTACCGTCCGACGGGCACGATCGGTGTCCTGGCGCTCGACGACGAGGGCCGGGTCGTCCACCACCTCGTCCGCCGCCACTCCGGGTACCGCATGGTCACCAGCGTCTGCGAGACCGATGGACATCTGATCCTGGGGAGCATCTGGGAACCCGGTGTCGCGGTGTGCGAGGCGCCCGACGCGAAGTGACCCGGTGCAGGCCGGGCGGTACCCTGTTCACCCGTCGTGATCACCCGGCAGTGGGGCCGAAACAGGAGACGTACGACCATGACCGCCCCGGAAGCCGAGAGCCTCCGTGTCCAGCCGAGCGCCGCGAGGCGATCGGCCCGGCGCGCCCAGGCCCCCGTCGTCGCGGTGGTCGCGCTCGGCGGCGCGCTCGGCGCGACGGCCCGTTACGCCTTGACCCTGTGGTGGCCCACGCCGTCCGGAGGCTTCCCGTGGGCGACGTTCGTGACCAATGTCGCCGGATGCGCCGTGATAGGTGTGTTCATGGTGATCATCACCGATGTGTGGGCCGCCCATCGGCTGGTGCGGCCCTTCTTCGGCACCGGAGTGCTCGGCGGCTTCACCACCTTCTCGACGTACGCCGTCGACATCCAGAAGCTGACCGACGGCGGCCATCCCGCCAAGGGGCTGGCCTATCTCGCCGCGACCCTGGTCGCGGCCCTCGCGGCGGTGTGGCTCGCGTCCACCGCGGCCCGCCGTGTTCTGACCCGGAGGCAGCGATGACCAGGCTCACGGGCCGCGCCCTGCGCGTGACCGTCTACATCGGCGAGAACGACACCTGGCACCACCGGCCGCTCTACTCCGAGATCGTGCACCGCGCCCGCGCGGCCGGTCTCGCGGGCGCCAGCGTCTTCCACGGCGTCGAGGGCTTCGGCGCCTCGTCCATGATCCACACGTCGCGGCTGCTGTCGCTGAGCGAGGACCTGCCGGTCGCGGTGGTGGTCGTGGACACCGAGGAGCGGGTGCGGGCATTCCTGCCGCAGCTCGACGAACTCGTCACCGAGGGGCTGGTCACCCTCGACGACTGCGAGGTCATCCGGTACGTCGGCCGCGAGGGCGGTCCTGGCAAAACGGACTCGAAGGGTAAGAAGTAGTTGTGAACTGGCTGCTGGTCGTTCTTGGGGCCGTGGTCGGTGCTCCGCTCCGCTATCTCACCGACCGGGCCGTGCAGTCCCGGCACGACTCGGTCTTTCCCTGGGGCACCTTCGTGGTGAATGTCACGGGCTGTCTCGTCCTGGGCCTGCTGACCGGCGCGGTCTCGGCCGGCGCTGCGGGCCCGCACCTGCAGCTTCTGCTGGGTACGGGGCTGTGCGGGGCCCTGACGACCTACTCGACCTTCTCCTACGAGACGCTCAGGCTGACCGAGGCGGGTGCGGGGCTCTACGCTGCCGCCAACGTCGTCGCGAGCGTGGTGGCGGGTCTCGGAGCGGCCTTCGCCGGAGTGTCGATCGCCTCAGTGCTGTGGGCGTAGGCATTTGTCAGACGCCCGGGCATAGTGAGACTGTCTACAGCACTGTCTACAGCACTGTCGACCAACTCCCCAGAACTGGATCCCATGAGCGCCATCTCTGTCGGTCAGGCCGTCATCCTTGGAGTCGTCGAGGGGGTGACCGAATTCCTCCCCGTGTCCTCCACCGGTCATCTCAAGATCACTGAGGGCCTCATGGGGATCCCCGTCGACGACAAGTCCGTCGTCGGTTTCTCGGCGGTCATCCAGGTCGGCGCCATCGCCGCCGTGCTCGTGTACTTCTTCAAGGACATCGTGCGGATCGTCTCCGCCTGGGGCCGCGGTCTGCGCAATCCTGCGGAGCGCTACCACCACGACTACAAGTTCGCCTGGTGGGTGATCTACGCGACGATTCCGATCGTCCTGGTCGGGCTGGCGGCCAAGGACCTCATCGACGGCCCGCTCGCCTCGCTCTGGGTGGTCGCGGGCTCGCTGATCGTCGGCAGTGGTGTGATGTGGGCGGCGGACCAGATGGGCCGCCACAAGCGCGGTGAGGACGACACCTCGTTCAAGGACGCGATGCTGGTCGGCTGCTCGCAGATCCTCGCCCTGCTCTTCCCCGGCTTCTCCCGCTCCGGCGCCACCATGTCCACCGCACTCATCCTCGACCTGGACCGCGTGGCCGCCACCCGCCTGTCCTTCTTCCTCGGCATCCCGGCCCTGACCGGCGCGGGCCTCTACGAACTGAAGGACGCCCTGGGTGCGGGCGTGGGCGCCGCTCCGCTGGTCGTCGGCACGGTCGTCTCCTTCGTCGTCGCCTACGCCTCCATCGCCTGGCTGCTGAAGTTCGTCGCCAAGCACTCCTTCAACGCCTTCGTGCTCTACCGCATCGTCGTCGGCGTGGCGCTGTTCGGCCTGCTCGCGGGCGGTGTCATCGACAGCTGATCGGCAGCCGCCGGATCCGGTCGGCCGGTCACCTCGGGCGTGAAGTCTTCTTTCAGACTTCACGCCCGTTGAATTTTTCCTTTCGGCTCCCTTGACATCGGCCTTCGTGGACCCGGAACATCTCTCCCGTGAACCTGTCAGACAGCCAGACAGGTGGTGTGGGACCGCGGCGCGTCAGTGCCATGGAAGCGGTGCTCGCCCACCTCCGCGGTGCCATCGAGCGCGGCGACTACGCCATCGGCGACAAGCTCCCCTCCGAGGCGGAGCTCTGCCGCACGCTCGAGGTCTCCCGCCCCGTGCTCCGCGAGGCCCTGCGGGCCCTGCAGACGATGGGCCTGACGGTCTCCAGGACCGGCAAGGGCACCTTCGTGGTGGCGAGCTCCGTCGAAGACCCCACCTTCGGCGACTACGCGGCCAGCGACCTGCTGGAGGTGCGCCGCCACATCGAGGTCCCGGTCGCCGGGTACGCGGCCCTGCGCCGCACCCCCGAGAACCTGGACCACCTGGCCCATCTGCTGGACCGCATGGAGCGGGAGACGGACACCACCGCGTGGGTCGCGATGGACACCCTCTTCCACCTCGCCGTGGCCGAGGCCGCCCAGAACCCGGTGTTCCGCCGGGTCATCGAGGAGATCCGGGACGCGCTGGCGCGTCAGTCGGCCTTCCTCAACGAGCTGGGCGGCCGCCGCGAGCAGTCCAACCGGGAGCACCGGGCCATCGTCGAGGCGCTGATCGACGGTTCGGAGCTCGACGCGGTGGAGGCCATGTCCCACCACCTCGACCGCGTCGAGACCACCCTGACCGACATCGTGCGCTCCGGGCGCACGGACACCCCCACGAAAGGCGGAGCCGAGGCGTGAGCGAGCAGCACCTCAAAGACGAGACGCGCCCGTCGTCCGGTCATGTCGACGCCGGAGACACCGGCTACAGCAAGTCCCTGAAGTCCCGGCACGTCAATATGATCGCCATCGGCGGAGCCATCGGCACCGGCCTCTTCCTCGGCGCGGGCGGCCGTCTCGCCGACGCCGGGCCCTCCCTCTTCATCGCGTACGCGATCTGCGGCGTCTTCGCCTTCCTCGTCGTGCGTGCCCTCGGCGAGCTGGTCCTGTACCGGCCGTCCTCCGGCGCCTTCGTGTCGTACGCCCGGGAGTTCCTGGGTGAGAAGGGCGCGTACACGGCGGGCTGGATGTACTTCCTCAACTGGGCGACCACCGGCATCGCCGACATCACCGCGGTGGCCACCTACACCCACTACTGGGGGATGTTCTCCGACATCCCGCAGTGGGTGATCGCGCTGATAGCCCTGGCCGTGGTGCTCACCGTGAATCTGATCTCGGTGAAGATCTTCGGCGAACTGGAGTTCTGGTTCGCCATCGTCAAGGTCGGCGCGCTCGTCGTCTTCATGGCCATCGGCATCTTCCTGCTGGTCACCCGGCACCCCGTCGACGGCGCCACCCCCGGCCCGTCCCTGATCACCGACAACGGCGGCGTCTTCCCGGGCGGCCTGCTGCCCATGCTGCTGATCATCCAGGGCGTCGTCTTCGCCTACGCCTCCGTCGAGCTGGTCGGCGTGGCGGCCGGTGAGACCGAGAACCCCGAGAAGATCATGCCGAAGGCGATCAACTCGATCATGTGGCGGGTCGGCCTCTTCTACGTCGGCTCGGTCGTCCTCCTGTCGATGCTGCTGCCCTGGAACAAGTACACGGTCGGCGAGAGCCCCTTCGTGACGGTCCTCTCCCGCATCGGTGTCCCGGCGGCGGGCGGCGTGATGAACCTGGTCGTCCTGACCGCGGCGATGTCGTCCCTCAACTCCGGCCTCTACTCCACCGGTCGGATCCTGCGGTCGATGGCGGTCAACGGCTCCGCCCCGCGGTTCACGGCGCGGATGAGCCGCAGCCAGGTCCCGTACGGCGGCATCCTGCTCACCAGCGGCATCTGTGTCCTCGGTGTCGGCCTCAACTTCGTGGTCCCCGCCGACGCGTTCGAGATCGTGCTGAACTTCGCGGCGATCGGCATCCTCGCCACCTGGGGCATGATCATGCTCTGCCACCTGCTGTTCTGGCGGAAGACCCAGAACGGCGAGCTGACCCGGCCCGGCTACCGACTGCCGGGTTCCCCCTGGACCGAACTCGTGACGCTGGCCTTCCTGGCCTCCGTCCTGGTCCTCATGTACGCCGACGGCGGCGCCGGACGCACCACCGTGCTGTGCCTGCCGCTGATCGTCGGGGCGCTGGTCGCGGGCTGGTACGCCATCCGCGGCCGTACGGCGCGCAAGTCCGCCGGAACCGACGCGTGAACCTCGCGCCGGTCCACTCCAACCCACCAGTGATCCGGGCAGTCATGTACAGCAGTTCACCCGCGGACGCACCCCTTGTCCGTGAGCCCCTCCACGCTCCCGTCGCCCACCTGATACGCGGCGGGGTCGTGGAGGGCATCCACTACGGTTCCGTCGTCGTCCTCGGCGCCGACGGCGAGGTCCAGTTCCAGCTCGGCGACATCGAGGCCGCCTTCTACCCGCGTTCGGCCCTCAAGCCCGTCCAGGCGGTGGCCATGCTCCGGGCGGGGCTGGCGCTCGACGGCGACCTGCTGTCGCTGGCGGCCGCGAGCCACTCCGGCGAGGAGTACCACCTCGCCGGCACCCGGCGGATCCTCGATCTGGCCGGCCTCGCCGAGGGCGACCTGCGCAACGTGCCCGACATGCCGTACGACCCCGTCGTCCGGGACGCCTGGGTGCGCGAGGGCCGGCTGCCCTCACGGCTCGCCCAGAACTGCTCGGGCAAGCACGCGGCGATGCTCTGGACCGCGAAGCTCAACGGCTGGTCCCTGGACGACTACCTCGACCCGGCCCACCCGCTCCAGCAGGCGATCGCCGAGATCGTCGAGGACCTCACCGGCCAGCGCGTCGCCCGCGTGACGGTCGACGGCTGCGGCGCCCCGCTGTTCTCCGTCTCCCTGCACGGCCTGGCCCGCGCGGTCGCCCGTATCACCACCGCGGCACCCGGCACCCCCGAGGCCCGGGTGGCCGACGCGATGCGCGAGCACGCCGAGATGGCCTCCGGCTCCGGCCGGGACGTGGCCGCGCTGATGCGGGCCGTGCCCGGGCTGCTCGCCAAGGACGGCTTCGAGGGCGTCCAGGTCGCGGCGCTGCCGGACGGCCGGGCCGTCGCCGTCAAGATCGCCGACGGTGCCAACCGTGCCCGCGTCCCCGTCGCCGCGGCGGCCCTCGCCCGCGCCGGGGTCGACCCCGCTCTCCTCACCGAGTTCGCGGGCGAGCCGCTGCTCGGCGGAGGGGAGCCGGTCGGCTGCGTACGACCGGTGCGGGCGCTGGATCCGGTCCAGCTGCCGGCCTGCGCATAGCGCTCCGCCGGACAGACACCTTCTCGATCTGCCGGCCGTCCGTGGGCGGTCGCGCAGTTCCCCGCGCCCCTTGCGGGGCGCTCATCCCCACCCCTCAGAAAGAGGCCGCACCACCATGACGACCGTCGCCACCCGAAGCGAACACGACCTGCTCGGCGACCGTGACGTCCCCGCCGACGCGTACTGGGGCGTCCACACCCTGCGCGCGACCGAGAACTTCCCCATCACCGGCACGCCGATCTCCGCCTACCCGCATCTGATCGACGCCCTGGCCGCGGTCAAGGAGGCCGCCGCCCTGGCCAACGAGGAACTCGGCCTGCTCGAGCCGAAGAAGGCGGCCGCGATCGTCGCCGCCTGCCGCGAGATCCGCAGCGGCAAGCTGCACGACCAGTTCGTGGTGGACGTCATCCAGGGCGGCGCCGGCACCTCGACCAACATGAACGCCAACGAGGTCGTCGCCAACCGGGCGCTGGAACTGCTCGGGCACGAGAAGGGCCAGTACCGGCACCTGCACCCCAACGAGGACGTCAACCTCGGCCAGTCGACGAACGACGTCTATCCGACCGCCGTCAAGATCGCGACCGTCTTCGCCGTCCGCGGACTGCTGGGGGCCATGGCCCTGCTGCAGGACTCCTTCGCCCACAAGGCCGTCGAGTTCCGTGACGTGCTGAAGATGGGGCGCACCCAGCTCCAGGACGCGGTTCCGATGACGCTCGGGCAGGAGTTCTCGGCGTACGCCGTCATGCTCGACGAGGACCGCAGCCGGCTCGCCGAAGCGGTCGAGCTGATCCATGAGATCAACCTGGGCGCCACCGCGATCGGCACCGGGCTCAACGCCCCCGCCGGGTACGCCGAGTCCGCCCGCCGGCACCTCGCCGACATCACCGGGCTGCCCCTGGTGACCGCAGCCAACCTCGTCGAGGCCACCCAGGACTGTGGCGCCTTCGTCCAGATGTCCGGCGTGCTCAAGCGGATCGCCGTCAAGCTCTCCAAGAGCTGCAACGACCTGCGTCTGCTGTCCTCCGGGCCGCGCGCGGGCCTCGGCGAGATCAACCTGCCCCCGGTGCAGGCCGGTTCGAGCATCATGCCCGGCAAGGTCAACCCGGTCATCCCCGAGGTGGTCAACCAGGTCGCCTTCGAGGTGATCGGCAACGACGTCGCCATCACCATGGCCGCCGAGGCCGGCCAGCTCCAGCTGAACGCCTTCGAGCCGATCATCCTGCACTCCCTGTCGGAGAGCATCACCCACCTGCAGAGCGCGTGCGTCACCCTCGCCGAGCGCTGCGTGGACGGGATCACCGCCAACACGGAGGCGCTGCGCGCCAGCGTCGAGAACTCCATCGGCCTGGTCACCGCCCTCAACCCGCACATCGGGTACACGGCGGCCACCGATATCGCCAAGGAGGCCCTCGTCACCGGCCGCGGCGTGGCCGAACTCGTCCTGGAGAAGGGTCTGTTGCCCGCCGAGACGCTGGCGGGCCTGCTGCGCCCCGAGATCCTCGCGGGCAGCGGCGCACCCCCCGCCTGAGCTGCTGATTCGCACCGGCGACTACGCGCCGGGACCGGCACGGAGGCACAATAGTGATCATGACAATGACGTCGTTCCCCACCTTCCTGCCGGTCCTGGAGCGCATCGCCGAGGAGATGGAGCGGACGCCCGGCCGCGGGCGTCCAGCCGACTACATCCCGGCGCTCGCGGCCTGCGACCCACGCCGTTTCGGCATGGCCGTGGCCGAGCTGGACGGCACGGTGTACGGGGTGGGGGACTGGCGGCAGCCGTTCTCGACGCAGTCCATCACCAAGGTCTTCACCCTCGCCCTCGACCTGGCCCGGGAGGGCGACGAACTCTGGGAGCACGTGGGCCGCGAGCCCTCGGGCAACCCGTTCAACTCCCTGGTTCAGCTGGAGTACGAGAACGGCATTCCGCGCAATCCCTTCATCAACGCGGGCGCGCTGGTGGTCACCGACCGCCTGCAGACCCGTACCGGGGACGCGGCCGGTGAGCTCCTGGCCTTCCTGCGCGCGGAGAGCGGCAACCCCGCCCTGGACTTCGACAAGGAGGTCGCCGCCTCCGAGACGGCACACGGCGACCGCAACGCCGCCCTCGCTCACTTCATGGTGTCGTACCGCAACATCGACAACCCGGTGCCGGTCCTCCTCGACCAGTACTTCCGGCAGTGCTCCATCGCCGCTTCCTGCGCCGACCTCGCCCTGGCCACCGGCTTCCTGGCCCGTCACGGCATCCGCGCGGACGGCACCCGGCTGCTCACCCGCAGCCAGGCCAAGCAGGTCAACGCGGTGATGCTCACCTGCGGGACGTACGACGCCGCGGGCGAATTCGCCTATCGGGTCGGTCTGCCCGGCAAGAGCGGTGTGGGCGGCGGAATCATCGCGGTCGTACCGGGCCGGTGCACGCTGTGCGTGTGGAGTCCGGGGCTCGACGAGCGCGGCAACTCGGTCACGGGAGTGGCGGCCCTCGACCGCTTCACGACACTCACCGGACTGTCGGTGTTCTGATCCACGAGCGTTTCCGTTGCGGCGTTCGAGCGGTTGTCCGTCGCCGATTACGCTCCGGTCACGTGCAAGCCGCCCGCCGGAGGGTGGGGCGTCGCCTTCCGGCCATTCGGCGTTGACACGCTTCCCCAGTGTTGGCCATGGCTTTTCCCGTCGATCTCCGCCGCTGCCAGATACTCGGTCTGGCCGGCACCGCCTTCCTCGCGCTGGGGGGTGAGACCGCCGGCGCGCTGCCCGTCCGGGAACTCCTGGCCCCCGCCTCGGTGCAGGCGGCCCTGGGCCTGGTCGGGGTGTACTTCGGCGTCGTCCTGCTGATCGCGGCCTGGGTGCTGCTCGGCCGTCTCGTCCGCGGTGCGGAGCCGCCGACCCCGCGCGCCCTGCTGCTCGTCCTGGCCGTCTGGGCGGCCCCGCTGCTGCTCGCACCGCCGCTGTTCAGCCGGGACGTGTACAGCTATCTGGCGCAGGGTGCCATGGTCGACGCGCACATCGACGTGTATGCGCACGGGCCCGCCCGGCTCGGCGGCCCGCTGGCCGACGAGGTCGCCCCCGTGTGGCGCAACACCGGGGCCCCGTACGGGCCGGCGTTCCTGGCCATGGCCTCGGCCCTGTCCGGACTGACCCGCGGCGAACTCCCCGCCGGCCTCTTCGGGATGAGGCTCGTCGCCCTGCTCGGGGTGGCGCTGATGGCGGCCGCGCTGCCCCGTCTGGCCCGGCACAGCGGTGCCGACCCGGCCGCGGCCCTGTGGCTGGGCGCCCTCAATCCGCTGGTCCTGCTGCACCTGGTCGCGGGCGCCCACAACGACGCCATCATGCTGGGTCTGCTCGGGGTCGGCCTGGTCGCGGCGCTCGGCCGGTGGCCCGTCCTGGGCTCCGTGCTCATCACAATTGCCGCCCTGGTCAAGGCACCCGCCGCGCTCGGCCTGCTCGCGATCGTGGTCGTCCAGATGCGGGCGGGCCGAAGTCCGGGGCGGGCGGTCCTGACCACAACCGCCGCCGCGGGTGCCACGACGGTCGCCGCAACAGCCGTCGCCGGCACGGGCTACGGCTGGATAGGCGCCCTGGACACCCCGGTGTCCGCGCACAACTGGGCGCTCACCAGCCTGCTCGGCCGGGCCACCGGCGCACTCCTCGAACACCTCGGCAGCGATCTGGCGCCACTGGCCGTACCCGTCTGGCACGCGCTCGGCCTCGCGGTCACCGCCGTCGCCGTCCTGTTCATATGGCTGCGGCTGCGCCCGAGGCCGGTGTACGCGCTCGGGCTGAGCCTGCTGGCGGTGGCCGCCTTCGGTCCGGCGATCCGCCCCTGGTACGCCCTGTGGGGCCTGTTCCTGATCGCGGCCGCCGCGCCGAGTACATCGGTACGGCACCGGGTGGCCGCCCTGGCGGGCGTGCTCGCACTCGCCGTCCTGCCCAGCGGCGGCCCCGCGGACATCGGCCAGCTGGTGCTCGCCGTCTCCGGCGGAGCGCTCGCGGTGGTCGTCCTGTGGCAGGCCCACCAGGCGGCGCAGGCCCCGGCGCTGGGACGTACGGCATGAGAGCGCCCCAGACCGAACGTGGCCGACTGGTCCTGATCGTCGTCCTCGCCGCCGTCGTCACCCTCTTCACGGCGACCGTCCCGCTGCTGCGCGACTGGTTCGACCTGCGGGTCTACTACGGAACGGTGAACAGCTGGGTCCACCACGGCGGCCGGATCTACGACTACCTGGTGCCCGGGACGACCTACGGCTTCACCTATCCGCCGTTCGCCGCCCTCGTCATGCTGCCGATGGCCTTCGTGGGCCTGCGGACGGCGATCGTCGGCTCCGTGCTGCTCAACCTGGCCGCCCTGGCCTTCGTGCTGCGCATCCTGGCCGGATCCGAGTGGCGGCGCTACGGCTGGTACGGCTGGGCACTGGCCGCCTGCGGGCTCGCGCTGTACGAGCCGCTGCGCGACACCTTCAGCTTCGGCCAGGTGAACCTCCTGCTGCTGGCCCTCGTGCTGGGCGACGGACTGCTGCTGGCGACCGGGCGCAGCCGCTGGGCGGGTGCCGGGATCGGCCTCGCCGCCGCGATCAAGCTCACGCCCGCCCTCTTCATCGGGCTGCTGCTGCTCGCCCGCCGGTGGCGGGCCGCGGGTCTTGCCACCGGGGTCGCCGTGGCCGCGACCGCGCTCGCGGCCCTGGCCGATCCCGGGGCCTCGCGCTTCTACTGGACCGAGGCGCTGTGGGAAACCGGCCGGGTGGGCCGCCTGGACTATGTGTCCAACCAGTCGCTGCAGGGCGTACTGGCCCGGCTGGGCGTTCCGGACCGGCCGTTCTGGGCGACGGCGGTCCTGCTCGTGCTGTGCGTATGGGCATGGCGGACGCGCCGGGCCGCCGCGGCCGGAGACTGGACGGCCGCCTTCGCCCTCACCGGTCTCGCCGCCTGTCTGGTCAGCCCGATCACCTGGGTGCACCACCTGGTGTGGCTGCTGCCGTCCTTCGCCGTGCTGGTCCGGGCCGGACACCCGCGGGTGGCGGGCGCTCTGTACGCGGTGCTGTGCACCAGTGTGGTGTGGCTGTGGTTCGAGGACGCCTCCGGTATCGACGGATTCCTCGGCAGCAACACCTATACGTGGATCGCGCTGGGCCTGCTCCTCGGGCTGCCGGCCGGTCAGCCGCGCGCGGACCGGCCGCCCTTGAACCGCAGCGCCAGCGCCAAGGCCCCGGCGCCGAGACCGGCGGCGCCGGCGATGACGCCGGTGCCGGGCCAGTCGGAATCGTCGTCGGGAGCCGAGGACGCGGCCGCCGCCACGGTGCCCGTGGCCGACGCGGACTTCGCCCGCAGCCCGTCCAGCGAGCCCACCGGATCGACCTGCCCAGCGGCCGCGAAACCCCAGTCCAGCAGTGCCCGCGCCTCCTCGTACACGGTCAACCCGCCGCCCGCCTGAGGGTTCATCACCGTCACCACGAGCGTGCGGCCGCCCCGGTGGGCGGCGGCGACCAGCGTGTTGCCGGCGTTGCTGGTGTAGCCGTTCTTGATGCCGATCAGACCGGGGTAGCGCGCCACGCCGTCCTCGCCGGTGAGCAGCCGGTTGGTGTTCTCGATGTCGAAGGATCCCGCGCCGTCCGGGAACCTGGCGTCGACGGTGGAGCAGTACCGGGCGAAGTCGGCGTTGTGCAGTCCGGCCCGGCCGAAGACCGCCAGGTCGAAGGCCGAGGACACCTGGCCGGGCGCGTCGTACCCGTCGGGCGAGACGACATGGGTGTCCAGGGCTCCCAGGGCGCGGGCCTTGGCCTGCATTCCGGCGACGGTGCTGCGCACGCCGCCGTTGAGCGAGGCCAGCACGTGCACGGCGTCGTTGCCCGAGCTGAGGAAGACCCCGCGCCACAGGTCGGACACCCGGTACGTCTGCCCTTCCACGACCCCGACCAGGCTGCTGCCCTCGCCGACGTCCGCCAGTTCCTCCTGCCGCACCGTGTGCTGGACGCCGCCGGGCAGGACGGGCAGCACGGTGAGGGCGAACAGCGTCTTCAGGGTGCTGGCGGGCGGCAGCTTGCGGTGCGCGTCGCTCGCGGCCAGCACCTCGCCGGTGCCGGCGTCGGCCACCAGCCACGACAGCGCGGAGACTTCCGGGACCTCGGGTGCCCCGGGGTGTGCTCTGACCTGTGTTCCTGACCGGTAGAGGACCGCCGGCTGCGGTACCGCCGTTCCGGTGCGGGAGGCGGCCGCGGCGGGCGTGAGCGCCAGGATGCCCGCCACACAGAGGGCGCAGGTCGACACAGCCACCCGGGATGAGAATCCGATAGTCATATGGTCAACGTAGAAACGGTGCTGCAGTTCAGCGCGCTGCCAGGGCCGGACGGTGTCAGTGACAACCCGGATGCCACACGGGCCGTACGGCGACCACGCGCGCTAGCCCGCCGGCAGCGTCGGCTGGACTCGGCGCAGGAAGGTCGCGTTGTCCGGGGTCTCGCGCAGCCGCTCCAGGAGGGTCTCCAGGTTCGCCGGACCACCGTCCCGGGACTGCAGGGCCCGGCGCAGACCCCGTACGGCCGTCAACTCGGGCGGGGAGAGCAGGAGTTCCTCGCGGCGGGTGCCGGACGTGCCGAGTTCGACGGCCGGGAACAACCGGCGGGAGGCCAGCTCCCGGTCCAGGCGGAGCTCCATGTTGCCAGTGCTCTTGAGCTCCTCGAAGAAGTAGCCGTCGGCACGCGAGCCGGTGTCCACCAGGGCGGTGGCGAGGATGGTGAGCGAGCCGCCCTCCTCGGCCTGGCGTGCGGCGCCGAAGAACCGCTTGGGGCCGAGCAGCGCCGCCGCGTCGACGCCGCCGCTGAGGGTGCGGCCACCGGAGGCCGCCGCGTTGTTGTGGGCCCGGCACAGCCGGGTGAGGGAGTCGAGGAGGACGACGACGTCCTCGCCGTCCTCGACGAGCCGCTTGGCCCGTTCGATCACGAGTTCCGCGAGCGCGATGTGCTGCTTGGGCGCCCGGTCGAAGGTCGAGGCGTACACCTCGCCGCGCACGGAGCGCCGCATCTCGGTGACCTCCTCGGGGCGCTCGTCGAGCAGCACCACCATCAGGCGGCACTCGGGGTGATTGCCGGCGACGGCGGCCGCGATCTGCTGGAGCAGCACGGTCTTGCCGGTCTTCGGCGGGGCCACGATGAGTCCGCGCTGGCCCTTGCCGACGGGCGCGAACAGGTCGGTGACGCGTCCGGCCAGGCCGGAGGCCGGGTGTTCCAGGCGGATCCGCCGGCTCGGGTGAAGGGGAGTGAGGTCCCGGAAGTGCCGGCGGCCGCGGAGCTCCTCGGGCGTACGGCCGTTCACGCGCCCGACCTCGCCGAGGGACCGCTGCGGTCCGCGGACGCCTTCGACGAGGTCGCCCTTGCGCAGGCCATGGCGGCGGATCTGTGCGGCGCCGACCTGGGGGTCGGAGGGTGAGGACAGGCAGCTCTCGGCGCGCAGGTGCCCCTTTCCGGCGGCGTCGATGTCGAGGACACCGGTGACGGTCCGGGGGGTCGCGGGCTGTTCCTGCACAGGAGGCTGTTCGAGTGTGGTGGTCATCGATGGTCCTTTCACGGACGGAAGACATGAGGAAAGGGGGGAGAGGGCCGCGAGCGGGAGGCGTACGTCCATGCCTCCGGGCGGCGGGAACAGCACCTCGGACACGCCTGGATACGAGGGACGTGAGGTGGTGCCGGGAAACCGATGCGCGCCGACCGGGATCGACAGGCGGATCGGGGCGATGAAGAAAAACTGGCACCGGCGCCCACAAGGGGGCGTACACAAGTGCTGTCCGCAGAGTACCACTCGATGCGGCGGAGCGCCGGTCAATCTCTCAACGTGCTGTCGGCCTGAGCTGTTCCGCCGGCCGGACGAGAGAGGTGGGCAGGTCATGCGTGCGGGTCCGAGGTGCAGTTCGCGGCACCGGGCGAGGTGTACGCCATCGGCGGCCGCGACATCCGCGACCCGGCAACTGAGAGGCGAGGCCGTCCTGCGGGTGAGTTGACGCGAATCCCCGTTCGGAAAACGGGAGGTATCCCTGTCACCGCCGCACCGCACGGACCCCAGCGGCGGTTGCCCCCACGCCGACAACGCACGGTTGCCGGCGCGTGGTGCCGTGGCGCCGGTTGTGCTGCCGGGAGAGGTCGAGGGGATGGTCGTCCTCGGGCACGAGGCTCTCAAGGAGTTCCTTCAGCACCCCGATGTCGCCAAGGACGCACGGCACTTCGCCGCGCTGCGCGAGGGGCGGATCGCCGAGGGATGGCCGCTCGCGACCTTCGCCACCGTGCGGGGCACGACCACCGCCGACGGCGACGACCACCGCGGGCTGCGGTCGCTGGTGAGCCGGGCCTTCACGCCACGCGGGTCGAGGAACTGCGGCCCTGGATCGAGGAGTTGACGGTCTCAGTGCTCGACGACCTTGCCCGGGCCGCGGAGGCGGGTAACGGCGTCGCTGATCCCAGCAGCACTTCGCGCTGCCGCTGCCCATGGGCGTCATCAGCGAACTCCTGGGCGTCGACGCCGAGTTCAAGGACCAGCTGCACCATCTGTGCAGCCAGCTCGTGGCCACCGACACCGGACCCCGTGAGGCCGTCGCCGCCAACCGGGAACTCGTCGGCATCCTGCCCGCCATCGCCGTGGCCAAGGCCGAGCGGCCCGGCGACGACCTCACCAGCACCCTGATCGCGGCACGCGACGAGGACGGCGACCGGCTGGGCCAGGAGGAGCTGATCGGCACCCCGGTGCTGATGATCACCGCCGGGCACGAGGCCACGCTGAACCTGATCACCAACGCCGTGCGGGCGCTGTGCGGCCACCACGATCAGCTCGCGCTCGTCCGGAAGGGGGAGGCGAGCCGGCTCGACGTCGTCGAGGAGACGCTACGCCGGGACGCTCCCGTCAGCTGCTTCCCGTTCCGGTATCCCGTACGGGACCTCACCCCGGACGGCGCCCTCGTCCCCCAGCGCCCACTATTGTCCGGGTGCGCCGCTGGCCCGGCTGGAGGCCACGGTCGCACTGGAGCGGTTGTTCACCCGCTTCCCGTGCCTGGACCTCGCCGTGCCCGAGGGCGAGCTCTCACGCCAGTTTCGTCGGCAACAGTGTGCGGACCCTTCCTCTGCGCCTGCGATGAGGACCCGATGAGCGTCCGGTTCCGCCCCGCGTACCAGCCCTGTGAACCATGACGACGGGACGGGGGCGCGGCGCTCAGACGGACCGCGCCTCAGCCTCCTCGGTGATCCGGTGGAACTGGGCGCCCATGGCCTCCGCCAGTGCCTGGGCGCCCGACAGCGGACGCACCATGACCATGAACTCGTCGATCAGACCGTCCTCGTTCACATGGATGAAGTCGCAGCCGTTGATCTCCCGGTCGCCGACCCGGGTGGTGAACACCAGCGCGTGGTCGCGGCCGTCGGCTCCGGCGAGCTCACGGTCGTACCGGAAGTCCTCGAAGACCCGCAGGACCCCGCGCAGGATCGCCGCCGTGATCGCCTTGCCGGAGTACGGCTTGAACACGACCGGGCTGGTGAAGACGACGTCCTCCGCCAGCAGCGCCTCGACGGCGTCGAGATCGCGGGCCTCGACCGCCTCGCGGAACGCACGCATCGACTCACCCCATAGTCAATTAATTGATTACCTGCCGATGAGAATAGGCGGCTCCCGCTGCCGTGTCCACAGAAACATCGCGTTCCCCTAGGCTTGCCGAATGTTCAGCCCCGAAGGACCCAGCCTCCGCGAGCTCGCCGTCCAGGCGCTGTCGTCCGTGGAGCGGGGATACGACCTGCTGGCGCCGAAGTTCGACCACACCCCGTTCCGTACGCCGGTCTCGGTCCTGGAATCCGCGGCCGAGGTGCTCGCCGGTCTCGGCCCCTTCGAGGACGGGCTCGACCTGTGCTGCGGCACCGGCGCCGGGACGGACGTGCCGGCCCGGGTGTGCCGTCGGAGCGTCACGGGCGTCGACTTCAGTGCGGGCATGCTCGACGTGGCCCGGCACCGGCCCAGGACGGCGCGGCCGCGAGTCGCCTGGGTGCGCGCCGATGCCCGCGCCCTGCCCTTCACCTCCGCCTTCGACCTGGTGGTGAGCTTCGGGGCCTTCGGTCACTTCCTGCCGCGCGAACTGCCGGGGCTGTTCACCGAGGTTCACTCCGTACTGCGGCCGGCCGGACGCTTCGCCTTCCCGGTGCTGGCACCGCCGCGCCCGTCGACCCTCGGGTTCTGGATGCTGTTCGGCTTCGACGCGGTGATGCGGGTGCGCAACGCCGTGTGGCGGCCGCCCTTCGTCATGTACTACCGGGCGTTCCGGCTCGGCCGCGTGCTGCGGGAGCTGGAACGCGCCGGATTCGAGGTGGACCTGTACCCCCTGCCCGAGTTCGGGCGGCGCGAGGACGGCAGCCCCCGTGCGCGGATGGTCGTGGCGCGGCGGCTGCCGTAGTGCATGCCCCGGCTTGCGGTTCCGGCCGCCGATCGGCCCCGGCGGCGGTCGGCGACCCGGTCAGCCGGCCGCCGGCAGGGTGAACTCGTAGACCAGTGCGTCCTGTTGGGCGTCCACCACCAGGTCGGTGATCTCCAGCGGGCGGGCGTACTGGTCGTGCACGCGCCGGGTCACCCGAACCGAGGCGGCATCGGTGGCCTGGGTGATGGAGTCCCGGTGGTGCAGGGCCAGGCCCGCCCTGCGCATCCAGTCGTAGGCCCGGCGCAGCTGTGCGGCGGCCGATCCGTCGGCGCGGTCGCGGTACCGGCCAAGCTCCTCCACCTCGGACAGCGCCACCGCCGAGAAGGACGTCACCGCGGTGCGCAGTGTGCGGCCGTCGGGCGCGGCGGACTCGTAGCGGTGCACCAGGGTCGGCCGGTGCGGGGCGAGCCCCAGGGCCGCGGCGTGCTCCGGCGGCGGTGTCTCCCAGGTCACGGTGGCCCGGTCGACCGCGCACGGGTCCGCGCTCCGGACGCCCACCGGGAAGGCGAGGGACACCGGGTCCTCCACCGGTCGGCCGGGCAGCGTGGCATGGCTGCCCCGTCGGTCGGTGGTGACAAGACCGTCGCGCCGCAGCACTTCCAGCGCCTGCCTGACGGTCTCCCTGCTGACTCCGAAGTGCTCGGCCAACTGCCGCTCGCCCGGCAGCCGTTCACCCGGCGGGACGGTTCCGTCGCGCAGCTCGGCGAGGAGCTTCGTCGCGACCCGCCAGTACAGGGGCTGGTCGTCGGTCTGGGGGTGGTCGTGAGGGGTGGTGCGGGCCATGCCGCGCCTCCTGTTGGTCACAAGACGTAGCCGTGCGGGCTCATTGCGCGACCACATCTAGCATTGGTCTAAACCAACAGGGAAGGGTGGCCCGGTGGTTCGGCCGAAACCGAACCGCGCACCGTCCGTGTCAGAGCGATCGGTACAAGGCGTCGACCAGCGCCATCTTCCGCGGGTCGTCGGCGATATGAGGCCCCATCCGGTTCATCGTATAGCCCAGCGACACCCCGGCGTCAGGGTCGGCAAGCCCGCAGGAGCCGCCGAAGCCGTCATGTCCGAAAGCCCGTGGCTCGGGTCCGTACGAACCGTTCGGTCCGCTGAGCCACAGACCGAGCCCGATCTCCGTCTCGTGCTCGAAGCCGGCCCCGAGTACGAGGTCGCGGCAGCTGCCCTGCCCCTCGCGCACCCGCTCGGCCGCCTCGGTGGAGAGGATGCGCCGGCCGCCGTACGAGCCCTGCCCGGCGAAGACGCCGTACAGCGCTGCCACGGCCCGAGCCGTGCCGTGGCCGTTGGCGGCCGGGATCTCGGCCGCCCGCCACCCGGGCGTGTTGGCCTCGGCGGCGCCGGCGATCGGATTGGTCAGCGCCGCGATCGCGCCGGGCGCCAACCGGCTGAAGGCCGCGGCCTGTTCGCTCGAGTACGCGGCCCGCGGATGCACCAGTTCGGCGGCCCGCCCGGACTCCTTCGGCGGCAGGCCGATCGTGAAGTCGACACCGAGCGGCCCGGTCACCTCCCGCTCCAGGAAGGCACCGGCGCGCAGCCCCGAGACCCGCCGTACGACCTCTCCGACGAGGTGGCCGTAGGTGAGGGCGTGGTACCCGGACCGGGTTCCCGGCTCCCACCAGGGCTCCGTCGCCGCGAGCCGCGCGGTCGTCAGCTCCCAGTCGTAGAGCTGCTCGAGCGAGTGCGGTTCACGCAGGCCGGACAGTCCGGCCCGGTGCGACAGCAGATGCCGTACGAGGACCTTCTCCTTTCCGGCGGCGGCGAACTCGGGCCAGTACGCGGCCACCGGCGCGTCCAGGTCGAGCAGTCCCCGGTCGGCGAGGATGTGCGCGCACAGCGCCGTCGGTCCCTTCGTCGTCGACCAGACGTTGACCACGGTGTCCCGCTCCCACTCGCGCGTGCGCGCCGCGTCCGCCCAGCCGCCCCACAGGTCGACCACCGTCTCACCGTCGACCGTCACCGCCACCGCGGCGCCCAGTTCGCCCCGCTCCCGGAAGTTCTCCTCGAACGCCAGCCGCACCGCGGCGAAACGCGCGTCGCAGTGACCGTGGACGTCTGGCTCGTGCTCGGACATGGGTCCTCCGTCGTCGCAGGGGGAGCAGGGGGAGCAGGGGGAGCAGGGGGAGCAGGGGAAGCAGGGGAAGCAGAGGGAGCAGGGGAAGCAGAGGGAGCAGGGGAAGCAGAGGGAGCAGGGGAAGCAAGGGGGAGCAGGGGAGCCCGGGCCGCGACGGTGCGGCCCGGGCCCCCTGAACGTACCGACTGGTCGGACTGGAGGGAAGGCGTCGGCCGGTCAGAGGAAGAACAGCTTCCCCGACGGTTCGTGGTGGCCCTCGGCCGTGTGCCAGTAGTCGCGGGTCTCGACCGCGCGCCCCTGCGTGTCGAAGCGCACGAAGACGCAGCCCGCGAGCGTGGACGGCGCGCCACCTTCCTCGGAAAGGACCCGGAACTCGGCCACCGCGACCCCGTTCTGCCCGACGACCGGTGGCGAGAACCGGACGTCGGTCACCCGTTCCTCCGTGAACGACCAGCGCAGATACGCGGCCAGCTCGCCGCGCCCGCGGTGCGGTTCCCGAAACGGCATCGAGCGGTGCTCGCAGTCCTCGGCGTACAGCTCCAGCAGCGCGTCCACGTCGTGTGCGGCCCAGGCCCGCTCCCAGACCCGCACGAACCGCTCGGCGGCCTCATGCGTGTCCATCCGGCTCCTTTCAGGCGTACGACCGCAGCCAGCGCATCTGCTCGGCCTCGTGGAAGGGGCCGCCGCCCTCGTGGTCGTTGAAGTCGTACACCTCGATCGCCTTGTCGTCGTGCGCCCAGGCGTTGAAGGCCGCGAAGACCGTCGACGGCGGACACGTCTGGTCCTCCAGCGCCGTCGAGAACAGCGCGGGGGCACGGCCGCGGGACGCGAAGTGCACGCCGTCGAAGTAGGAGAGCGTACGCAGCACGTCGTCCAACCGGCCGCGGTGCGTCTTGAGATAGAGGCCTATCTCCCGGTACGGGTGACGGTCCGTCAGCGTCGTCGCGCGCGGGTAGTCGCACAGGAACGGCACGTCCGGGGCGACCGCCACCAGGTCGGGGACCAGACCACCCACCGCCAGGGTGATCCCGCCACCCTGGCTCGAACCGAGCGCCACCGTGCGTGCCGCGTCCGTCAGCGGGTGCGAACGGGCCGCCTCGATCGCGCGCACCGCGTCCGTGAACACCCGTCGGTAGTAGTAGTTCTCGGGCGCGTCGACGCCCCGCGTCATGAATCCGGGGTACGCCGGAGCGCCGCCCACCGGGTCCGCGGTGCCGCCCCCGCCGCCCCAGGCGCTGCCCTGGCCGCGAGTGTCCATCACGAAGTGCGCCCGGCCCGTCGACGCCCACAGCAGGTGCTCGTGCGGCAGTCCGCGCCCTCCGCCGTAGCCCACGAACTCCACCACCAGGGGCAGCGGCTCCTCGGCCCCGGCGGGCAGGAGCAGCCAGCCCTTGACCGGGTGGCCGCCGAACCCCGCGAACGTCACGTCGTGCACCCGCACCGTGGACAGACCGACGTCGACCGGTTCGAAACGGGCGTCCAGGTCGTGCTCGCGTGCCTCCTGGAGCGTCTTGGACCAGAAGGCGTCGAAGTCCTCGGGCTCCGTGGACTCGCTGCGGTACTCACGAAGCTCGTCGAGAGGAAGGTCGAACAGGGCCATCGGTAACCGCCTTTGAGAGTGATCGTGCGGATGATCACACCGTACGTGGGTGGTCGGAGGAGCCGAAAGGCCCGGGTCACCCGCTTCGGCCGGCACCCCCGCTCCTCCGCCGCCGTTCATACGCCCCGGCTCATGCCGTCCAGCGGGTCCATTCCGGGCCCGTGCGCGCCCACTCCCGTTCCCACTCGGACATACGGTGGCGCAGCGAGACCCGGCGTATGACGCCGTGGCCGACGAGCATGACGGCCGCCGCACCGCCGGCCGCGCACACGCCGACGGAGACGGTGTGCTGCCAGACCGCCACGTCGTTCGGCGGCGGGGCGACACCACGCCCCCGGGAGTCGAACCACACGTCCACCACGTCACCCTGGCGCGCGCCCGCCGGGACCCGCGCCACGGCCGTGCGGGCCGCCGCGCCCGGCTGTTCCGTCCAGCGCACCGTCGCCCGGTAGGGGTGCTCCCGGCCGCCCTGCACCGAGGGGAGCTGGCGGGGCGTGCCGCCGATCACCTCGGCACGGACGCGATGCCGCTCGGCCCGCTGCGCCGCGGCCACCGTCCGGGCCCCGTCATGGGCCCACAGGCCCACCAGCGCACCGGCCAGGGGCGCACCCACCAGCAGCAGCACGGCGACGGTCAGCGCGGTCCACGCCTCCACGACGTCCGACCGGCGCCGCAGCGGGTTGTACCGCCAGCGCCAGCCGCGAACCCGGGTTCGCATGTCGACCTCCTCGCAGTCACCCATGCGAGCGTCCACACCGGTGTGGTACCCCGTACGGCGCAGTCGGCTCACCTCGCCGGAGGGACCGAGCGTGCCAAGGCCGTCCACAGCGACGCTCGACACCCACTGGCGTGCCGGCCTGCGGGTCTGCGGGTCTGCGGGTCTGCGGGTCTGCCGCAGACGGTGCGAGGTCAGCCGAAGCGTTCGATGCGGATACGGTCCACGGGCTGGCCCGCCGCCACGAGCAGCCGTGAGGCATGCTCGGCGAACCCGTTGGAACCGCACACATAGGCTTCCCATCCGCCAGGAGGCTGCTCGGCCAGGAGCGGCGCCACATGTGCGGCGGCCATACGTCCCACCGGCACACCGTCCGGCGCACTGCGGGTGAACACCGGGGTCGTCTCCACGCCGAGCTCGCGCGCGTAGATCAGCTCCTCGGGGCTGCGCGCGGACACCAGCAGCCGCAGCGGCACGGTGAGGCCGCTGCTGCGGTGGTGCCGCACCATCGACATCAGCGGTACGACTCCGGAACCGGCGCCGATCAGCAGCGCGGGCCGGTCGCCGGGCCAGGCGAAGAAACCGCTCAGCGGGCCGCGCACCTCCACGGTGTCGCCCGGCCTGGCCACCGTGTGGAACCAGCCGGAGACCTCGCCGCCCTCGACATGATCCAGGGTCAGCTCGATGTGCCCGGATTCGTCGGGCGCGGACGCGATCGAATAGTGGCGCTGCGCCACATAGCCGTCCTCGGCGGTGAGCCGCAGCATCAGATGCTGCCCGGGCAGATGCCCCGCCCAGTGCGGCACCGCGAACCGGAAGGTGGCGGCGTGCGGGGTCTCGCGCCGGATCTCCGTGAGGGTGGCCGGCTGCCACACCGTCGCGGCCTGGCCGCTGACCGCGATGCGTCCGGGCACCGCGAAACGAGTGGGGGGAGTGAAGGTCTCAGTCACCGGAGTACCGCTGTTCCTCCCAGGGGTTGCCGCGCGCGTGGTAGCCGTTCTGCTCCCAGAAGCCCGGTACGTCGTGGTCGAGCAGAGTCAGGCCGGCGATCCATTTGGCGCTCTTCCAGAAGTACAGGTGCGGCACCAGCAGCCGCGCCGGCCCGCCGTGCTCGGCCGCGAGCGGCCTGCCGTCGTACTCCCAGGCGATCCAGGCGCGTGAGCCGGTGAGGTCCGCGAGCGGGAGGCTGCTGGTGTAGCCGGTGTGCGAATAGGCCACGGCATGTGTGGCGGACACATGGGGCCGCACCACACTGAGGAATGCGTCCAACGAGACACCTCCGAACCGCACCCCGAACTTCGACCAGCTCGTCACGCAGTGGATGTCGCCCTCGTACACCGACCCGGGCAGCGCGTGCGCCTCGTCCCAGTTCCAGGTCCGCGGCTCGGCGACCAGTCCGTCCACGCGGAAGGTCCAGTCGGCGGGCGCGAGGTCGGGGGTGACCTCGGCGGACAGGACGGGCCAGTCGTCGCCCGCGTCGTACTGGCCGGGTGGCAGCCCGGCGTCGGCGGCCCGGGGGCGCCCGGTGAAGCCTCGGGTGATGTTCATGCTTCAACCGTACGCTGTCGTCGTCGGTGTTCCGCCCCTGGTCAGCGGCCCGTTCCTTGCGGCTGTACGAACTCTGCAGGGCTCCGGGAATAGCGCTCGCGCGCTCCTCCTTGGCGCTGAGTGCCGGGATCGACCGCCCGGCGGCAGCGTAGGGAGAGCGAGGAAGCAGATGCCCAAGGCGTACGTGTTCACGCGGTACGGCGGACCGGAGTCCAGATGGCTCGGCGGACCGGTGACCGAGCCGGTCGGCCGGAATCGGCGCACGGGAGCCCGCCGCCCCGGCGAGACCGGTGAGCGCGTCCGCCCCGCCGTCCTGGGCAACAGGGCCTCCGGTGCGGCCGGGGAGGCCGCCGTATGAGCGACGTCGGCCTCGTCGGCGGTGCCCCGCACGTCCTCGACAACCCCGCCCTCGCCTCCCTGACCGGTCCGCACGCGCACTTCGCCGAGCGGCGCGGGCGCGTGCTGCGCTACCCGGTCGACGTGTCGCCGTGGCTGGCGCTGCCCGCTGAGCCCGACGCGGGCGACTGGGCCGACCTCGCCGCGCTGGCCGGGCCGGGCGCCGAGGTGCCGCTGCCGGGCTTCCGGGGGCGGGTCCCCGACGACTGGGAGATCACCTTCCAGGTGGAGGGCGTACAGCTCGTGGGAGAGGGTCTGGCCAGCGCGCCGGACGCGGAGGCGGTCCGTCTCGGCCCCGCCGACGTCCCCGAGATGCTCGATCTGGTCGAGCGCACCCGGCCCGGACCGTTCCTGCCCCGCACCATCGAACTCGGTACGTACCTGGGCATACGCCGAAGCGGCGCGCTGATCGCCATGGCGGGGGAGCGGCTCCACCCGCCCGGCTGGACCGAGATCAGCGCGGTCTGCACCGACCCCGCCGTCCGCGGCGAGGGCCTGGCGACCCGGCTGATCCTCGCCGTCGCACACGGCATCCGGGAACGTGGCGAGTCCCCGTTCCTGCACACCGGCGCGCGCAACACCAACGCCATCCGGCTCTACGAGTCCCTCGGCTTCCGGCTGCGCCGCCGCACGGCGTTCCTCGCGGCGCGGGCGCCGGAGCGGCTGTCCGACGGACGGGAAGCCGTACCGGTGTCGTAGGGCGGACGCCCGGTCAGTCGGGGTCGGCGGCCGGCGCGGGCCCCGCGTTGTACCGCTCCAGATACCCGGCGAACCGGATCAGGTCCTCCTCGGGCCAGTGCGCGAGCCGCTCCCGGAAGGCGGCCCGGCGGCTCTCCGTGACCTGGGCGAGGATCTCCTGGCCTGCCTCCGTCAGATGCAGCACCTGGACCCGGTGGTCCTCCGGGTCCGTACGGCGCTCGATGAGTCCGGCCCGCTCCAGCGCGGCCACCTGGCGGCTGACCGTGGACTTGTCCAAGGCATAGTGCGCGGCCAGGTCGGTGGCCCGGCAGCCGCCGCTCTCCTCCAGGTGTCCGAGCAAGGTGTACGACACCAGCGACAGCTCCGGGTGCATGCGTCCCGCCGAGGCGCGGGCCCGGCGGGCGAAGATCGTCATCTCGCGCTGGATGGTCTCGACGGCCGTCTCCGCTGCTGTCACGCGAATACCTCCTCCGACGTTCTAGTTGTATAGTACAACCTGAAAGAAAGTTGTATAAGCCAACCGTTGGAGGTCGCCCCCGATGAGGTCGCCAGCGCTCCGCCATGTGCTCACTCACCTGGTCACCCCCCTGCTGATGTGCCTGGGCATGGGGCTGGCGTACATGGGGGCCTTCGTGACCCCGGAGCCCCACCATCTGCCCGTCGCCGTGGTCGGCTCCGGCCCCGAGGCGAAGGTGTTCGCGCAGACGGTCAAGGACACCGCGGGGGACAAGCTCGACGTCCGCACCGTCGCCACCCGGACCAGGGCGGTCGACCTGCTCAAGTCCCGTGACATCACGGGCGCCTATGTACCCAGCGGGAAGGCGCCGCAGCTCCTGGTCGCCAGTGCCGCGTCCGACATGGGCGCCACGGCCGCCGAGAAGGTCTTCACCCCGGTCGCCGCGAAGCAGGGCGCGCCGCTGAAGGTCACCGACGTGGCCGCGCCGGTCGCCGACGACCCCACCGGGCAGGGTCTGTTCTTCCTGCTGATCGCGCTGAGTATCGGCTCGTACGCCTCGGTGGCCGCACTCGGCGCCGCGGGCGCCACGCTGCCCATGCGGGTGCGAGCCCTGCTGGCGCTCGGCGTGTCCGTCGTCGTCGGCGGCATCGGCGCACTGCTCGCCGGACCCGTGTTCCGTCTCGCCCACCATGACCTCGCCGGTGTGTGGGGGGCGGCCTGGCTCTACTCCGCGGGCATCCTCTTCATCGGCGTCGGCCTGCACACCTTCCTGAAGCGGTGGACCACGCTGACGATGATGGTGCTGTTCGTGATGCTCAACTTCACCAGCTCCGGCGGTCTGTTCCGGCCCGAGCTGCAGAACGGCTTCTTCGGCGCCCTGCACGCCTTCTGGAACGGCGCCGGGTTCGTGGAGGGCACCCGCAGCCTGCTGTACTTCGGCGGCGACGGCCTGGGCCGCAACATGGGGACGCTGGCGGCCTGGCTGCTGGCCGGCCTCGCCCTGACCGCGATCGCGGCGGGGTACGAGCGGGCCAGGGCGTCCGCGCCGGCGCTCGCCGTGCCGGAGCCGCAGGTCGCGCAGCGGGCGGTCGTCCCGGCCGAGGCCGAGGAGGAGGTCGAAGAGACCGTCGGCGTCTGACGGTTGGGGTAGGGTTGCGGTCGGCCGCGGACCGCCCCGGCCGTGAACCGCGAGGAGGTGAGACCCATTACCGCTGTGTCAGCTCGGGTGCTCTCTCCTCGAGGCATTGCGGGTCACCGGCAGTAGGTGACCGCGAGAGCATCCTTCGGCCCCAGGTCTCCGAAAGGCTCTCGGCCCTCATGCCCCCGTATTCCCCTGCCACCGTCGTCTCCGCGCTGCGCGCCGCCGGATGCGTCTTCGCCGAGGACGAGGCGGAATTGATCCTCGCCACCGCCCGGACGCCGGACGAGCTCGCCGCGATGGTGGACCGGCGCGTCGCCGGACTGCCACTTGAACACGTCCTTGGCTGGGCCGAGTTCCACGGACTGCGCATCTCGCTGGAACCGGGCGTCTTCGTCCCCCGCCGCCGCACCGAGTTCCTGGTCGGCCAGGCCCTCGCCCAGGCCCCGCACACGTCCGTCGTCGTGGACCTGTGCTGCGGCTCCGGAGCGGTCGGCGCGGCCCTGGCCGCCGCGCTGGGCCGGGTGGAGCTGCACGCCGCGGACGTGGACCCGGCCGCGGTGCGCTGTGCCCGCCGCAACATCGCCGCCTTCGGCGGTCACGCGCATACGGGCGACCTGTTCGACGCGCTGCCCGGCGGCCTGCGCGGCCGGGTCGGCATCCTCGCGGCGAACGTGCCGTACGTCCCCACCGACGAGGTGGACCTCCTGCCGGTGGAGGCCCGCGACCATGAGCCCCTCGTCGCCCTCGACGGCGGCGCCGACGGCCTCGACATCCTGCGCCGGGTCGCCGCCGCGGCACCGCAGTGGCTCGCCCCTGGCGGCTGCGTCCTGGTGGAGACGAGCGAACGCCAGGCTCCGAGCGCGGTCGAGGCGTTCACCCACGCCGGTCTGAGCACGCGTCTGGCGGTGTCCGAGGAGCTGTCTGCCAACGTGGTGATCGGCGTCCGCCCGTAGGCGCTGCCCGGCGCTGCCCGGTAATTCCGGCTCGGTGCGGGGTGGCGCTCGGGTGGTGGTGCGCCGGGACCGGCTGCGGCTGCCGCCGTCCGCCCCGGACGGTCTCATCTCAGGTCGTCGCCCCGCTGCCCGTCGGACTCGGTGACGTAGTGCGGTCGGGGTGGCTCCACCACGGACCGCCGTGACCGGGGAAGCCCCGGCGGCCGTCGTGCCGGCCCTCGCCCGGGCCCTTGTGGTCGAAGGTGCCCGCGACGGCGACCGTGGCGGTCCTCGTGCCGTTGGCGGAGCGCGTGCCGGCGAGGAACGCCTTGTCGCCCTGCTTGAGTGCGTCGGCGCCCTTGCCGGACGAGCCGGCCCGGCCCACCTCGGCGCCCGGGCCCACGGTCCAGGTCCACTGGGCGCCGTCGTCGCTCTTCACGGTGACCTGGTCGCCGTCCGCCTTCTCGACCGTGCCCCGCTGCCAGATCCGTACGACCCACTTCCCGGTGTCCCGGTCCTTGACGGTCGCCTCGCCGTGCACGCCGTTCCCGCCGAGGCCGAACCAGCCGAACCCGGGGCCGTGTCCATGGCCGTCCGGTGACGGTGACCCGGAAGGGGAGCCGGCGGCAGCGGGTACGACGTCGGCGCCCGACCCGCCCGAGGCGGCGGCGTAGGCGACGGTGCCGCCGAGGGCCAGAGCCACGACCGTGGCCGCCACGGTCACCGCCCGGGCCCGGGCCGACCGCCTCCGCCACCGTGCCCGCAGTGCCGGACCCGGCTCACGGTCCTGTCCCGGTCCGGCGATCACTTCCCATTCCCCGGCCGCCCGCGGCGGATGCGGGGGCATCGGCGGAATCGACCCCGCGGGCCCGTCGCCGGAGCCGTGCCCGTGGTCCGGTTCGTGCATCACAGCTCGCTCCCATCGGCCATGACACGCGGCATCCCGTGCGCATGCCTCCCTGTGATTGTCCGATGACGCCGATAAGAACCCGGTAACGAGTTGCTGTGAATCGGGCGGTCGGGCCGGTGCCTGCGCCCGTCGTTCGGGCCGGTTCCCGCGCCGCTCCTAGGGAAGCTCCTGCGCCCGCGCTATCAGGAGCGCCACGTCGTCGTGGTTGTCGGGGTGGTGCAGCGTGCGCAGCAGGAGGTCGCAGGCCTCCTCCAGGGGCCGGGCCGGGTCGTCGAGGAGGGAGAGGAGAAAGCCGAGGCGTTCGTCGAGCGAGTGACTGCGCGTCTCGACCAGCCCGTCCGTGTAGAACACGAGCTCGTCGCCGGGGGCGAAGTCGACCGTGGTGGTGGAGAACGGGACCCCGCCCACCCCGAGCGGCACACCGGTGGGCAGGTCGAGCAGTTCCGGCGGGTGGCCGACGCGGACGCGGGCCGGGGGCAGATGCCCCGCGTTGGCGATGCGGCACTGGCGCAGCCGGGGGTCGTGGACGGCGTACACACAGGTCGCGATGGAGTGGTCCAGGCCCGAGGCGATCTTGTCGAGATGCTCCAGGAGCACCGCGGGATCGAGGTCGAGCGAGGCCAGGGTGGTGGTCGCGGTGCGCAGCCGGCCCATGGTGGCGGCCGCGTTGATGCCGCTGCCCATCACGTCGCCCACGACGAGCGCCGTCTTGCCGCCCTCCAGCGGGATGACGTCGAACCAGTCGCCGCCGACCTCGGTGGTGGCTCCCGCGGGCTGATAGCGCGAGGCCACCTCCAGACCGGTGGTCACCGGCGGATGGCCGGGCAGCAGGCTGCGCTGCAGGGTGAGCGCGGTGTTGCGGGCGTTCTGGTACCAGCGGGCATTGTCGATCTGCACGGCCGCGCGGGCGGCCAGCTCACGGGCCAGCACCAGGTCGTCCTCGCCGAAGGGCGCCGGATTGCGGGTGCGCTTGAGGTCGAGGGCGCCGAGCACCTCGCCCCGCGCGATCAGCGGGACGGCCAGATAGGAGTGGACGCCTGCCCGGCCCAGCAGCACGGCCGACTCGGGGGAGCGGGCGATGCGGGGCAGGTGCTCGTCCTTCACCTGGGGTACCACCACCGGGCGGCCGGTCCGTACGCACTCGGTGATCAGGCGGTCGGGGGCGTACCGGACGAGCTGCCCGGGCGGGTCGGCGGCCTTGAGGGCGTCCTCGCCGTCCTCCGCCCGTACGGCGAGGGCGCGGATCACCGCGGGCTCGGAGGGTCCGAGCGTGCTGCGGCGGCCCTCGACCACCGCGTCGAGCAGGTCGACGGCTGCCACGTCGGCGAGTTCGGGCACGGCGACGTCGGCCAGCTCGCGGGCCGTGCGGTCCAGATCCAGGGTGGTGCCGATCCGGGTGGAGGCGTCGGCGATGACGGCGAGGCGGCGCCGTGCGGTCTCGGCCTCGACCCCGGCCCGGTACTGCTCGGTGATGTCCACTATGGAGGCCGCGACGCCGAGGACCGTTCCCATGGCGTCCTCCAGCCGGTACAGCGACATCGACCAGGTGTGGTCCTCGTCCGGATCCGCCGGGGTCCGGCCGACGGTGGTCTTGTCGACGAGCGGCTCGCCCGTCTCCAGGACCCGGCGGGCCGCCCCTTCCAGGGCGTCGGCGTCCACCAGCGGCAGCACCTCGGGGACCGTCCGCCCGACGTGGTCCCCGGCCGGAACTCCGTTGATCTTCGCCAGCGCCGGGTTGACCGAGACGTACCGCAGCTCGGTGTCCAGCACGGCCAGCCCGATCGGCGACTGGTTCACGATCCGCTCGGACAGCGCCACGTCCTGCTCCAGACGGCGCACCGTCGACCGGTCGGCCGCGAGACCCAGCGCGTACACCTCGCCCTGGTCGTCCAGCAGGCGCATGTTGCGGAACTCCACCAGCCGGGTGCCGCCGTCCTTGGTCCGGACGGGGAAGGCGCCGGCCCAGCTCTGCCCGGTGCGCATGACGTCGGCGAACAGCTTGCCGACCAGCTGGATGTGCTGCTCGTGCACCATCAGCCGGGCGGCGTACTCGCCCAGCGCCTCCTGGGCCGAGTAGCCGAACAGCTCCGCCGCCTGGGGGCTCCACAGCACGATGCGGCCTTCGGCGTCCAGCACCACCGAGGCCACGCCCAGCACGTCGAGCAGGCCGCTCGGCCGCACCGGACCGCCGCCCTGGGCCACCGGAGCCTCGGCTGCACTCATTCCACGCACCGCCTTCGCCGGACCGCACGGTACGCCGTCCCCCGTGCCGACTCCCCTTGTTCTACCGCGCTCACACCGAATCTCCGACGCCGCCGACGACTGTCTCCACCATCCCTCAACACAACGGCGGGCGTCCGGCGAAGCCGCGAGGACGGGGCCACGTGGGCGTATGACCTGTGCCACGCCGCAGGGCGGGCCTGTCGGGCCTGTTCACCCGCCGTTCCGCCGTTGGTCTGTACATGACCAACAAGCGCCGCCAGACTGTCGGCCGAACGCCCCTCCCCACCCCCCGGAACCGAGGAGCAGCCCCCCATGCCCGCGTCCGCCGCCCGGCAACGTTGTCACAGGGTCCTGACCGGACTCGTCACCCTCGCCACCGCCGTCGTCGTGTCCCTCGCCGCGCCCGCCGCGCCCGCCTTCGCGGCCGACACCTGGACCGAGGCCGGCTCCGACCGCGCCGACCCGCTCACCGAGAGCCAGGGCCTGACCTCGGTCGAGGTCCCGGCCGGCAGTCCCAACCGGTACACCGGCATCGGCACCGTACCGTCCGGCGTGAGCGGCCGCGGCTGGAACCACGTCGGCGACCCCGACGCCTCCTATGACGGCTACTACGTCGAGCCGTACCAGCGGGACTCCGGCACCGCCAAGATGTTCCGGGTGCAGGCGCCGGGCGGTGCCTGGTCCGAGTACGTGCACACGCTCGGCGCCGGGGAGGCCCTCAACAACTCCTGGGTCGCCATCGCACCCGACGGCCAGTGGATGCTGGCGGGCGAGTACGGCACGATGAGCCGGTTCCTGGTCTTCCCCACCCCCGGGGTGAACCCCGGCACCTCGCCCTCGGCGAACCTCCCGCAGGCGTCCACCGTCCACCTGGACCACGCCGTGCGCGACGTCCAGGGCTGCGACTTCTCGGGCCCGACGACCCTGCTGTGCTCCTCCGACGACCCCGCCGGCACCCTCTTCGGCGTCACCAAGCCGCTTCTGCAGATCGACCTGTCCGGCCGGCCGAACGGTACGGCGGACGTGTCCGGCCATGTCACGGCGCTGCGGCAGCTCCCGCTGCGCAGCTCCTGCTCGGGCACCCTCGAGGCCGAGGGCATCGACTACGACCGCCGCACCGGCACCCTGCGGGTGATCGTGATGTCGCCGGGCTTCTGTGTCCTCACGGACAGCAAGACATACCGCTTCACCCGGGGCTGAGTCCTCGCCGGAGTGCCGCGATGGGTGGTGCGCGCCCGGAAAGTGGTGGTTTTCTGGGGGTGTGGCGCGGTTCGCGGGGAACCCGCGGTATCGCGCCGACGCCATGAGAGGAGCGATCACGATGGCCCCTGAGCGAATGCACGACGAGTCCGTCTCCGTCGAGATCAGCGGATGCAGCAAGGAAGACGCCCGGATCGTGTTCGACGCGCTGTGCACGTGCTTCGAGTCCGACCGGTGTGCCGAGGATGTGCCGCAGCAGCTTCACGAGACGCGTCCGATGGTGTGGCTCGGCACGTTCGAGGTCACGGACGCGCACGAGTGCACGACTCCCGCGCGGCTCTCGTCCACCGTCGAGGCCGACGCGCATGGCGGCTACTGGGCGATCGACCGGCTCCGTACGACCCTGGACTCCCTCTTCACGGTGCGCAACCTCTCCTCCGCCTCGGGCGACCAGGAGAAGGAGCTGCACGTCCTGCTCGAAAGCAGGTGACCCGGGCCCGGCCGCACCGCACCCTTGGCCGCGGAGTGGCCGGGCTCACCTCCCTCCGTTTATGCAACTAGTTGCAAAAGGCGGCGGCCGTCCTCTACAACAGAGGCGACGACACCGCGCGCACGGAGGGCCCGATGAGCCGTTACCCGCACCTGCTGAACCCGCTCGACCTGGGCTTCACCACCCTGCCCAACCGTGTACTCATGGGCTCCATGCACGTGGGCCTGGAAGAGGCCGAGGGCGGGTTCGAGCGGATGGCGGAGTTCTACGCCGCCCGCGCGCGCGGGGGAGTCGGGCTCATCGTCACCGGCGGCATCGCTCCCAATGACGAGGGGCGGCCGTACGAGGGCGGGGCCAAGCTCACCACCGAGGCGGAGGCCGAGCAGCACGCCGCGATCACCGAGGCGGTGCACCGCGAGGGCGGGAAGATCGCGATGCAGATCCTGCACTTCGGCCGGTACGCCTATCACCAGGATCTGGTGGCACCGAGCCCCGTCCAGGCGCCGATCAGCCCCTTCCCGCCGCGCGAGCTCACCGACGCCGACGTCGAGCGGACCGTCGACGACTACGCGCGTGCCGCCCGCCTCGCCCGGCAGGCCGGATACGACGGCGTCGAGATCATGGGCTCCGAGGGCTATCTGATCAACGAGTTCATCGCCGCGCAGACCAACCATCGCACCGACCGCTGGGGCGGCTCGTACGAGAACCGGATGCGGTTCCCCGTCGAGATCGTGCGGAGTGTGCGCGAGGCCGTCGGCGAGGACTTCATCATCATCTACCGGCTCTCCATGCTCGACCTGGTGCCCGGTGGCTCCACCTTCGATGAAGTGATCACGCTCGCCAAGGCCGTCGAGGCGGCCGGGGCGACGATCATCAACACCGGCATCGGCTGGCACGAGGCACGCATCCCCACCATCGCCACCTCCGTCCCGCGTGGCGCGTACACCTGGGTCACCAAGAAGCTCATGGGCCAGGTGTCCGTGCCGCTGGTGACCACCAACCGCATCAACACCCCGGAAGTGGCAGAGGAGTTGCTCGCCGGCGGGGCTGCGGACATGGTCTCCATGGCCCGTCCGATGCTCGCCGACCCCGACTTCGTCAACAAGGCGGCCGAGGGCCGGCCCGAGGCCATCAACACCTGCATCGGCTGCAACCAGGCCTGCCTCGACCACACCTTCAGCGGCAAGATCACCTCCTGCCTGGTCAACCCGCGCGCCTGCCACGAGACCGAGCTGGTCCTCTCCCCGACCCGGCTGCGCAAGCGCGTCGCCGTCGTCGGCGCGGGACCGGCCGGTCTGGCCTGCGCGGTGAGCGCCGCCGAACGCGGCCACGAGGTGACGCTGTTCGACGCCGCGAGCGAGATCGGCGGGCAGCTCAACGTGGCCCGCAAGGTCCCCGGCAAGCAGGAGTTCGACGAGACGCTGCGCTACTTCCGCCACCAGCTCGACGCGCACGGAGTGGACGTTCGCCTCGACACCTGGGTCACCTCGGCGGAGCTGACCGACTACGACGAGGTCGTCGTCGCCACCGGCGTCACCCCGCGCACCCCCGACATCCCCGGCATCGACCACCCGCGCGTCCTCGGCTACCTCGACGTGCTGCGCGACGCAGCCCCGGTCGGCGACCGGGTCGCGATCCTCGGTGCCGGCGGCATCGGCTTCGACGTGGCCGAGTACCTCACCGACGGCGGCGACAAGGCGAGCGAGGACCCGGTGACGTACTTCCGCAACTGGGGCGTCGACATGGACCACCGGACGCCCGGCGGCCTCGCGGCGCCGCAGCGGCCCGCCCCGCCGCGCACCGTCCACCTGCTCCAGCGCAAGCCCACCAAGGTCGGCGCCGGCCTCGGCAAGACCACGGGCTGGATCCACCGCACCGAGCTCAAGCACCGTGGCGTCAGCATGGTGCCGGGCGTCCGCTACGACCGGATCGACGACGCGGGGCTGCATGTCACCGTGGGCGAGGAGAGCACGGTCCTGGAGGTCGACACCATCGTCCTGTGCACCGGTCAGGAGCCGCGCCGCGACCTGTACGAGGAGCTGGTCGCCGCCGGGCGCAGCGCGCACCTGATCGGCGGCGCCGATGTGGCGGCCGAGCTGGACGCCAAGCGCGCCATCAAGCAGGGCACGGAGCTGGCGGCGGCGCTGTAGGGGCCCGTGCGGCGGGTCCGCGCGTCCCTAGGATGAGGCCATGTCACTCCCGCACGCGATCCTCACCGCCCTGCTTGAGAAGCCGTCGTCGGGGCTGGAGCTGACCCGCCGGTTCGACCGGTCGATCGGCTACTTCTGGTCGGCGACTCATCAGCAGATCTATCGCGAGCTGGGCAAGCTGGAGGCCGAGGGGTACATCCGCACCCTGCCGGCCGAGCAGCCGGCCCGTGGGCAGAAGAAGCGCTACGAGGTCCTGCCCGCGGGCCGCGCCGAACTGGCCCGCTGGACCGCCGCGTCCCAGGACCCCAAGCCGCAGCGCGACGTCCTGTTGCTGCGGCTGCGTGCCGCGGCGGTCGTCGGCACGGCGGGCCTGGAGGCCGATCTGCGCCGCCATCTCGACCTGCACCGACGTCAGTTGGCCGAGTACGAGGAGATCGAGCGACGCGACTTCCCGCCCGCCCGCGACACCCCGCAGGACCGGCTGCGCCATCTGGTCCTGCGGGCGGGCATCGACCTGGAGACCTTCTGGACGCAGTGGCTCACCCACGCGCTGAAGGAGTTCGACGAGCTTCCGGGTGCGGCCGGGGAGCGCCCGGGCGACGGGGTCGCCGAGTAGGCGAACCGGCTTCGTACGACTGCTCCCGCCGCCCGCAGGGTCCTGCGCGGTCAGAGCCGGTACGGCTTCGAGCGGCGGCGCAGGTACCAGCCCGTGGCGATGACACCGGCTCCCACGAGGGCCGCGCCCACACCGATGGCGACCGGGCCGTAGTCGCGGGCCGCGCCGCCGAGTCCGCCCATCACGCCGCGCGTCGGGGAGGCGGTCGAGGACGTCGAGGCGGTCGACGAGATGGTCGGGGTGCTGACGGGGGAGACGATGATGGACTGCGTGCCCGCGGTGCCGCCGTTCGAGCAGACGACCACGACGGTGTACGTCCCGGGGGCGATGCCCGACCAGGCGGCCGACTGGCTGATGGTCGTGCCCGCGAGCGCCGCCTGACGGCCCTGGGCGAAGTTCGCCTGGCTGCTGCTGAGCAGGGACGCGTTGCCCCAGTTGCCGTTGATCAGGGTGCACGCGCTGGTGGTGACCGACACGGTGGACCCGATGGTGCTCACGGAGATCCCCGAGGCCGCGGCGGACGGCCCGGAGAGCGTGGTCGGAAGGGCGGCAGCGGCCGCCAGGGTCAGGCCGGAGCGGAGGAGAAGTCGAGTAGTGCGCATTGGGCTGCCCTCCGGCGGCACGGTTGGCGGAACGTCCCATGCGCCGCCGAGGGTCGGGAATCGCCCGTGCTGCCTCGTCAGTAGCCAATGCGCACCGGGCCTGTCCCGCATGCGGACCGCCCCCGACCGGGTGACGGATGCCGCCGTCCGGTGGCAGCGGGCGCAGTGGTCAAGGACGCCGGCGGAAAGCCTCCCGCCATCAGGACCCGGAACCGGCACCGCCGCGCGCCCCCGTCGTCACCGTCCGCTCCGCGGAGAACCCGCCCCATGTGCCGTCCGGCAGTCGCGCACGGATCCGCACCCGGTGGACGGCACCGGTGTCCCGTCCTGTGTAGAAGCTGTACGTCGCCCGGCCCCGTGGTGGTGTGCCGCCCCAGACCAGGGACGTCGCCGGGCTGCCGTCGAGTTGGATCCGGTACTCCGTGATCACCCCGTCCGTGCGGGGCGGGAGCCAGGACAGGTCGATGTAGTAAGCACCGTCGCTGCGGTGGGTCGTCGCCCGGAATCCGGTGGGTGCCGTGCTCCGGCCGTCGTCGGTGCCCGGTGTGGTGAGCCGGACCGGGGCGCTCGCCGGGGAGAGGTTGTCGGCGGCGTCGCGGGCGCGGACGGTGAAGGTGTAGCGGGTTCCGGGGCGCAGTCCGGCGACGACGGTCGCGGTCTGGCCGCCACCGACGCTGTGGATCTTCGCCGTGCCCTGGTAGACGTCGTACGAGACCACCGCTCGGTCGTCCGCCGACGCGGCCCAGGACAGCTGGACCGCCCGGGCGGCGACCGCGCGGCCCGTCGCATTGCGCGGGCGGGCCGGTGGTGAGTGGTCCGCGGTGGCGACGGCCGGGGTCGTCGCCCGGACTTCCCGGCTGCTCGGGCCGAGGCGCCCGTCCCTGTCCCGGGCCCGCACGGTGAAGACATACACGGTGGACGGCCTGAGCCTGATGACGTCCACCATGTGCTCCGAACCGGGCACTTCCCGGACCTTTGTGGTGCCGCGATATACCTCGTACGCGCGGATGCCGGGGCCGTCGGTCACCGCGTTCCACATGACGTGGACGCTGGTGGCGCTGCCGGCCGTGGCGGTTACGCCCGTCGGCGCACCGGGCATCCGCCCGCTCTCGCCGTCGGCCGGGCTGCCCCATCCGCAGGACGCGACCAGCAGCAGTACGCCGGCGATCACGAATGGCGGAACGTCAACGCGTCGCACGGCTCTGCCTCCCAGAGGACGGCATGATGACTGTGACAGCAAAGGTCCGGACCAATATGACCCCGTCGGTGCGTTCGCAGCAAGAGGGCGGCCGCATTGGTGACGAGCCGGGAAAGTTACGTATGCTGAGGTTCCTCTCGGCTGAACTCCCCCAGAGGGCAGGGGAGTTCATGCCTGTGGCGCGGAACGCTGTCGTCGCTGATCCCGCGCCGACGCGGGTGGCCGGGGTGCCCTGGGCCGACATCGGCTCAGGTCCCCGGCCCCTGTCGTCAATTGACGGGACGCCAGACCCCCCGGCACCGGTTCGGCGGGTGGCCGTCAACGTTCCCAGGAGAGGTTCCCGCATCGTGCGTGTCCAGTCGCTGACGCTGGCCGCGGCCGGCGCCGCCCTGCTCGTCCCGGCAACGCTTCCCGCCCCCGCCTCCGCCGGCCCCCGCCGGGAGCCGGCGGCGCGCGCCGAGGGCCGGGTCCGCGCCGCCGACCTGCTGGCCCGGGTGCGGCACTGCACTCCCGTTTCACGCGGCCGCTACCGCACCGACGAGGGGGCGTCCGCCACCGTCCGGGTCTGCGGCACCCACGGTGCCGTGTTCTGGAAGGCCGACATGGACATCGACTGCGACGGGCGGTACACCGCCCGCTGCAACCGCCGCACCGATCCGATGTTCTCCGCGGCCACCGCCTTCCAGCAGTCCGACGGCCGTCATCTGAACGCCGAACGCCTGCCGTACATCGTGGTTCCGGCCCCGAGCGGTGTGTGGGACTTCCGTGCAAACGGCGTCCGCGGCGGTGCCGTCGTCGCCGTCGTCTACCGGAACCGGGTCCAGTACGCCGTCGTCGGGGACACCGGCCCGCGCGGCATCATCGGCGAGGCCTCCTACGCCACGGCCCGGGGCCTTGGCATCAGCCCCGACCCGCGCCGGGGCGGGGTGCCCTCCGGAGTCACGTACATCGTCTTCAAGGGCTCCCGGGTCAGGCCGATCGAGAGTCATGCGGCGGCCGTCGCCACCGGACAGTGGCTGGCGGGCCGGTTCGTCCGGGGCGGCTGAACCACCCCGGTCACCCCGGTCACCCCGGTCATCCCGGTCGCCCAGGTCCGGCGGACCGGTGTCGTCGGACGGCCGCCCGGCCGTTGTCCAAGGGCGGGATCACGCCGTTGACGGCGCTCGCCGGCATCACACCTTCCGGTAGCTGTACGCCTCCGTGGCCGCCGCCTCGACCGCGTCGAGGCCGGCCCCGGTGGCCGCCGTGACGACCGCGGCCACCGCGCCCTCCACGAACGGCGCGTCCACCAGACGTGTGCCGTCGGGCAGTTCGTCCCCCTCCGCGATCAGCGCCTTCACGGTGAGCACCGCGCTGCCCAGATCGGTGAGCACGGCGATCCCGACGCCCCGGTCGACCGCGGCGACCGCGGCGGAGATCAGCTCGGCGCTGGTACCGAGCCCGCCGCCCTCGGTGCCGCCCGCCGTCGCGACGGGCACCGCCGCCGCGCCGCCCGCCAGGCCCTTGGCCAGCTCGGCGACGGACGAGGCCACTTCGGCGCTGTGCGACACCAGCACGATCCCGACCAGCTTCTCGTCACTCACCTGCGGCCTCCGCGAGCGCGGCGATGAGCAGCGCCGAACTGGTGGCTCCGGGGTCCTGGTGTCCGATGCTGCGCTCGCCGAGATAGCTCGCCCGGCCCTTGCGGGCCTGCAGCGGGATCGTCGCCAGGGCGCCCTCCTCGGCCGCGGCCCGGGCGGCGGCGAAACCGTCGCCGAGGGCGTCGACGGCCGGCACCAGGGCGTCGATCATGGTCTTGTCCCCGGGCGCGGCGCCCCCGAGGGCCATGACCCCGTCCACGCCTGCCCGCAGCGCCTCGGCCAGCTGCTCGGCACTGACCTCGGAGGCATCCCCGAGCGCCTTGCCCGTGCGGCGCAGCAGCGTGCCGTACAGGGGACCGGACGCGCCGCCCACCGTCGAGATCAACTGGCGTCCGGCGAGGGTCAGCACGGCACCCGGCGTGCCCGGCGCCTCCTTCTCCAGCGACGCCTTCACGGCGGTGAACCCGCGCTGAAGATTGCTGCCGTGGTCGGCGTCCCCGATGGGCGAGTCGAGGGCGGTCAGCCGTTCCGCCTCGCGGTCGACGGACGCGGTCGTCGCCACCATCCAACGGCGGAAGAAGTCGGCGTCGAGCACTGGATCTCCTTGCGTGGTAGGAACGTTGGCGGCCTCTGCCGCCGTGTCACATACCCCAGCGCAGGGCCGGGGTCTTCACCGGCGCGTCCCACAGCCGCAGGAGCTCCTCGTCGACCTGGCACAGGGTGACCGAGACGCCCGCCATGTCCAGGGAGGTGACGTAGTTGCCGACGAGCGTGCGGGCCACGGTGACGCCGCGCTCGCCGAGCACCCGCTGTACCTCGGCGTTGAAGCCGTACAGCTCCAGGAGCGGGGTCGCGCCCATGCCGTTGACCAGGACGAGGACGGGGTTGCGCGGGGTCATGTCCTCCAGGATCGCGTTCAGCGCGAAGTCGGCAATCTCTCCGGAGGTCATCATCGCCCGCCGTTCCCGGCCCGGCTCGCCGTGGATGCCGATGCCCAACTCCAGCTCGCCGGGCGGCAGGTCGAAGGTGGGGGTGCCCTTCGCCGGGGTGGTGCAGGCGCTGAGGGCTACACCGAAGCTGCGGGAGTTCTCGTTGACCTGACGCCCGATGGACTCCACCCGCTCCAGCGGCTGCCCCTCGGCCGCGGCGGCGCCCGCGATCTTCTCGACGAACAGCGTCGCACCGGTGCCGCGGCGGCCTGCCGTGTAGAGGCTGTCGGTGACCGCCACGTCATCGTTGACGAGCACCTTCGCGACCTGGATCCCCTCGTCCTCCGCGAGCTCGGCCGCCATGTCGAAGTTGAGCACGTCGCCCGTGTAGTTCTTCACGACGAACAGCACGCCGGCCCCGCTGTCCACGGCCGCGGCCGCACGCGCCATCTGGTCCGGCACGGGGGACGTGAACACCTCGCCCGGACATGCGGCCGACAGCATGCCGTGGCCCACGAACCCGCCGTGCAGCGGCTCGTGCCCGGAGCCGCCGCCCGAGACAAGACCGACCTGCCCGGCCACGGGGGCGTCCCGTCGTACGATCACCCGGTTCTCGACGTCGACGGTCAGATCGGGATGTGCGGCCGCGATTCCCCGCAGCGCGTCCGCCACCACGGTTTCCGCAACGTTGATGAGCATCTTCATCGGTACCTCCTGGTGGGCCCGGCAGGTAAGCCTCCGACCTGTGTTCTCCCAGGACCGATGCCGACCTGTTGCCTACTCTCGGAAGTATCGACCTTGTGCGGGTGATCGTCACCCGTCCTGGTGCGCCTGGGCGCTCTTGAGGCTGAACCACGTCGTCTTGCCCTCGTCCGTCGGGCGCACACCCCAGTCGTCGGCGAGGGCCCGTACGAGGAGGAGCCCGCGGCCCGACTCCGCGTCCTCGGCCGCCGTACGCGGCTGGGGCAGATGAGGACTGCGATCACCGATCTCGATCGTCAGTTCGATGTCGGTCCGGCAGATGTGCAGTCCGATCGGCCCCTGGGCGTGCTGTACGGCATTGGTGAGCACCTCGGACAGCAGGAGGCACGCGTCGTCCGCGCGGTCCGTGAGGGCCCATTCGTCGAGCACGCGGCCGAGGAAGTCGCGGCCCGCCGACACGGACTGCGGCAGGGCGGGCAGGTCGGTGGTGGCCGTGGCCAGCGGGGCCGCCGGCAGCTGCGTCAGCAGCAGGGTGACGTCGTCGTGGCCGTCGGCGTCGGGCAGCAGGGTCGCCAGCACATGGTCGGCGACCGCCTCGAGGCCGGGGGAGCCGGTCGCGAGCTTGTCCAGCGTCTCGATCAGCTCGGTGAGCTGGTCCTCGATGTCACCACCGGGAGTCTCGATCAGACCGTCCGTGTAGAGCACGAGGGTGGCGCCGCGCGTGAGCGTGGTGCAGCACTGCTCGTAGACGACGTCGCCCACGCCGAGGGGCGCGTTCACGGGAGCGGGGAGCGTCTGCACGCCCTCGCCCGGGACGGTGACCAGGACGGGCAGATGGCCCGCGGAGCAGACGGTCACCTCCCCGGTGTCGGCGGCGATGACCAGATAGCAGCAGGTGACCAGCTGGTCGGGGACGTCCAGGTCGGCGACGACGGTGTCGAGGGCCTGCATGAGCTGACGGGGCTGCATCCCGGTCTTGGCCAGGGCATGTGCGGCGGACCGGAGCTGACCCATGACGGCGGCGGCCTCCAGGCCGCGGCCCATCACGTCGCCGATCAGCACACCGACCCGGCCGGCCCCCAGCGGGATCAGGTCGAACCAGTCCCCGCCCACGCCGGCCCCCTGGGTGGCGGGCAGATAGCGGCTCGCGGTGGCGAGACCGGGTATCGCGGGCGGGGTGCCCATGAGGCTGCGTTGCAGGGTCAGGGCGATGTGCCGCTGCTGCTCGTAGAGCTCCGTCAGTTCCGCCTCGGCGCGCTTGCGGTCGCTGATGTCGCGCACGATGGCGCACGCCCCGATGACCGTGCCGTCCGGGGCCCGGGTGGGCCACAGGGTCACGTCGACGTCCAGCAGACCGCCCGAACGGGTGACGCGCAGGGTCTCGAAGTGCTCGACCTTCGCACCCTGGCACAGCCGTTCCAGGAGCTCACTGATCTCGTCCCCCCGGTCGGGCGGGGCGAGTATCGACACATGCCGCCCGACCGCCTGGGCCGAGGTGTAGCCGTACAGCCGCTGGGCGGCGGCGTTCCAGTACGTGATGCGGCCGTCGAGGGTCTTGGCGAGGATCGCGTCCTGGGAGGACTCGACCAGCGCGGCGAGTTCGTTGATGCGTTCCTCGGCGGCCTTGCGCTCGCTGACGTCGCGGACGGCGGCGGAGACGAGGAGGCCGTCGGCGGTCTCGAGGGGGCTGAGGCTGATCTCGACGGGGAACTCGGTGCCGTCCTTGCGCAGGCCGTAGAGGTCGAGTCCCGCGCCCATGGGGCGTACCTGCTGGTTGTGGGCGTAGTTGTTGCGGTGTTCGGTGTGGTGGGCGCGGAACCGGCCGGGGACGAGGAGTTCGACGGGGCGGCCGAGGAGCTCTTCGCGGCCGTAGCCGAAGAGGGCTTCCGTTTGCGCGTTGACGAGTTTGATCACCCCGGTGTCGTCGACGATGACCATCGCGTCCGGAGCCGCCTCGAGCAGCCCGCGGAAACGTTCCTCGGCGGCCTTGCGCTCGCTGACGTCGCGGACGGCGGCGGAGACGAGGAGGCCGTCGGCGGTCTCGAGGGGGCTGAGGCTGATCTCGACGGGGAACTCGGTGCCGTCCTTGCGCAGGCCGTAGAGGTCGAGTCCCGCGCCCATGGGGCGTACCTGCTGGTTGTGGGCGTAGTTGTTGCGGTGTTCGGTGTGGTGGGCGCGGAACCGGCCGGGGACGAGGAGTTCGACGGGGCGGCCGAGGAGCTCTTCGCGGCCGTAGCCGAAGAGGGCTTCCGTTTGCGCGTTGACGAGTTTGATCACCCCGGTGTCGTCGACGATGACCATCGCGTCCGGAGCCGCCTCCAGTAATCCGCGGAAACGCTCCTCCGCGGCGCGCGGGCCGCCCGCCGCCTCGTCCACGCCGCACCGGCACACCTCCTCGACCACGTCGGTGCAACCGGGCGGCACCACTTCGGCCAAGTCGCTCATGTTCATCCTCGAATCCGCGGCTCACGATGAGATGGGCCATCTCAGCGCAACTCGGGCGCTTCCGCACCGACATGTCGCCAAGTGGCCGCAGCACGCCCGAACCTGCCCACCTGCGATGCCGTCCGTGACAGCTCCGCCGCCAATGGGGCTCCGTCTGCGGGACCGCGGCACGCGGAGGACCGGTCCGGTCGTTCTCCGGAGCGGTGGGGACCGATGGCCTTCGTTTCCGTTTCCGGCCGTGCCGACGATGGAGTGAGGCAGTACCGCTGCACCGGGCGAGGGACGGCACGGCTGATGTACCCCGATGACGGATTCCGCGAGCTGGGCCGGGAGGAGTGCCTGCGGCTGCCGGCGAACGTGCCCCTGGGCCGCGTCGTGTACACCCGACGGGCCCTGCCCGCCGTGCTTCCGGTGAACTTCTGCCTGGACGGGGACGGTGCGGTCGTCCTGCGGACGGCGTCGGAGCCGGTGCGGGCGATCGACGGGGCCGTGGTGGCGTTCGAGGCCGACGAGGTCGACGCGGTGGCGCAGTCGGGGTGGAGCGTGGTCGTCACGGGTCCGGCCGCGGTGATGACCGACCCGGGGGAGCACGAGCGGCTGGTGCGCGGCGGGCCGCGGTCCTGGGTGCCCGCGCCGTGGGAGGTCTTCGTCCGTATCGAGCCGGAGTCGGTCACCGGCCGGGAGCTGGTCGGTGGCCGCACCCTCTACGGCGTGGACCTGTCCCGCACCGGGTAACTCGCCCTCACGCATCCTCCGGCCCCTCGTCGGCGATGAGGCGGACCCCCGTGACCAGGTCCGGGCGGATGCGGACCGCGTAGTCCATGGTCTGCTCCACCCAGGGGCGCAGCAGCGCCCGGTAGCGGGTCAGCTCCTCCGGGTCGGTCACCAGCTGCGCGTAGCCCGTGACCACCACGCTCCAGCCGAGGTGGGTGTCCGGGTCGATGGCGTCGGCCTCGTAGGCGACGACGACCCCCGAGCCCTCACCCTGCCGGGCGTGCGAGGTCAGTGCCGCTCCCTCGTGGGTGCGGATGACGATGTCGCCGTCGATCAGAACGTGGTTGACCGGGCGGACGGTCGGCAGCGCGTGCCGGGTGAACACGACCCTCCCCAGCGAGACACTGCCCAGCAGGCGCAGTGCCTCGGCACGGCCGATCTCGACGCTCCGGTGCGGCCCTCCGCGGGCCGACGGGGCGTGGTCGGCGGGAAGTACGGGGCTGGGTCGGGATGTGTCACTCACGTCTCTGCGTCTCCGGAAGCCACGGGCGGGCTCTGTCAGGTCATTGCAGCCGGACGGGCGGCCGCCGCGCTAGGGCCGTTCGGCCTCGGCGGACGTCCGGTCGGACCGGCCCGCCGCCGCGGAATGTACGAGGTGCGCCGTACGGCACCCGTGCCCCGTCGGCCGACGGGGCACGCACGGGCGGAGCGACACCGCGGGGGATCGGTGCCGCTCCTGATCCCACTGTGCCTCGGTCCGCGCTCGAACGGGAGTGCCGATCGGTCCGCCGGGAGGGCCGAACGGCCCCCGCAAGATCCAGAACAGCGGAACCGGTGCAGGCCCCGGTCGCCGGCCATTACACGCCGACCGCGCCGATGTGATCCTGGCGACCGACGGACGCGAGCTGTGCCTGACGGTCGGCGACAACGGCGTGGGCATTGCGCCCGAGGGCCGGCGCCGCGGACTGCGCAACATGCAGGAGCGGGCCCAGCAGCTCGGCGGCCGTCTGGAGTTGCGCAGCCCCGACGACGGAGGTACCACGCTGGTGTGGCAGGTGCCGGTGGCCGGGCAGGAGGGCCACGGCACCTCCGGCGAGGACGCGCAGACGCCGGGCGACCGACCGGTCTGGGCCGTTCGGACTATGCGCTCGGCGGACTTCTGCCCCAAGCTGAAGATGAAGATGTCGTACGCGGGCACCTGAGCACCCTGGAGGTCGCCATGCACGACACTTGGTACGTCGTCGGCGCGCTTGCCGTGCCCGGCGACGTCGTGACGGCGGCCGGTCCCTTCCGTGAGACCCCCTGCACCGGACCGAACCGCCGCCGGGACCTCGACCCCGACCTTCCGGACACCGAAGGAGCCCGGCCCGTCTGACACACCGAGGACGGCCGGAGCGCGGGAAGGAGGCGACGGCCGATGGCGAGGACACGTCGTAGGAAAGCGACCGGGGTGTGGTTCCGGCGCTGGCGCTGGAGGTGGCGGAGCAATCCGCTCCACCGCCGCAGCGACACCGTCGAGGCCTGGGTCGTGCTCGCCACCTGGATCCTCGCCCTCCTGGGCGCCGTGTTCGCGGGCGTGGCGGCCGCGATGGTGGTCGACGGCAACCTCAGCGAACGCCGCGCGCAGGTCCACGCCGTCTCGGCCGAGCTGACCGAGAACTCGGCGAACGCGGTACCCGCGGCCGGCGGATACGACGACAGCAGGGTGTGGGCCACGGTGCGCTGGACCGCGGAGGACGGCTCCGTGCACACCGACCGGGCGAAGGTCGCCCCTGGCATCGCCGCCGGCTCCAGGGTCACCATGTGGACGGACGGTACGGGCCGACTCGTCTCCAAGCCCCTCGACGCCACGGAGTCGTGGCTCCAGGCGGCCGTGACCGGTGCGCTCGTGGCACCGGCCGTCGGGGTCGCGGTGTGGGGCGGAGGCCGGCTGGTGTGCGGACATCTCCTGCGGCGACGCCTCGCGGAGTGGGACGAGGAGTGGAAGCGGATCGGTCCGCAGTGGCGGAACCTCAGCGGGGGACGCGGCTGACCCCCTCGGCACGCACGCCCTCCGCACCGTTCCGGCCGGCCCCGAACAGGCGGAACTCGTTGCCTTCGGGGTCGGCCGGAACGGTGCGGCCGTCATGGCGCGCGAGAACCGAAGCGCCGAGCCCGGTCAGTCGGCCGGTCCCGGTCGGCTCCCACCGGCAGGGTCGGGTCGTCCTCGGGGCTGCCGATGCCGAGGGAGCGCCGCCGGGCCGGTTCGGCCCCGTCGTACGGGGCCACGGCGCAGCAGGCGGGGTGCTGGACCTGCAGGTCGTCGGCCGAGGCGCTTGCCCCCGTCCGTGGCATGCTCCACCGCACAGGCCGTAGGCTCCGGGAGTATGCGGATCTCCGTCTCCTCCGACATGGACCAACCCGTCGCCCGGCAGCTGGTCGAGGAGCTGCGCCGACGCGGCCACGAGGTGCGCACGTACGGCGCGTTGCAACCGGGGGCGGATCCGCAGTGGGCGGTCTGCTCCGAGGCGGCGGCCCGCGATGTGGCGGTGGGGAGGGCGGATCAGGCCGTCGTGTGCTGCTGGACCGGCACGGGCGCGTCCATCGCCGCGAACAAGGTGCAGGGCGTCCGGGCGGCCCTGTGCACGGACGCGTACACGGCGGACGGCGCGCGTCGCTGGAACGACGCCAACGTCCTCGCCCTCGGTCTGCGTCTGACCTCGGAGCCGGTCCTCAAGGAGATCCTGGACGCCTGGTTCACGGCTTCGCCCAGCGACGAGCCCGAGGACCGCGGCAACGTGGCCCACGTCGGACGTCTCGACGCCGGCCGGACCCATTCGCCTCGGGCCGGTCGGTCACCGGGGTCGTAACGGGGTCGGGCCGGCGTCGCCACGGGGTCAGTGGGCGCCCAGCCCGCCTCCGCCGAACGATCCGCTCGAGCCCTTGCTCCAGCGCGGGCGGTCCTTCGACGTGCTCGGCCGGGTGTCCATGTTGCTCAGCTCGTACGGGGTCAGTGGGCGACCGCCCTCCGGCATCTTGGGTACCTCCTGGGACTCCCGGTTCTCCCGGATTTCGTGCACCGCGCCCTCGGGCGGCAGATGCGGCTGCTCTTCGGGCCGGGGCCGGGGCGACTCCTGGTACTTGACCCGGGAGTTCAGCCAGAAACCGCCGGCGAGCAGCGCCAGGACGGCCAGGGCCACCAGGAAGAGCACAAGACTCATGAGGCCGCTCGCCGCGGCCAGCTGCATGGATGCGGTACTCATAGCACAGGAATACCCCGCCCAGAAGGGGGTGAATCAGACACCTTCCGTGACCGCCGGTCGCATACGGCGACATCGGGTCCGGGGTTTGATCCGCCCGGTCCCGGTTACCCGCCCGATGTGACACCGGCGAATTTCCGCCAGGAGCCCTACCGGTTCCTGGAGGACCGTTTCGCGTGCGCGCAGGCGTGCACGGAGTGCGCCCGGGTGTGCGCACTGGGCGCGAGCGCCATGGGTCCCGACGGGGCCGACGGGGAGGAGCGGATACGGCGGCAGGCCGTCATGTGCGCCGAGGTGTGCGACGCGACCGTCCGGGTGCTCGCCGAGAGCCAGGAGGAGAAGGCCATCCGCATCCAGTTGGAGTGGTGCCGCTCGGTCTGCCTCGAATGCGCGCGGGCCTTCGAGGGGCGGGCCGACGCCGACGGGACCGCCGAGGCATGCCTGGCGTGCGCCCGGGCCTGTGCGGACTTCATCGAGACGCTGGCCTGAGCCGTCGAACCGGCGGGTGGGGGGCGCTGCCGGGTTTCCGGTTCGGCATTCCCAATTTCTGGAACACGTTCTACGGTGTGCGCCGTCAGGACCGGCCATCGGGAGCCTGGAGGCGCCGTGCATCTCGACCACACGCCCGAACAGCAGCGACTGCGCACCGAACTGCGCGCCTACTTCGCCGACCTGGTGCCGGACCACGCCTACGCCCGCTACGCCGACCCGGCCGCGCAGAAGCGGTTCTACCGCGACACGATCCGGCGGCTGGGCACGGACCGCTGGCTCGGTGTGGGCTGGCCCGAGGAGTACGGCGGGCGCGGCCTGACGCCCATGGAGCAGTTCATCTTCTTCGACGAGGCCGCGCAGGCCGGTGTACCGCTGCCGCTGATGGCGCTGAACACCGTCGGCCCGACGATCATGCAGTTCGGCACCGACGAGCAGAAGGCCTACTTCCTGCCGCGGATCCTCTCCGGCGAGATCGACTTCGCCATCGGCTACAGCGAGCCCGACGCGGGCACGGACCTGGCCTCCCTGAAGACCCGGGCCGTACGGGACGGGGGAGAGTACGTCGTCAACGGGCAGAAGATATGGACGACCAACGGCGACACCGCCGACTGGGTCTGGCTGGCGGTCCGCACCGACCCCGACGCCCCCGCGCACAAGGGCATCACCATGCTCCTCGTGCCGACCTCCGACCCCGGCTATTCCTGCACCGTGATCAACACCCTCGCCTCGCACGACACCACGGCCAGCTATTACGAGAACATCCGCGTCCCCGTCTCCCGCCGGGTCGGCGAGGAGAACCAGGGCTGGCGGCTGATCACCAACCAGCTCAACCACGAGCGCGTCACCCTCGCCGCCCACGGCACGATGGCGATCCGTGCCCTGCAGGACGTCCAGCGCTGGGCGATGGAGACCAAACTCGCCGACGGCCGCCGCGTGATCGACCTGCCCTGGGTACGCGGGCGCCTCGCCCGCACCCACACCCGCCTCGACGCCATGAAGCTCCTCAACTGGCGGATGGTCACCGCCGTCCAGGAAGGCACACTCACCCCGCAGGACGCCTCCGCGGTCAAGGTCTACGGCTCCGAGACCCGCCGGGACGCGTACGCCTGGCTCATGGAGATCGTCGCCGCCGCCGGACCACTGAAGGAGGGCTCCGCGGGTGCGGTGCTCCACGGTGACCTGGAACGCGGCTACCGCTCTGCGGTGATCTTCACCTTCGGCGGCGGCAACAACGAGATCCAGCGCGAAATCATCTCCTGGATCGGTCTGGGGATGCCGCGGGTACGGCGCTAGCCTGCTGTGACCAAGCACTTTATTCGGCACTTAGGCTGGATAAATGGCATTGGCTCGGTCGGTCGGTGCTGCGGAGCCATCAGGAGCGACTCCACATTCACGCGCGATCCGGTCCATTTCGGCACACCCCCGACCGCCGGAGGGATCCGTGTGTGCAGTACGGCAGAGGGTGGTCAGCTGCAAAGAAGGGGCGTCGGCACCCAAGCCGCACGTCCTCGCCGTCCGCAGCGCCCGGTCGGCAGCGCTCCGGCGGTCCGACGCGCGGGACACTGAGCGAGCAACACGGCGTCGAGGAGCCGGGCGACCACAACTCCGTTGTCGGCGCAGCTCGGGGCACCTGGCGTTCTGCGGAGCCACCGTGCCTGCTCCAGCTCGCTCCACGGGACCGGATCGCGGCCGAGGCGAAGGCTACGCAGGACCCCGGCCGGCAGCCGGACCACCCCTTCGTCCATACGCAGTGCGCACCGCACAGCGAGCAGCCGGGCCGCAGGCCCGGTGTGGCTCGGCAGGGCCGCGGCCAAGTAGCTGAGCATCTCCCGCACCCGAGTTTGATCACCAGGCCCTCGGGGCGCCGCCGTCTGCGCCGCCCCGAGGCGTCGTTCGGCGACGCCACAGCCATACCCTCGGGTTTCCTTACCGCTTGTGGCCGTTGCCGTGTCCGTCGGGATGCAGGACCACCTTCGTCCAGCCCTCGTCACGGGCGTCGAAGTGCTCGTAGGCGGTGGGGGCCTCGTCCAGGCCGAGCTCGTGGGAGACGACGAAACTCGGCTTCGCCTTCCCGCCGGCGATCAGATCCCGCAGCGCCCGGTTGTACTTCTTCACCGGCGCCTGCCCGGTCCCCATACGCTGGCCCTTGAACCACATCATGCCGAAGTCGATCGGGACCTTGCCCTGAGCTTCCAGCTTCCCCTGGGCCTCCGCGCCGCCGGGGTCCTGGGGCAGGAACACGCCCACCACGCCGATGTCGCCGGTGAACCGGACCGAGTCGATCAGTCCGTTGAGCGTGAGGCTGGCGTCCTCGTGTCCCTCGGGGTCGTGTGCCTGGTAGCCGACGCATTCGCAGCCGTTGTCGGCGCCCAGGCCGAGGGTGGCCTCCTTGACGACCTCCGCCGGGTTCTGCTCGGCGGTGTTGATCGGGATGGCCCCGATCTCCTCCGCCTTGCGCAGCCGGTCGGGCTGGTGGTCGGCCGTCCAGACGCGGCCGGCGCCCTTAAGGAGGGCGGAGTAGCTCGCCATCAGCCCGACGGGACCGGCACCGAAGACGATGGTCTGGTCGCCCGGCTTGACGTTGGCCATCTCGGTGGCGTGGTAGCCGGTCGGGAAGATGTCGGCGAGCATCACGTAGTCGGTCTGCCGCTCGGCGGCGTCCTCGCCCAGACGCAGCGCGTTGAAGTCGCCGTAAGGCACGCGCAGCAGCTCCGCCTGGCCACCCTGGTAGGGGCCCATGTCGGCGAATCCGTAGGCGGCTCCCGCAAGGGCCGGTTCCGGCTGCATGGTCAGGCAGTAATTGGTCAGGCCCTGCTCGCATTGCTTGCAGAAGCCGCAGGCGATGTTGAAGGGCAGGACCACGTACTCGCCGACCTGGACCTTGCGGACGGCCGAGCCGACCTCCACCACCTGGCCCATGTTCTCGTGTCCCAGGGTGCGGCCGGACTCGAACGAGGTGCGGCCCTCGTACATGTGCAGGTCCGAACCGCAGATGTTGGTGGTGGTGATCTTGACGATGATGTCGCAGGGGTGCTCGATCTTCGCGTCCGGTACGTCCTTCACTGTGACCGTTCGCGGTCCTTCGTATACCGCTGCTTTCATGGTGACTTCCCTTGATGTCGCGGCATGGCGGTGATGGAGAGGGCGCAAAGAGCCTGACTCTCGGAAGTGCTGCGACGGGGTCCGGGGCTCCGGCACGCCTCTGGGAGCCGTTCACCTGGATTAGATGGAACGGTCATTTGCCGTCGGCGCGCCAGGCGGAGCTTCGGCGCTCCGGCGGCGTTGCGTCCGGGTCCCCCTCGGCCCCCGAGGCGAAACCACCACGCACCGACCGATCAGCGGAATCTCCGGACCCGGACGACCACCAACCGACGGCAGATCTCCGACTGAGGTCACCCGCTAGTCCCCGTGGTCGTCCTGCAGCACGCTGCGACGCTCCTGTTCGCGCTTGGAATAGGCGGCTGCCCGGATCGCCTCGTCGCTTTCCAGGCCCGATCCCAGCGCGCCACCCACCGTGGCGACCGAAGCGACGAACCAGGACAACGTCCAGTACTCCGAGACGTGCAGCGGCGTTCGTGTCGTGGAGGCGAACACCCGGTCGTTGAGGATGAACAGCGCCCACACCAGGTTGATGACCACCAAACCCACGTGCAGACGATCACCCCGATACCCACGGTCACGACCGTCGAGGCGTTGTAGAGAGCCGCTCTCTTCCTCGCCTCCGGCGAAACCTCATCCGTTCGCTGCCACAGGTTCGCGTCCACGATCAGCCAGCCGATCATGATTGCGACAGACCCGACCATGGCGATCACTAGGCGTGGCGTGCTCAGGGAGGTGGCCAGGTTCCAGATGGTGGAGTTCACAGTGGCGACCGCTCCCGTGGCGAGTGCGGCCGCCAGGGCTTTCGACAAGCCCGGCACCAAGCGCCACGGCCGGTTGGCGCGGACCATACCGAGGAGCACCCTCAGGTAACCGCGCGGCCCACTGGCGACGTACCGCAGATCGGCGATCTCCTCCTCACCGACCTGGCCCGGATGATCGGCGCGAGACGACCGATGAAGGGCCCCCGCAGCGGCTGACTCCCCGGAGGTCCCCCAGCCTCCGTGGCCTGCGGGCCCGCCAAGCTGAGCACGGCTTCTTCCACGGCCTGCCGGGCCCTTGTCTGCAGCCGGAAGCCCCCCAGCGGGGGAAGGGACAGCAGCGCCAAGCCGTGTTCGTGACTCAGATCCACCACGAGCTTGCGCCCATGTGAGTGCAGCGGAAGGTCGGTGAGGGCCACGACGATGTCCCAGTTCCCCTCACTTCGGCGGTCCATGATCCGGTGCATCAAGGTGGGCGAGCCCCTGCGGTGAAGGGCTCACTGACCACCTCGACGTCGAACCGCCGTCCCTGGCCTGACCTGTCGGCGAGCCGATCAGGGAGCATCCGGGCCATGCGCTGCGCGATCTCCGTCGGCGCATCCGGATCCGCCAGAAGAGCCACGACCGTAACGTCCTGTGACGACACCCGTACGACTCCTGCTCGTCGACTGCCCCCGCGATCGCACGTGGCCACCGGATGCCCCCGAAGTAACGCCGACGCCGCGTGACACGCTGGCCCCGGCCGGCAGGTGCAGGCGGTACGGTCGGATCTCCTGGTGCTCCCCCGCGCAGGACCTGCTCCACCACCGGGCCACACGGTTGCGTGCGCCACCGCGAACACCAGCTCCGCGCCACCCCGGTCCGCACCGCACGCCGTGCCACCGGACACCCCGCTTCGGTGTCCTGCCCGGGAGTTACGGCTCGAACCGCTCCCACGGCGCGCCCTCACCAGCGATCCGATGACGTGCCCGATTCGGCAGCGCATCCACACCATCGGAGACCACGCGCTGGAGATCGAGCCGATGCAGCCGGTGAGCGGCGCGCATACGGCCCCCGGCGAGGCGCCGTTCGGCGTTGATGTGTCCTTGCAGACGTATGCCGACGACTTGGGGCTGTCGCTCAGAACCGTCCGCAGCTACCGGTTCGCCGCCCACCGCTGGCCCGAAGGGCAGCGTCGTCACGGCGTCTCCCACAAGGTCCACTACATGCTCGCGGGCATCCCGGACGACCAGGTGCGCTTCGAGACGATCGACGCCCCTCCGCTGGACGAACGCGCCCGGGTGCGGCGCTGGACGACGGGTCTGGCCAGGGCCGCCACATGGTCCGACACCGACGCTGGAAGCACCTCTCATACGCGCTCCGAGGATCACAAACAGGCACTTCAAGCGGGATGGCCCGCGTCAACCGGCCCGGGCTGCTGCCCACGGGCCTCTTCCGAGCGCTCGCCGGCGTGTTCGCCACCGCGACGTTCGGCTTCGTCAGCAGCGAAACCTTGCCGGTCACCGCTACGGGGGGCCGCTCCGCGACGCGGTGTTCACCCTGCTGTCGATCACCGCGCTTTCCCGGTGCCCGTGCACGATGCGGATCGCCATGACACCCTCACCGACCGCCGAGGCCACCCGTTTGACCGAGCCGCTCCTGACGTCGCCCGCGGCGAAGACCCCGGGAAGGGTGGTCTCCAGCACGGGCGGGCCGCGCTGGTTCGACATGTGTCAACGTAGACAGGTGTCGAACGTCAAGGCGCTGCCGCTGCTGGAGCCCAGATCTCCGGTGCGGTGGTGCCGTGCTGGCCGCCCTTGACCGCCCTCGGTCATGGCCGCCATGGGCGCATGCTCGCGACCTGGGGCTGGGCCGCCGGGGCGAGTGCGCCACCGGGAGGCGAACCACCGCGTTCGCCGAAGCGCGCCGGCAGGGCGCAGGCGAAGGCCCCGACCTGTTCGGGGGATCCCCAGCCGGGGCCGATCGAGAGTGGGTGCGAAGGGCGGTCGCCTCGCGGCGGGGGCTCGATAAGGCTTCAGCCGAACGATCGTCCTCATGGGCAAAGGGTGAGGCCCGGGGACACAGTTCCCTCACGCCCAAATGCGGATCAACGGTGAAGCACTCTCGAATGTTCCCTGGGAGCGTCTCATACCGGGATTTCTCCGAGCGCTCGTATGAGCGGGGCCCGGTGACGGTGCCCGTCGCGCGGTTCCCGGCGCGATCAGGTAATCAGGAACGGTGAACAAGGACGCGACCGACCCCTTCGTGCATGTCCGGGGCGCCGGTGAGAACAACCTGCGGAACATCGATGTCGACGTTCCGCGGGACGCGATGGTCGCCTTCACCGGCATCTCCGGTTCGGGCAAGTCCTCGCTCGCGTTCGGCACGCTCTACGCGGAGGCCCAGCGGCGCTACTTCGAGTCCGTAGCACCGTACGCCCGAAGGCTGTTGCAACAGGTCGGCGCACCGCATGTGCAGGAAATCACCGGACTGCCACCGGCCGTGGCCCTGCAGCAGCGACGCGGGTCGCCCAGCTCGCGCTCGACGGTCGGCACCATCACCACGCTGTCCAATCTGCTGCGCATGCTGTACTCCCGCGCCGGCACCTATCCGCCCCGGGCCGCACGCCTGGAAGCCGAGTCGTTCTCACCCAACACCGCGGCCGGCGCCTGCCCGGAGTGCCACGGACTGGGCGTCGTGCACGACGTCGCCGAGCACCTGCTCGTCCCGGACCCCTCACTGAGCATCCGCGAGGGGGCGATCGCCGCCTGGCCGGGCGCCTGGCAGGGCGCCAACCTGCGCAGTGTCGTGAGCGGCCTGGGGATCGACATCGACCGACCATGGCGCAGGCTCAGGAAGAAGGACCGGGACTGGCTGCTGTACACGGACGAGCAGCCCTCCGTGTACATCGAGCCGGAGGAGGACCGCGTCGACTACGGCTACCAGGGCAAGTTCTGGAGCGCCCGCAAGCACGTCATGCACGTCCTCGCCGACTCCAAGAGTGAGAAGATGCGCGAACGGGCGCTCCGGTTCGTCAGGAGTGTGCCCTGCCCCCAGTGTCACGGCAGCGGACTGCGGCCCGAGGCGCTCGCCGTGACCTTCGCCGGACGTTCCATCGCCGAGATCAACGCGATGCCGCTCACCGAGGTCGTGGCGCTGCTGCGGCCCGTCGCGGGGCGGTCCGAGGCCGACGCCACCACGTCGACCGCCCGATCCGGGGAGACGACCGAGGTCGCGGTCCGGATCTGCGGCGATCTGGTCGCGCGGGTCGAGGTACTGCTCGACCTGGGCCTCGGATATCTCAGCCTCGGGCGCCGCTCGACGACCCTGTCGCCCGGCGAGGCGCAACGCCTGCGGATCGCCACCCAGCTGCGCTCGGGGCTGTTCGGCGTCGTCTACGTCCTCGACGAACCCTCCGCGGGCCTGCACCCGGCTGACGCGGAACCGCTGCTGGATGTGCTGGACCGCCTCAAGGCGGCGGGCAACTCGCTGTTCGTCGTGGAGCACGACATGGACGTCGTACGGCGGGCGGACTGGGTGGTCGACATCGGCCCCGGTGCGGGCGAGGGCGGCGGACGCGTGCTGTACAGCGGCCCGGTTGCCGGTCTTGCGCGGGTCGGGGAGTCGGCCACGAGCCAGTACCTCTTCGTGCGCGCCCAGCCGCTCGATCACCGCCCGCGCGCACCGCACGGCTGGCTGCACCTGAGCGGCGTCTCCCGCCACAATCTGCACGACGTGTCCGTCGACGTACCGCTCTGCGTACTGACGGCGGTGACGGGCGTGTCCGGTTCCGGAAAGTCGACGCTGGTGACGCAGGTGCTCGCCGAGGTCGTCCGCGGCCACCTCGGACTCGTACCCGAGGAGCCCGACGAGGCGCAGTTGGAGGTCGACGTCCAGGACGCGTCGGGGGTCGAGTCGTTCGACCGGCTGGTCCGGGTCGACCAACGGCCCATCGGCCGAACTCCCCGGTCCAACCTGGCCACGTACACCGGGATGTTCGACGCGGTGCGCAAGCTGTACGCGGCGACGGACGAAGCCAGGGCGCGCGGCTACTCGGCCGGGCGGTTCTCCTTCAACGTGCCCGAAGGGCGGTGCGAGACCTGCCAGGGCGAAGGATTCGTCGCGGTGGAACTGCTGTTCCTGCCCGGCACCTACGCGCCGTGCCCGACCTGCGAAGGCGCCCGGTACAACGCCGAAACGTTGGAAGTCACCTACTGCGGCAAGAACATCGCGGAAGTACTGGCGCTCTCCGTCGACGCCGCCGCCAAGTTCCTGTCCGCTGTCCCGGCCGCCTCCCGCAGTCTGGAGACGTTGCGCGAGGTGGGCCTGGGGTACCTGCGGTTGGGCCAGCCCGCGACGGAACTCAGCGGCGGTGAGGCGCAACGCATCAAACTGGCCACCGAACTGCAGCGAGCCCGCCGCGGGCACGCGCTCTACCTGCTCGACGAGCCGACGGCGGGGCTGCACCCCTCGGACATAGCGCTGCTGCTGCGACAGTTGCACCGGCTCGTAGACGCCGGCAACACGGTCGTCCTCGTCGAGCACGACCTGGACACGATCGCCACCGCCGACTGGGTCATCGACCTCGGTCCGGGCGGCGGCGACGCGGGCGGGCGGGTGGTCGCGGCGGGCCCGCCGGCCAAGGTGGCGAGGGCCCGCCGCAGCGCCACCGCGCCCTATCTCGCGGCCCGGCTCGCGCGCTCCTGACGACAGCGCGAGGGGCTGAGCACCGGTCAGCCGGGTCCGGGGCGCAGGGTCGCGCGCGTTGCCATGCTGGGTTCCAGCTTGTGGTCACGGCCTGGAAGCGCAATGCCCCGAAGGTTGCCCGGAGCCTGGAATGCTCCTGGGATATTTCGCTGATTCTGCGGCTCCGGCCGCTGAAGCTACTTGGCATCAGTGCAGGTCGTGAACGTGGCCTGGTGCCAACTACCGATCCCGGTCACACTGCGGGTATGTCCGCGACCGGGGGAGACCTCCGGCCGGGTGACCCGGGGCTGTTCACCCCGCGATCGGTGACCTGGCAGATGCACGGCGACCCCATGATGTGGGTCGCCGGGATACGCGCGCTCTATCTGCAGGCGCTGCACCCGCGCGCGGTGCGCGGCGTCATGCAGAACTCCGACTTCCGGCAGGACGCCTGGGGCCGGCTGATGCGCACCGCCAACTTCGTCGGCACGACGACATACGGCACGACGGAGGCCGCCGAGCGGGCGGGCGCCCGGGTGCGGAAGATCCACAGCAGGCTGGGGGCGACGGATCCGGACACCGGGGAGCGGTACGGCGTCGACGAACCCGAGCTGCTGCTGTGGGTGCACTGCGCCGAGATCGATTCCTATCTGCACGTGATGCGCCGCTCCGGCTATCCGCTCACCGACGCGCAGGCCGACCGTTACATCGCCGAACACCGGGTCAGCGCCCGGCTGGTGGGCCTCGAGCCGGACGCCGTACCGGCCGACCGGGCGGAGATGGCCGCGTACTTCGAGAAGGTGCGGCCCCGACTCGCCGCGGGACCCGAGGCACGCGCGGTGGACGACTTCCTGCTCCGTCCGCCGACGCATCCCCTCCTCGTCCCGGCGCGCGAGGTGCTGTGGCGGCGCGTGGCCCATCTGGCGTACGCCTCCCTGCCGCCGTACGCCCACGAGCTGTACGGCAGACCGGCCCCCGCACCCGCCACCGTCACCCGCCGACTGCGCGCCACGGGCCGCCTGCTGCGGTGCATACCCGCACGCCTGCGCTGGCAGCTGCCGCCCAAACACATCCTGCGCGCCATGGCCCGGCTCGGCCCCGAGTCGCGCCCGGCACCGTACAAAGTCGGACGATAAGTCGCCATACTGGACGAGCAGGGGGGTGTGTCACGGATCGGACCGACTTGGCGCGGCCGCACCTTGACGGCAACCCCAGGGGAGGGGCGGACGGCGACGGGGGCGACGGCGGACGATGGCGGACAGCAGACTGGTCCAGGGCCGGTACCGGCTGCTCGATCTGATCGGGCGGGGCGGGATGGGCGAGGTGTGGCGTGCCCGGGACGAGTCGTTGGGGCGGCATGTCGCGGTGAAGTGCCTCAAGCCGCTGGGCCCGCACCACGACCACTCCTTCACCCGCGTTCTGCGGGAACGGTTCCGCCGTGAGGCCCGGGTGGCCGCCGCGCTGTCGCACCGCGGGGTGACGGTCGTCCACGACTTCGGCGAGTACGACGGCATCCTCTACCTCGTCATGGAGCTCCTGGAGGGCCGCAACCTCTGTCAGCTCCTGGAGGACAACAAGCACCACCCGCTGACCGTCCCCGACATCGTGGACATCGCCGACCAGGTCGCCGCCGCCCTCGCCTACACCCACCAACAGGGCATCGTGCACCGCGACCTGAAACCCGCGAACATCATGCGGCTCACCGACGGCACGGTGAAGATCTGCGACTTCGGCATCGCACGCCTCGGCCACGACATCGGCTTCACCTCCCGGCTGACCGGCACCGGCATCGCGATGGGCACCCCGCACTACATGTCGCCGGAGCAGATCAGCGGTTCCGAGGTCGACCACCGCAGCGATCTGTACTCGCTCGGCTGCGTGCTCTACGAAATCGCCACCGGCGCACCGCCGTTCGACCTGGACGACGCCTGGGCCATCCTCGTCGGTCACCGCGACACCCCGCCCCGCCCGCCGCGCGGCCACCGCGCCGAGCTCCCCGAGTACCTGGAGAAGGTGATCCTCGACCTCCTGGCCAAGCGGCCGGAGCAACGCCCTTACGATGCCCGTGAGTTGGCGCGCCGTATCACCGCCGGCCGTACGACACCCGCGTATGTGCCGACCGTGGTGACGCCCCAGCCCCAACTGCGGCCCGACGAGCCGCTGTCCCGCGAGGCCCGCCTGCCGTCCTGGACCCGGGGCATGACCACCGGCCACAAGGCGACCGGCGCCGGGCTGCGCACCACACCCCCGGACGCCGGGGCCGGTCTCACCGGCGAATGGATCGCCCGGCCCCCGACCGGCCCGGCACAGCTGCCGGTGCCCTCCGCCCCGGCCCATGAGACCGTCACCGCCCTCGTCGGCAGGCACAACGCGGGCCTCAGCCTGGGGCGGCTCGGCCGCTGGGCCGAGGCGGGCGAGGTGCACCGCGCGGTCGCCGCCGAGCGCACCCGCCTGCTCGGCCCGGACCACCCCGACACGCTCGCGAGCCGCTACGAGATCGCCTTCACCCTCAGCCGCACCGGCCACGCCGCCGACGCCCTGCGCGAGTACACCGAGGTCGCCCGGGCCAGAGAGCGGGTGCTGGGCGCCGACCACCCCGACGCGCTCGCCGCCCGCCAGGAAATGGCCTATGTGCTCGGCCAGTTGGGCCGTCACTTCGACGCCCACCAGGTCTACACGTCGGTGCTGGCCGCCCGGGAGCGCACCATGGGCCCGGACCACCCCGACACCCTGCGCTGCCGCCACAACCTCGCCTTCAACCTCAGCAGACTCGGCCGTCTCGACGACTCGTACCGCATGGCCCGCGAGGTGGCCGCCGCGCGCGGCCGGGTGCTCGGCGCGAACCACCCCGACACCCTGGTGACGCGCTACGAAGTCGCCTACGCGCTCGGACAGCTGGGCCGCTGGGAGGAGGCCCTGCGCACCTACCGCGAGGTCGCCGAGGCCCGCGCCCAGGCCCTCGGCCCCGACCACGCCGACACCCTCGCGGCCCGCTACGAGGTCGGCATCAGCCTCGGCCGCCTCGGCCGCAGCGCGGACGCCCTCAAGCTGTACCGCGACCTGATCGACGACCGCACCCGTGTCCACGGCGCCGCCCACCCCGAGACCCTGCGCGCCCGCCACGGCCTCGGGGTCAACCTGGGCCGCCTCGGCCGCTGGGAGGAGGCGCTCGCCGAGTCCCGCGACGTCTGCGCCATCCGTGAGCGTGTCCTCGGCCCCGACCACCCCGACACCCTCGTCAGCCGCCGCGAGGTCGCCGTGAGCCTCGGCTGGCTCGGCCGCTGGCCGGACGCGCTGAGCGAGTACCGCCGGGTCGCCACCGCCCGCGAGCGCGTGCTGGGCCCCGACCACCCCGACACCCTGGCCAGCCGCAACGACGAGGCCCACTGTCTGGAGCAGCTCGGCCGCGGCGCCGAGGCCGTCGAGCTGTACCGCCGGGTGGCGGTGTTGCGCCAGCAGCGCGCGTCCGGCGGACGCTGAGCGGGGCAGGCACGGCATGCCTCTGGCCGCCGTAGATCATCACGTGTTACGAAGAACCATGCCTGCACACGAGGGATCCCGGACGTACGACGCCGTCATCGTCGGCGGCGGCCACAACGGCCTGGTCGCGGCCGCCTACCTGGCCCGGGCCGGCAAGTCCGTGCTCGTACTGGAGCGCCTGGACCACACCGGCGGCGCCGCCGTGTCGACCCGCCCCTTCGCCGGTGTCGACGCCCGCCTGTCGCGCTACTCGTACCTGGTCAGCCTGCTGCCCAAGAAGATCGTGCGTGACCTGGGCCTCGACTTCCGGGTCCGTGGGCGCACCATCTCGTCGTACACCCCGGTCGAACGGGACGGACGGCCGACCGGACTGCTCGTCGGCGGCGGCGAACGGCGCACCCGCGAGGCCTTCGCCCGGCTGACGGGCGGCAGCCGCGAGTACGAGGCCTGGCAGCGCTTCTACGGCATGACCGGCCAGGTCGCCGGGCGGGTCTTCCCGACCCTCACCGAACCGCTGCCCACCCGTGACGAGCTGCGCCGCCGCATCGACGACGAGGAGGCCTGGCGGGCCTTGTTCGAGGAGCCGATCGGCGCCGCGATCGAGCGGAACTTCACCGACGACCTGGTGCGGGGCGTGGTCCTCACGGACGCCCTGATCGGCACCTTCGCCGACGCCCACGATCCCTCCCTGCGGCAGAACCGCTGCTTCCTCTACCACGTCATCGGCGGCGGCACCGGCGCCTGGGACGTGCCCGTCGGTGGCATGGGCGCCCTGACCGACGCGCTGGCCGCCGCCGCGCGCGCCGCGGGTGCGGTCATCGCGACCGGGCACGAGGCGGTACGCATCGCGACGGACGGGCAGACCGCCGAGGTCACCCATCGCACGGCCGACGGCGAGGGCATCGCCACCGCCCGGCACGTCCTCGTGGGCGCCTCGCCGCAGGAACTGGCGGCCCTGACCGGCGACCCGGCGCCGACGTCCGCCGAGGGCGCCCAGCTGAAGGTGAACATGCTGCTCAAGCGGCTGCCGAGGCTGCGCGACGGTTCCGTCGACGCGAGGGAGGCCTTCGCCGGCACCTTCCACATCGCCGAGGGCTACGAACAGCTGGCCACCGCGCACGCCCAGGCCGCGTCCGGCGAGCTCCCGACGGCACCGCCGTCCGAGATCTACTGCCACTCCCTCACCGACCCCACGATCCTCGGCCGGAAGCTGGTCGACGCGGGCTACCAGGCCCTCACCCTCTTCGGCCTCCACACACCCGCACGGCTCTTCGACCGGGACAACGACGCGGTACGCGACGAACTCCTCAAGTCCACGCTCGCGCAGCTCGACGCCCACCTCGCCGAACCCATCGCCGACTGCCTCGCGACCGATGCCGAGGGCCGGCTCTGCATCGAGGCGAAGACCCCGCTCGACCTCGAACGCGACCTGCGGCTGCCCGGCGGCAACATCTTCCACCGCGACCTCTCCTGGCCCTATGCCCAGGAGGAGACCGGACGCTGGGGCGTGGAGACCCGGCACGGCAATGTCCTGCTGTGCGGGGCGGGCGCGGTGCGCGGCGGAGGGGTGAGCGGGGTACCGGGGCACAACGCGGCGATGGCGGTGCTGGAGCGGGAGGAGTGACGGCACATGTCCGACACACCCTCGGTCCCGCCGTCGGTCCGTGACTTCTACGACCGGCTCGCCCCCGACTACCACCTGATCTTCGCGGACTGGGACGCGAGCATGGCCCGCCAGGCCGCCGCGCTGGACGCCGTCGTCAGCGCGCGGCTGGGCCCGGGACCGCACCGGATCCTGGACTGCGCCTGCGGGATCGGCACCCAGGCGATCGGGCTCGCCCTGCGCGGCCACCACGTCATTGGCACCGACCTGAGCCCGGTCGCCGTCTCCCGGGCCGCCGCCGAAGCGACGGCCCGTGGCGCCGCGCTGCCGGCCGCGGCGGCCGACATGCGCGCCCTGCCGTTCCGCTCCGCCACCTTCGACGTGGTCGTGTGCGCCGACAACGCGCTCCCGCACCTGCTCAGCGACGAGGACCTCGACGCGGCCCTGGCAGGGATACGACGGGTCCTGCGGGACGAGGGACGCGTGGTGATCACCGTGCGGGACTACGACCAACTCCGCCGCGACCGCCCGGCCTCGACGCCGCCCCAGGTCTCCGGGACGGCCGACGACCGGGTGGTCACCTTCCAGCTGTGGCACTGGCACGACGACGGCGAGCGCTACGACCTGGAACACTTCCAGCTGCTGCCCGCCGGAACCGGCTGGGAGGTCCGGGTCCGGCGCACCGCCTACCGGGCCCTGACCCGCGGCCGGCTGACGGAGGCGCTGACCGCCGCCGGGTTCACCGACGTCACCTGGCTCGAGCCGCCCGTCACCGGCTTCTACCAACCCCTGCTCACCGCCGTGTCCTAGTCGGCCGACGGTGCCCACCCGGCCGCCGTGATGCGTGCCGCGTCCGCGGGCCGTGCCTCGTCGAACAGCACGGTTCCGGCGGCCTCCACGCGCAGGGCGTCGACGTACGCGCCGCGGCCGACATAGCGCCGGTCGGTCGCGTAGCGCCAGCGCAGGACGAGGTGCCGGTCCGCCGGGAGGGGCGCGGTCAGCCGGTGCCAGACCCGGCCGGACCAGCCCGTGGCCGTACCGGCCGGGTGCTCCTGCGGGTCCTCGCCGTGGCGGGCGGTGGTGAACGGGACCGGCTGCCAGGTGGCGCCGCCGTCCGTGGTGGACTCCAGCACGAGTACGTCCGACCCGGGCTCGGTGTCCCACCACACGGCACCGCACAGGCGGGCGGTGCCCAAGGAGGTGTCGAGCGCGGGGAGGGCGAGCGTCGCGGTCGTGCTGCTCGCCATGCCGGAGAACCATGCCGCACGGCCCCGCGCCGGGCGGACCGGGACGGCACGCGCCAGGTTGTTGCCGGCGGCCACCCGCGGAGCGGAACCGGAGCGCCAACTACGCACGGGGTGCACCGAGTTGCCCAGTACGACCAGAAAGGAGTCGGTCGTGGGGTCGAGGACCAGGGAGGTGCCGGTGAACCCGGTGTGGCCGGCCGTGCGCGGGGTGGCCATCGCGCCCATGTACCAGTGCTGGTAGAGCTCGAAGCCGAGCCCGTGCTCATCGCCCGGGAAGGCCGTGTTGAAGTCGGTGAACATCAGGTCCACCGACTCGGGGGCGAGGATGCGCCTGCGCCCGTACACGCCGCGGTTCAGCAGCGTCCGGCCGAGGACCGCGAGGTCCCAGGCGCAGGAGAACACGCCCGCGTGGCCCGCGACACCACCGAGGCTGTACGCGTTCTCGTCGTGCACCTCGCCCCACACCAGCCCCCGGTCGAGGCCGGACCAGGGTCTGCGGGCGTCCTCCGTCGCCGCGATCCCGGGCTTCCAGGAGGCGGGCGGGTTGTAGCGGGTGCGGTTCAGGCCCAGCGGGGCGGTGATCTCGTCGTGCAGGAGGATGTCGAGCGTGCGGCCCGTGACGCGTTCCAGCACCAGCTGGAGGGAGATCAGGTTCAGGTCCGAGTAGAGGTATTTGGTGCCGGGCGGGTTGAGCGGTGCCTCGTTCCAGATGAGCCGGAGCTTGTCCTCGTGCGTCGGCGCGTCGTAGAGCGGGATCCAGGCGCGGAAACCCGAGGTGTGGGTGAGGAGTTGGCGGATGGTGATGTCCTGCTTGCCCGCCGCCCCGAACTCGGGGACGTACGAGGCGACCGTCGCCTCCAGCTCCAGCGTGCCCCGCTCCATCTGCTGCACGGCGAGGAGCGAGGTGAACAGCTTGGAGACGGAGGCCAGGTCGAAGACGGTGTCCTCGGCCATGGGAATCTGGTCCCCGGGCGGGAACTCGACGCCGGTGTCGGTCTTCTCGTCGTACGCCGCGTAGCGCACCGCCATGCCGATGGGCCGGTGCAGGGCCACCGTGCCGCCGCGCCCGGCGAGCAGTACGGCGCCCGCGTACCAGGGGTGCTTGGGGGAGGGGCCGAGGAACGCCTCGGCGTCGGCGACGAGTTGACGCAGGTGCTCCGGGAGCAGTCCGGCGCGTTCCGGTGATCCGCGGCGCAGGGTGGGACGGTGGCCGCCGGACACGGGGACGGCTTCGGCCGGACCGGCGGGTAAGGATGCGAGGGCGAGGGCGCCGCCGAGGGTCAGGGCGCCGAGTCGACGGCGGGTGAGTCTGTGGGCCACCTCATCGGTCATCGTGAAACCTTCCTGTCGGGTGCCGGATGTGTCAATGAGGCGTGCGCGTACCGAGGGAGCCGGAACAGAAATCTGACGGAGCATCAGAAAAGCCCTTCCGTCGTCCGGGGGACTGCGGCATCCTGCGCCCATGCAGACGGAGCTGAGCAAGCAACTGGGAGTCGAGCACGCCGTCTTCGGCTTCACGCCGTTCCCCGCCGTCGCCGCGGCCATCAGCCGGGCCGGCGGCTTCGGTGTGCTCGGCGCGGTCCGCTACACGGCCCCCGGCGACCTCAAGCGTGATCTCGACTGGATCGAGGCGCATGTCGACGGCCGGCCCTACGGCCTGGACGTCGTCATGCCCGCGAAGAAGGTCGAGGGCGTCACCGAGGCGGACGTCGAGGCGATGATCCCCGAAGGACACCGGCAGTTCGTCCGGGACACCCTCGCCAAGTACGGCGTGCCCGAGCTCGCCGAGGGCGAGGCCTCCGGGTGGCGCATCACCGGCTGGATGGAGCAGGTCGCCCGCACCCAACTCGATGTCGCCTTCGACTACCCGATCAGACTGCTCGCCAACGCCCTCGGCTCCCCACCCGCCGACGTCGTGGCCCGCGCCCACGACCGGGGCGTGCTCGTCGCCGCGCTCGCGGGCAGCGCACGGCACGCCCGCAAGCACCAGCAGGCGGGTATCGACATCGTCGTGGCGCAGGGCTACGAGGCGGGTGGCCACACCGGCGAGATCGCCTCGATGGTGCTGACTCCCGAGGTCGTCGACGCCGTCGACCCGCTGCCGGTGCTGGCCGCGGGCGGTATCGGCAGCGGACCACAGGTGGCGGCCGCGCTGAGCCTCGGCGCCCAGGGTGTGTGGCTGGGCTCCATATGGCTGACCACCACAGAAGCCGACCTCCACTCGCCCGCGCTGACCCGCAAGCTTCTTGCCGCCGGGTCCGGCGACACCGTCCGCTCGCGCGCCCTGACCGGGAAGCCCGCACGTCAGCTCCGTACCGAATGGACCGACGCCTGGGACGACCCGGGCGGGCCCGGAACCCTGCCCATGCCGCTGCAGGGCCTGCTGGTCGCCGAGGCGGTCTCCCGCATCCAGAAGCACGAGGTCGAGCCGCTGCTCGGCACACCCGTCGGCCAGATCGTCGGCCGGATGACCGGCGAACGGAGCGTCCAGGCCGTCTTCGACGACCTCACCCGGGGCTTCGAGCGAGCCGTCGACCGCATCAACCGCATCGCCGGAAGGAGCGGCCAGTCGTGAGTACACCCCCTGTCGGTTTCTGGGCCCAGGCCGCCCAGGACCCCGACCGCATGATCCTGGTCGCCCCCGACGGCGAGCAGTGGACCGCAGGCCGGCTGCACGCGGCCACCAACCGGCTCGTGCACGGCCTGCGCGCCGCGGGCCTGGAACGCGGCGACGCCTTCGCGGTCGTGCTGCCCAACGGCGTCGAGTTCTTCGTCGCCTACCTCGCCGCCAGTCAGGCCGGGTTCTACCTCGTCCCCGTCAACCACCACCTCGTCGGCCCGGAGATCGCCTGGATCGTCTCCGACTCCGGCGCGAAGGTGCTGATCGCCCATGAACGGTTCGCCGGTCCCGCCCGGCACGCCGCCGACGAGGCCGGCCTCCCGGCCACCCACCGATACGCGGTCGGCCAGGTCGAGGGCTTCCGGCCGTACGCCGAACTCCTCGACGGGCAGCCCGGGTCGGCGCCCGCGGACCGCACCCTCGGCTGGGTCATGAACTACACCTCGGGCACCACCGGCCGCCCGCGCGGCATCCGCCGCCCCCTGCCCGGCAAGGCTCCCGAGGAGGCCTATCTCGGCGGTTTCCTCGGCATCTTCGGCATCAAGCCGTTCGACGGCAATGTGCACCTCGTCTGCTCACCGCTGTACCACACGGCCGTGCTCCAGTTCGCGGGGGCGTCCCTGCACATCGGCCACCGGCTGGTGCTGATGGACAAGTGGACACCCGAGGAGATGCTCCGCCTCATCGACGCCCACCAGTGCACGCACACACATATGGTCCCGACACAGTTCCACCGGCTCCTCGCATTGCCGGAACACACCAGGCAGTCGTACGACGTCTCGTCCATGCGGCACGCCATCCACGGTGCCGCCCCCTGCCCCGACCATGTGAAACGAGCCATGATCGACTGGTGGGGGCACTGTGTGGAGGAGTACTACGCGGCCAGCGAGGGCGGCGGTGCCTTCGCGACCGCCGAGGACTGGCTGAAGAAGCCCGGCACCGTCGGCAAGGCCTGGCCCATCAGCGAACTCGCGATCTTCGACGACGACGGCAACCGGCTTCCGCCCGGTGAACTCGGCACCGTCTACCTGAAGATGAACACCGGCGGCTTCTCCTACCACAAGGACGAGGCCAAGACGAGGAAGAACCGCATCGGTGACTTCTTCACCGTCGGCGACCTCGGCTGTCTCGACGAGGACGGCTATCTCTTCCTGCGCGACCGCAAGATCGACATGATCATCTCGGGCGGAGTCAACATCTACCCCGCCGAGATCGAGTCCGCGCTGCTCGCCCACCCCGCCGTCGCCGACGCCGCCGCCTTCGGTATCCCCCATGACGACTGGGGCGAGGAGGTCAAGGCCGTGGTGGAGCCCTCCCCGGGGCACGAGCCCGGCCCGGACCTCACCGCCGCACTCCTCGGCCACTGCGCGGAACGGCTCGCCGACTACAAACGGCCCAGGACCATCGACTTCATCGCGGAGATGCCGCGCGACCCCAACGGCAAGCTGTACAAGCGACGGCTGCGGGACCCCTACTGGGAGGGCCGCACACGACCCGTGTGAGCGAGACCGGCAGTCAGGAGAAAGGGTGTGGTCCCGCCCCATGGGGGACGGGACCACACCCTCGGGGCCATCAGCGGTCGGAAACCCTCACCACGCTCAGCGAGGGCGACGACAGGATGTCCTTCTCGCAGAACCGCGACGTCACCCACCGCTCCTGGGAGTACAGGCGGGTCTGGTCGCTGTAGTGGGACGAGTTCGGGTTCGAGGACTGGGAGTACGTCAGCAGCGTGCGGGCCACCGGGCAGGGGCCGTCGTCCCAGCCCACCGCCTGGATGTAGCTGGAGCCGAAGCTCACCTCGGAATAGGCGCCCCGGGCCGCGTCCCACACGGGCTCGACCTTGTTCCACACGCCCAGCGACTCGGTACCGCCCGGCACCGGTATGTGCCGCCCGTTGCGCACGACGTACTGACGGTCGCCCAGCGGGGAGTCGAGGGCGACACCGGCCGCGCGCAGCTCGGCGACCGTGTCGGCAAGAGCGGTGGTGAAGCCCGGCGCGGCCGTGTTGAGGGTGTTCGGGGTGTGCACCGGGTCCGCCGTGGAGAACGGCACCTTCCACAGCTGCGCCGGCGGCACGTCCGCCGTCAGCTTCCTCCAGAACCGGTCGAACAACAGCGCGCCCCTGCTCTCGCTGTGCGCGGTGCGGTCCCAGGCCGTCAGCACGCCGCACGCCTCGCTCACGTCGACGGCCTTGTCGGCGCTGCCGGTCGCCGTGCCGCCGGGCAGCGCCGCGCACGCCTGCGCCGTGTCGTTCGCGATCAGGTTCCCCGCGGTCACCCGGTTCGCGAACTCCTGCCGCTGCAGATCGGCCACCGTCAGACCACCCCGCCGGGCCAGCGCGGCGACGTCGTCCAGCGCGCCGCGTGTGCGCAGCGAGCGGGGTGTGCCGGTGTCGCCGAAGATCCGCTCGTACCCGGTCAGCGGCCGGTCCGGATTGGTCAGCCAGGCGCTGTTGTTGGAGTTCTCCGCGTACGGGGAGTCCCGGAGCACGGGCATGCGCGCGGGCCCGAAGATCCCCGGCTGCACGGCGTCGGCGTCGCTGCCGAGCGCGCAGCCGCCGCGCGAGCCGTCGAGGACCGCGAGCCCGGACGAGGGGTAGGTGACCTTGCCGAGCGCCGTGGAACAGCGCTGCGCCAGCTCGTCGGTGATGCGCGGGAGCACCTGCGACTGGGTGAACAGCGTGTGCCCCGCGGAGTCGGTGGCGAACGTGTTCACCCACGGCAGGCCCTGCGTCCGCTCGACCGCCGCCAGGAGGTCGGCCGTGCTGCGGGCCTTGCTGAAGCCGAGCCCAGTGTCGGGGAAACGCAGGTTCGCGGCGTTCGGGTCGTTCAGCGCGTATGCCGTCGTGGAGGTCCAGGGCAGGGGCACCGTGGCGCCCAGCGAGGTGACCACCGGGCCGTACCGCGTCCACCACTGGGTCCGGGTCACCGGCGCTCCGCCCGCGACCGGGACGGTGACGGTCCGGCGGGCCATGTGCTCCGGTGTGCCGTCGATGAGATAGACCGTCGGGTCGGACGGATCCAGGGTGAGCTGCTCCAGATTGAGCGGAACGCCCGTGGAGACGGTATGGCTCCAGGCCACATGGGAGTTGTGCCCGATGGAGATCGTGGCGGAGCCGAGCAGCGAGCCGCCCATGACGTTCAGCTTTCCGGGGATCGTCTGCTGCGACTGCCAGAAGCGGCGTCCGCCCTGCCACGGGTAGTGCGGGTTGCCCAGGAGCAGTCCACGGCCGTTCGCCGTGGTGGCTCCGTCGAAGACGACCGCGTTCGACCCCATGTCGGCGTTGTCCGCGGACAGCAGCGCACGGGCGGCCCGGGCGGTGGCGGCGGCGTCCGGGGTGCCCGTGGTGGGCGTCGTCCCGGCCGGTGGCTGTGCGGCGGTGATCCCGTCCACGGCGCGTCCCTGGCCACCGAGCACGGCGAGGGCGTAGCTGCGGGTGGCCACGTCGAGGGTGGTGACCGGTCCGACCCAGGCGGCGCCCTTGCACGCCGGATCGCTGATCCGGTGCTTCTTCAGCCAGGCGTTGTAGCCGGCCGCGAAGCCGCGCATCAGGTCTTTCACCTCGTCGGTCGGGCCGAGCGGCGCCGGGCCGGCGAACAGCCTGCGCACCGTCCCGGCGTCCCGCACCCCGCGGAAGTAGAGGTCACTGGCGAGGTTCGTGGTGGCCGAGGAGAGGGAGAGATCGGTGGTCGCGTCCGGCCCGAAGTACCGGGAGCGTTCCCCGCGCAGGGTCACGAAGCCGTCGGCCAGTGTGCACACCTGGTCGGCGGCCTGCGCCCAGCCGGTACCGAAGCCCAGGTCGGCGTAGTCCTTCGCGAGGATGTGCGGGATGCCGTACTCGGTGTAGCGGATGACGGCGGACAGGCCGCCCTGGGACGGGCGTTCCTGCCGCTGCGCCGGCTGTGCGGCCGCCGCCGGCAGTGCGGCCGTGGCGGTGAGCAGGGCAGCGGCCGTGACGGCGAGCCGTTTTAAGCGGGTGCGCATCGTGCCTCCCAACGTCATTGAGGGAAGGAGCGGTTGAGCGTACCAACGGGTATGTGTCCGGGCCCCGGGTTCTTGACCTCCTCGAGCGGGGGACAGAGGATCATGTGCCATGACGCAGGGACAGGGCAGCACGGTTGACGGGGTGCTGCGGCGCAGCGCCCGGCGCACCCCCGCGCGCGTCGCGGTGGAGTACCGCGAGCGCAGGTGGACGTACGAGGAACTCGACGACGCCGTCTCCCGCGCGGCGGGTGCGCTTCTCGCCCAGGGCCTGGCCCCGGGCGACCGCGTCGGCGCCTACGGCCACAACTCCGACGCCTACCTCATCGCCTTCCTCGCGTGCGCCCGGGCGGGCCTCGTGCACGTGCCGGTGAACCAGAACCTGACCGGCGACGACCTCGCGTACATCGTCGGCCAGTCGGGCAGCGCGCTCGTGCTGGCCGACCCGGCCCTCGCCGGCCGGCTGCCCGAAGACGTACGGGTGTTGCCGCTGCGGGACGCCGACGACTCGCTCCTCGCGGGGCTCGCGACGGCAGAGGTGTACGAAGGTCCCGAACCGCGCACCGAGGACCTCGTGCAGCTGCTGTACACCTCGGGCACCACCGCGCTCCCCAAGGGCGCGATGATGACCCACCGGTCCCTGGTGCACGAGTACCTGAGCGCCATCACCGCCCTCGACCTGAGCGCCGGCGACCGGCCCGTGCACGCGCTGCCGCTGTACCACTCGGCCCAGATGCATGTGTTCCTGCTGCCCTACCTCGCGATCGGCGCGACCAACATCATCCTCGACGCACCGGACGGGGACACGCTCTTCGACCTGGTCGAGGGCGGGCGCGTGGACAGCCTGTTCGCGCCGCCCACCGTGTGGATCGCGCTGTCGAACCGGCCCGACTTCGTGACCCGGGACCTGAGCGGTCTGCGCAAGGCGTACTACGGGGCGTCGATCATGCCGGTGCCCGTCCTGGAGCGGCTGCGCGAACGGCTGCCCGAGCTCGCGTTCTACAACTGCTTCGGCCAGAGCGAGATCGGCCCCCTGGCCACGGTGCTCGCACCCGACGAGCACAAGGGAAGGCTGGACTCCTGCGGCCGCACCGTGCTGTTCGTGGACGCGCGGGTGGTGGACGAGGACGGTGAGGACGTGCCCGACGGCACTCCCGGTGAAATCGTCTACCGCTCACCGCAGTTGTGCGAGGGCTACTGGGACAAGCCAGAGGAGACCGCCGCGGCCTTCCGCGGAGGCTGGTTCCACTCCGGCGACCTCGCGGTGCGGGACGCGCACGGCTACTTCACGATCGTCGACCGGGTGAAGGACGTCATCAACTCCGGTGGTGTGCTGATCGCTTCACGGCAGGTCGAGGACGCCCTGTACTCCCACGAGGCGGTCGCCGAGGCCGCCGTGATCGGCCTTGCCGACGAGCGGTGGATCGAGGCCGTCACGGCGGTCGTCGTCCCGCGCGGCGAGGTGACCGAAGCCGAACTGATCGCCCACGCGCGCGAGCGGCTCGCTCCCTTCAAGGCGCCCAAACGGGTATTGTTCGTGGACGAGTTGCCGCGCAACGCGAGCGGGAAGATCCTGAAGCGCGAGCTTCGGGACCGCTTCGGCGAATAGCGGGCGCCGACGCCCGGTACCTAGCGCGGACGCAGGTCCACGATCCGGCGGAGCTTGCCCACCGAGCGCTCCAGCGACTCCGGTTCGACGATCTCGACGCTCACGGACACACCGATCCCGTCCTTCACGGCCGCGGCGATGACCCGCGCGGCCTCGTCCCGCACCTCGGGTGTGGCGCCGGGGCGCGCCTCGGCCCGTACCGTGAGCGCGTCGAGGCGGCCCTCCCGGGTGAGGCGCAGCTGGAAGTGCGGCGCGACGCCCGGGGTGCGCAGCACGATCTCCTCGATCTGGGTCGGGAACAGATTGACCCCGCGCAGGATCACCATGTCGTCGCTGCGCCCGGTCACCTTCTGCATGCGCCGGAACACCCGCGCCGTGCCCGGCAACAGCCGGGTCAGGTCACGGGTCCGGTAACGGATCACCGGCATGGCCTCCTTGGTGAGCGAGGTGAAGACCAGCTCGCCGTCCTCGCCGTCCGGGAGCACCTCGCCCGTGATCGGGTCCACGACCTCCGGGAAGAAGTGGTCCTCCCAGATGTGCAGCCCGTCCTTGGTCTCCACGCACTCCTGGGCGACACCCGGCCCGATCACCTCGGAGAGCCCGTACAGGTCGACGGCGTCGATCGCGAACCGCTCCTCGATCTCGCGCCGCATCTCCTCCGTCCACGGCTCGGCACCGAACACGCCGACGCGAAGCGAGGTCCCGCGCGGGTCGACGCCCTGCCGTTCGAACTCGTCGAGCAGGGTGAGCATGTACGACGGGGTGACCATGATGATTCCGGGCCGGAGGTCCTGGATCAGCTGGACCTGGCGAGCCGTCATGCCGCCGGACGCGGGGACGACCGTACAGCCCAGTCGCTCGGCGCCGTAGTGGGCGCCCAGACCGCCGGTGAACAGCCCATAGCCGTAGGCCACATGGACCGTGTCGCCGGGGCGCCCGCCCGCCGCCCGGATCGAGCGCGCCACCATGTCCGCCCACATGGAAAGGTCGTTCTCCGTATAGCCGACCACCGTGGGGCGTCCCGTGGTGCCGCTCGACGCGTGGATCCGGCGGATACGGTCGCGGGGCACGGCGAACATCCCGTACGGATAGTTCTCCCGCAGGTCGGCCTTGGTGGTGAAGGGGAAGCGTGCCAGGTCGGCCAGGGACCGGCAGTCCTCCGGCCGGACTCCGGCCTTGTCGAAGGACTCCCGGTAGAAGGGCACGTGGTCGTAGGCGTGCCGCAGCGAGGCGCGCAGCCGCTCCAGCTGTAGCGCCGCCAGTGCCTCCGGGCCGAGCCGTTCCCCCGCGTCGAGCAGCTCCGTCGCACCATCAGCCATGGGGCACCTCTCCCTCGCCGAGCACATCGATCCTGGCGACCGATCATTCGGTCGTCCACTCGGGATCAGTAATCCAGGCCGCCGTGGCGCAGGCAAGAGCTCCACGAGGATTTTGCGCCCGGTCGGGCGTGGGCGACGACGGCCGACCGGTTCCCGGACGGATCGCCCGCGAGGTGGTGGCGCACCGGCCCGTCTCGCTCCGAGGGAACTCCGTTGCGACCGGGCCCGGTCGACCCCGATGATCGGCGGCATGCCGACCTTCACCGCACCCGACGGGACCGAGCTCGCCTATCACCTGCGCGGCGAGGGCGAACCCCTCGTCGTCCTGCCCGGGGGACCGATGCGGGCCTCGGTCTACCTCGGAGACCTGGGGGGCCTCACCGCCCACCGCCGGCTGGTCCTGCTCGACCTGCGGGGCACCGGTGACTCCGGGGTCCCGGCGGATCCGGCGACGTACCGCTGCGACCACATGGTCGACGACGTGGAGGCATTGCGTGCCCACATGGGGCTGGAGCATATGGATCTGCTCGCGCACTCGGCGGCCGGGAGCCTGGCGATCCTGTACGCGGCACGGTATCCGGCGCGGGTGCGGCGGCTCGTGCTGATCACCCCCAATCCGTCGGCCCTGGGTATGAGGGCCACCGTCGACGACCGGCTGGCCGCGGCCCGGCTGCGCGCGCACGAGCCGTGGTTCGAGAAGGGGTTCCCGGCGCTGGAGGCCTGGCTGACCGGGCAGGCCGGCTTCGACCCGGCGCTCGCCCCCTTCTACTTCGGCCGCTGGGACGACGCGGCCCGCGCACTCGACGAGGCGACCGAGGCGCAGACCAACGAGGAGGCGGAGGCCCGCTACTTCGCCGACGGCGCCTTCGACCCGGACGCGACCCGCGCCGCACTCACCGCCCTGACGGCTCCGGTCCTGGTGCACGCGGGCGAACTCGACGGCGGCCCCCGCCCCGACCTCGCCCGCCGCGCCGCCGAAGCCTTTCCGAACTCGGAGCTCACCGTCCAGCCCGGCGCCGGCCACCACCCGTGGCTGGACGACCCGGACTGGTTCGTACGCCGGGTCGTCGCCTTCCTGGACCGGTGAGGGGGTTCAGCCGGCGTTCGGGCCGTACGCGGTCATGAAGCGGTCGCGGAACTTGTTCATCGCCCAGATGGGCGCGCCCTTCGCCGGCTTGAGCCCCTCGGTCCAGCCCCAGCCGGAGATCCGGTCCAGGACCTTCGGGTCATGGGCGACGATCGTGACCGGCACCTCGCGGCTGGTGCTCCCGGCGGTGACGGTCGGGACTGGCTGGTGGTCGCCGAGAAAGACCAGGACCGTGTTCTTGTCGCCGTACCGCTCCACGAACTCGGTCAGGCTGCGCAGCGAGTACTCGATGGCGCCCCGGTACTCGGTGCGCACGCTCTCCGCGTTCTTCCAGACCTCCTTGGGGTCCTTGCCCTCCTTCTTGACCTGTTCGAAGACCGAGCCGTCGCCGAGGTCATTCCAGTCGATCATGTGGGCGACGGGTGCCCAGGGGTTGTGGCTGGAGGCGAGGATGATCTCCGCCATCAGCGGGCCCCGGTCCTTCTTGCCGAACTCCAGCCGCCGGAAGGCCTCCAGGCTGAACTGATCGGGCACGGGGGTCCAGCTGAAGTACGGGCCGTGGTAGCCGAGGTGCTCGGAGTCGTAGATGTGGTCGAGTCCGAAGAACTTCCCCTCGGGCCAGGCCCGGCGCACCCCCGGCACGATGCCGACCGTGTTCCAGGCGCCGGTCTTCCGGAAGTAGCGGGTGAGGGTCATGCGGTCGCTGGACGTCAGGTTCCGGTAGCGCTGCTGGTTCTTGATCCACAGGCCTGACAGGAACGTGGAGTGGGCGAGCCAGCTGCCGGCTCCCGTCACCGGTGATCTGAGCCAGCCGCTGCGCGACTCGAACCCCGCCGCCTTGAGGCCGGCGGTGCCCTCCTTGAGGACCTCGTCGATGCGCGGGGCCATCGCCGGGTCGTCGATCGCCGTACGGCCGTAGCTCTCGATGAAGGTGAACAGCACGTCCTTGCCGCGCAGTCCGGTGAGCAGCTGGTCGGGCGGTGTGTTCGCGAAGGCGTCGACGGCGGCCTGCCGCTGGAAGACACGGGCGTCCTGGAGGCCCGCCTGCACCTGCTGGACGCGGTTGTCGATCAGCTCCGCGTCGATCTTGGCGGCGACCGGGGTGTCGCCGAACTGCACGCCGACGGTGACGCAGGTGATCCATGCGGTGCCGAGGATCAGCGTGGTGCGGGCGGCCACCGGGCGGTGCCGGACCATCAGATTCGACAGGCGCACCATCGCGAGCGTCGTGAGGACGAGGACCGCGACGACAAGGACGAGCACCGCGGCGATGGCGAACATCTCGCCGGTGCGGCCGAAGGACTCCCTCGTCCACTCCGCGGCGGCGTCGAGCAGGATCCAGTCGAGGACCAGGTCGAAGGGGCGCACCAGCACCTCGTAGAAGCCCATGTCGATGCACTTCAGGATGGTGAGCAGGCCCAGCAGCACGCCCGCGACCACCGCCGTGACCCGCCTCGGCCGCGCCGGCAGCGCGAGCAGCAGGCCCGCGAGGAGGATCCCTTCCGCGGGGATGCGCAGGAACGCGGAGAGCGTGAGCCGGTCGAGCTGGTTCGGCAGGAGCAGGGCGCCGAGCACGAGGGCGGCGGCGAGCACCGTGGTCCCGACGTACACGCCGCGCGCGACCCGCGGGTACTTGCGGCGCCAGCCGAACCAGCCGGGGGAGACGGCGTCGTTCTGCGGTACTGCTGAGTCCTGGGGGGCCTCTGAGTCCTGCGGGGTGGGCTCGGCCTCAGGATTGCCGCCGTCCCCGGTGTTCGTGCCCGTGCACGCGTCCGTTTCCGTGCCCGTGCTCGGGTTCGCGTCCGAGTCCGTCTCGGCGTCCGGTAGCCGGCGAGGAGGCGTGAGGTGCGACACCCGAAGGTCCTTCCGTGCGTGGCCCGGTGCTCATGGGTGGACCAGGCTCGGAGGCCGGGACCGTCATCACCCGTACGGCCGACCGTCACCGTTTGTTCAACACCGGGTCGACCGCCCGCACAGAGTACGCTGCTCAGGCCGCCGGCCGACCTACCGGTCCGCAGCCACCGCCACCTCCCGCGCCCACCGGTAGTCCGCCTTGCCGCTCGGCGACCGCTGGATGGACTCGGTGATCACGAGCTGGCGCGGGATCTTGTAGCCGGCCAGATGCGCGCGGCAGTGATTCTGGAGGTCGGTCAGGGACAGCCGGTCCGCGCCCTTGCGCAGTTGCACCACCGCCGCCACATGATTGCCCCACTTGGTGTCCGGCACCCCGGCCACCAGCGCGTCGTACACGTCCGGATGAGACTTGAGCGCCTGCTCGACCTCCTCCGGGTACACCTTCTCGCCCCCGGTGTTGATGCACTGGGAGCCACGGCCCAGCACGGTGACGACGCCCTCTTCGTCGACGGTCGCCATGTCGCCCAGCAGCACCCAGCGCCGGCCGTCCTTCTCGAAGAAGGTCTCCGCGGTCTTGCGGGCGTCGTTGTAGTAGCCGAGCGGTACGTGACCGCACTGGGCGACCCTTCCGACCTCGCCGACGGTCACCGTCTCGTGTGTGGCCGGGTCGACCACCTGCGTACGGGAGTTGACGCGGATGCGGAAGCCGCGTTCGGGACCGGAGTCGTCCGTGGCCGTGCCGTTGAAGCCGGACTCGGAGGAGCCGAAGTTGTTCAGCAGCATGGCGTTCGGGACCAGTTCCCCGAACTGCCTGCGCACCGTCTCCGACATGATCGCGCCCGACGAGGACACGCTGAACATGGAGGAGCAGTCGGTGCCCTTCATGGGCCCGCTCAAGGCGTCGATCAGCGGCCGCAGCATCGCGTCGCCGACCAGCGACACGCTGGTGACCTTCTCCTTCTCGACGGTCCGCAGCACCTCCTCCGGCACGAACTTGCGGTGGAGCACGATCCGTTGCCCGAAGTTGAAGCCGATGAACGCGGTGAGGGTGGAGGTGCCGTGCATCAGCGGGGGAGTGGGGAAGAAGGTGATCCCCGAACCGCCGGCCGCCACCCGCTCGGCCAGTTCCTCCGGCTTCTTCACCGGCTCACCGGTCGGCGCCCCGCCGCCCAGTCCCGCGAAGAAGAGATCCTCCTGGCGCCACATCACGCCCTTGGGCATCCCGGTCGTGCCGCCGGTGTAGATGATGAACTGGTCGTCCGCAGAGCGCGCGGGGAATCCGCGCTCGGGCGATCCCGCCGCCTCGGCCTCCGTGAACGCCACGGCCGGCACCTCGCGCGCCCCCGGCGCCGGGCTCCCCACCCGCACCACGTGCCGTAGCTTCTCCGCCCGCGGCAGCGCCGCCGCCACCCGGTCGGTGAACTCGGCGTCGAAGACCAGGGCCGCCAGGTCCGCGTCGCGGTAGAGGTACACCAGCTCCTCTTCCACATAGCGGTAGTTGACGTTGACCGGGACGATCCGCGCCTTGAGGCAGGCGAGCACCGTCTGCAGGTACTCGATCCCGTTGTAGAGGTGGAGGCCGAGGTGCTCGCCGGGGCGTAGCCCGCTGTCGATCAGATGGTGGCCGATGCGGTTGGCTGCGGTGTCCAGCTCCGCGTATGTGAGCCGGCGCTCCGCTCCCGTGCCGGGGTGGTCGATGTACACGAGCGCCTCGCGGTCCGGGACCACGTCGACGACCGACTCGAACAGGTCGGCAAGGTTGTACTCCACCGCTCCTCCTGACCCTGGTTCAGCGCGCGGGCGTGCCTGGCATCCGACGTTCGCCGGTCATCAGAGCAAAGGGCGCGGCAACTGGGAAGGGTCCGCGCGAAGAAATCTGACTGTCTGTCAGAAAACCCTTGAAGTGCCCACGCGCCTACTGCAACCTGTTCTCGTTCTTTCAGAGGGGAGACGGTCAATGGGTGGGACGGAACACCTCACCGTGCAGCGCGAGGGCGCCACACTGGTGCTCACGCTCAACAGGCCCGACGCCAGGAATGCGCTCTCGTTGCCCATGCTCGTGGGTCTGTACGACGGCTGGCAGGAGGCCGACGAGGACGACACGGTCCGCTCCATAGTGCTCACCGGGGCCGGGAGTGCCTTCTGCGCCGGGATGGACCTCAAGGCGCTGGCCGGCCGGGGCATGGCGGGCGAGCACTACCGCGACCGGCTCAAGGCCGATCCCGACCTGCACTGGAAGGCGATGCTGCGCCACCATCGCCCGCGCAAACCCGTGATCGCCGCCATCGAGGGCTACTGCGTCGCGGGCGGGACGGAGATCCTGCAGGGCACCGACATCCGGGTCGCGGGCGAGTCCGCGACCTTCGGCCTGTTCGAGGTCAGGCGCGGGCTCTTTCCGATCGGCGGCTCGACCGTCCGGCTGCAACGGCAGATCCCGCGCACCCACGCGCTCGAGATGCTGCTCACCGGACGGCCCTACAGCGCCCGCGAGGCCGCGGACATCGGGCTGATCGGCCATGTCGTCCCCGACGGCACCGCCCTCGGCAAGGCCCTGGAGATCGCCGAGCAGGTCAACGCCTGCGGCCCGCTGGCCGTCGAGGCCGTCAAGGCCTCGGTGTACGAGACCGCGGAGATGACCGAGTCCGACGGGCTCACCGCCGAACTGGCACGCGGCTGGCCGATCTTCGACACCGCGGACGCCAAGGAAGGCGCCCGCGCCTTCGCGGAGAAGCGACCCCCCGTCTACAAGCGCGCCTGACCTGCGAAGGAGAGACCCTTCGATGCCCGAAGTCCTCAAAGCCCCCCTGGTCGTGGAGTTCCCCTTCACCCGATCCCTCGGCCCGGTCCAGAGCGCCTTCCTCACCGGCCTGCGCGAGCGCGTGGTCCTCGGAGTGAAGACCGGCGACGGCCGCACGCTCGTCCCGCCCGTCGAGTACGACCCCGTCACCGCCGAGGAGATACGCGATCTCGTCGAGGTCGCCCCGACCGGCACTGTCACCACCTGGGCCTGGAACCACGAACCGCGCCGCGGCCAGCCCCTCGGCACCCCCTTCGCCTGGGTCCTGGTCCGGCTCGACGGCGCCGACACCGCCCTCCTGCACGCCCTGGACGCGCCCGGCCCCGACGCCGTGCACACCGGCATGCGGGTGCGCGTGCGCTGGGCCGAGGAACGCTCCGGCGCCATCACGGACATCGCCTGCTTCGAGCCGTACGAGGGCGGGGCGGGTGAGACGGCCCGAGCCGACGGGCACAGCGGCGAGTTCAAGGACCCGGTCACCGGGATCGTCGCCCACGCCCGCCTCGACTACACCTACTCGCCCGGCCGTGCGCAGTCCGCCTACATCGACGCCCTCTCCGGACGGCGGACCGTCGGCGAGCGCTGTCCGTCCTGCCGCAAGGTGTACGTCCCGCCGAGGGGTGCGTGCCCCACATGTGGTGTCGCCACAGCCGAACAGGTGGAAGTGGGTCCCCGCGGCACGGTCACCACCTTCTGCATCGTCAACATCAAGGCTGCGCACACGGCGAATCTCGACATCGAGGTGCCCTACGTCTATGCGCACATCGCCCTGGACGGCGCCGGCCTCGCGCTGCACGGCCGTATCGGCGGCATCCCGTACGACCAGGTGCGGATGGGTCTGCGCGTCGAGCCGGTGTGGACGGACGGGGCCCGCTATCCCGACCACTACCGGCCCACCGGCGAGCCCGACGCGGACTACGACGCCTACAAGGAGCTGCTGTGACGCAAGGAGCCGCCGTGACGCGGGACATCGCCGTCGTGGCCTTCGCGCAGACCGACCACCGGCGCACCAGCGAGGAGCTCTCCGAGGTGGAGATGCTCATGCCGGTGCTGCACGAGGTCCTCGGCCGAACCGGCCTGAAGGCCGCCGACATCGGCTTCACCTGCTCCGGCTCCAGCGACTACCTGGCCGGCCGGGCCTTCTCCTTCACCCTCGCCCTCGACGGCGTGGGCGCCTGGCCGCCCATCTCCGAGTCGCACGTGGAGATGGACGGCGCGTGGGCGCTGTACGAGGCGTGGACCAAGCTGCTCACCGGGGACGCGGACACCGCACTCGTGTACGCGTACGGCAAGTCCTCGCCCGGCTCGGTCCGTGACGTGCTCACCCGTCAGCTGGACCCGTACTACGTCGCCCCGCTGTGGCCGGACTCCGTGGCCCTGGCCGCGCTCCAGGCGCAGGCGCTCATCGACGCGGGGGACACCGACGAGCCCGCGCTCGCCGCCGTCGGGGCACGCAGCCGGGCGGCCGCCGCGGACAACCCCCATGCACAGCTGCGTGGTCCGGTGTCCCGGGGCGACTACCTGGTACGGCCCCTGCACATCGGCGACTGTCCGCCCATCGGCGACGGTGCCGCCGCGGTGATCCTCGCGGCCGGCGAGCGGGCCCGGGACCTGTGTGCGCGGCCCGCCTGGATCCGGGGCCTCGACCACCGCATCGAGGCGCACGGACTGGGCGTGCGCGACCTGACCGACTCACCTTCCGCGCGTCTTGCCGCACAGCGCGCGGGTGCCTTCGAACGACCCGTCGACACCGCCGAGTTGCACGCGCCCTTCGCCTCCCAGGAGGTCGTCCTGCGCAAGGCGCTGCGGCTCGACGAGAGCGTGCGCGTCAACCCGTCCGGCGGCGCCCTGGCCGCGAACCCGGTCATGGCCGCCGGTCTTGTGCGGATCGGCGAGGCAGCCGCCCGGATCCACCGCGGCGAGTCCGACCGGGCGCTCGCCCATGCCACGTCCGGCCCCTGTCTGCAGCAGAACCTGGTCGCCGTACTCGAAGGGGATCCACGATGAGCAAGGAGCCCGTGGCCGTCACAGGGATCGGCCAGACCAAGCACGTGGCGGCCCGCCGGGACGTGTCGATCGCCGGACTCGTCCGCGAGGCCGCCCGGCGGGCCCTGGACGACGCCGAGTTGACCTGGTCCGACATCGACGCCGTCGTCATCGGCAAGGCGCCCGACTTCTTCGAGGGCGTCATGATGCCGGAGCTGTACCTGGCCGACGCGCTCGGCGCGGTCGGCAAGCCCATGCTGCGGGTGCACACGGCCGGCTCGGTCGGCGGGTCCACCGCGCTCGTCGCCGCGGGCCTCGTGGCGGCGCGCGTCCACGGCACGGTCCTCACTCTCGCCTTCGAAAAACAATCCGAATCCAACGCCATGTGGGGTCTGTCCCTGCCGATCCCCTTCCAGCAGCCGCTGCTCGCGGGCGCCGGCGGGTTCTTCGCGCCGCACGTGCGCGCGTACATGCGGCGCAGCGGCGCGCCCGACACGATCGGCTCCCTGGTCGCCTACAAGGACCGGCGCAACGCCCTGAAGAACCCCTACGCCCACCTCCACGAGCACGACATCACGCTGGAGAAGGTCCAGGCGTCCCCCATGTTGTGGGACCCCATTCGCTACTCGGAGACCTGCCCGTCCTCGGACGGCGCCTGCGCCATGGTCCTGACCGACCGCGCCGGGGCCGCCCGTGCGCCCCGGCCGCCCGCCTGGATGCTGGGCGGCGCGATGCGCAGCGAGCCCACGCTGTTCGCCGGGAAGGACTTCGTCTCGCCGCAGGCCGGCAAGGACTGTGCCGCCGACGTCTACCGGCAGGCCGGGATCGCCGACCCGCGCCGGGACATCGACGCCGTCGAGATGTATGTGCCGTTCTCCTGGTACGAGCCCATGTGGCTGGAGAACCTGGGCTTCGCCGAGGAGGGCGAGGGCTGGAAGCTCACCGAGTCCGGGGTGACGGAGCTCGACGGGGACCTGCCCGTCAACATGTCCGGAGGCGTGCTGTCCACCAACCCGATCGGTGCCTCGGGCATGATCCGCTTCGCCGAGGCGGCGCTCCAGGTCCGTGGACAGGCGGGAGAGCACCAGGTGGGCGGGGCTCGCAAGGTGCTCGGGCACGCCTACGGCGGCGGCTCCCAGTTCTTCTCCATGTGGCTCGTGGGATCCGATGCTCCCGACACCTGAAAGGTCCTCCTCACGTGGCCTGTCGGCGGTCGGGGACGATCGCTAGGCTGACCGCGGACGACGAATCGGGAGGAGCACGGACGTGGCCGAGAGCACCATCCAGCAGCAGCCGCTCACGGGCTGGGACAAGCCGGAGCTGGACCTGAGCGGGGCCGAGTGGCAGTCCAGCAGCCGAGGCATGGGGGATGTCCAGATCGCCTTTGTCGAGGGATTCATCGCGATGCGCAACAGCGGCCGTCCCGAGAGCCCTTCCCTGATCTTCACGCCCGCGGAGTGGGGCGCGTTCGTGTCCGGCGCGAGGGAAGGGGAGTTCGACCTGACCTGAGCCCGGGGCGCCGCGAGCGCGTCGGCGAGCCGAACCGGTGGGTGTTCCGTCCCGTTTTCCGGACACGCGACCTGTAGTACCCCTCCGGGGCCACCGCCTCGGCGAGGCCGGCCCCGGACATGGGGAGGTCGCCTTCCGGAGGTGAGCAACGATGAGCACTGCGCCGGTCGTCGCCGCGGTCGACGGTTCCAAGGACAGCCTGCGTGCCCTGGACTGGGCCCTCGAGGCCGCCCGCAGGCGCACCGCCCCGCTGCGGGTGGCGCACGCGTGGCAGTACGCGGCCTGGGCCCAGCCCGACGTCCTGGTCGCGGGGCCGCCGGGACCGGACGACGATCCCGTCCTCGACCGGGTGCGCGTCATCTGGCGGGCCGCACCGAGGGCCTCGAGGTGGAGTACACCGCCCCCGTGGGGGCGCCCGTCGTCGTCCTGCCCGAACTCAGCTCCACCGCACAGCTGTTGGTGCTGGGCTCCCGGGGGCGCGGCGGCTTCGCCGGCCTGCTGCTCGGCTCCAACAGCCTTGCGCCGCCCGGGACGCCGAGTGCCCCGTCGTCGTGGTGCCCCGGCCCGGCCGCGATGGGGGTACCTCCCACGCCTTTCGGGCAGCGGGGGAGCACGGCGAGCTGCCGGACGGGCCCGGGCCCCGGGTGGTCGTCGGCCTGCACGTGGACAGCCCCGACGAGGTCGCCCTGGCCTTCGCCTTCACCGAGGCCGCCCTGCTCGGCGCCCGCCTCCGGGTGATCGCCGCCTACCCGTGGCCGGTGACGAGCCTGGCGGCACCCGGCGAGCCGATCCCGCCCACCTTCGACCAGAGTGCCGTCGAGCACGAGACACGGACCCTGGCGGAGGGCTTCCTCGCCCCGCACCGCAAGGCGTACCCGGACGTCCGTTGCGACATCGCCCCGCTGCCCGGCGACGCGGCCGGCCACCTCGTGGCCGCCTCCGGGGACGCCGTGCTGATCGTCGTGGGGCGCCACCGCCGACGCCTCCTCGCACCGGCCCGCATGATGGGCTCCGTCACCCAGGCGGTCCTGCTGCACGCGGCGAGCCCGATCGCGGTGGTACCGCCCGCGCCCCCCGAGGAGTGAGGCGTACCCGCTCCGCGGGGGAACCGGAGACCCGCGCCGACCTTTTCGGGCAGTACCCGCCGACCAGGCTCACGCGGTCTTCGTGAGGCGTACGCTGGGGTGCCTGACAGCCACGCTGCGTGCCCGCTCCCCGCGCGGACGCGACTGTGGCGGGGGGTAGTGATGGAACAGCGGATCGTTCGGAGCAGGCGGACGCTCCTCGAACGGGAGAGCGAACTCGCCGCGATCGACGAGGCGTTGGGCGAGCTCACCGGCCTGCGTGCGGACGGCGCCGAACAGCCCGGGCCACGGCGCGGCGCGCTGCTGGCCTTCGCGGGCCGCGCCGGAATCGGCAAGACCACCCTCCTCGCCGAGGTCCGCCGCCGCGCCACCGCACAGGGCTGCACGGTGCTGTCCGCCCGCGGCGGCGACCAGGAACAGCGCGTCGCCTTCCACGTGGCCCGCCAGCTCCTGCAGCCGCAGCTCGCGGGCGTGCCGGAGGCCGAACTCCGTTCCTCGCTGGGCAGTTGGTACGACATCGTCGGCCCCGCCCTCGGCCTGTGCGCCCCCACCGAGGGCGCCCCGCCCGACCAGCAGGGCCTGGGCGACGGCCTCGACTGGGTGCTCACCCATCTCGCCGTACGCCGCGCCCCGATGGTCCTGGTCCTCGACGACGCCCACTGGGCCGACGCCGAATCCCTGCGCTGGCTGGCCGCGTTCGCACCCCGGGCCGAGGAACTCCCGCTGCTGGTCGTCGTCGCCTACCGGCCCGACGAACTGCCCGACCACGCCGAGTCGTTCCGCGGACTGCCCGGACGCGCGGGCGGACGCCCGCTCGGCCTGGAGCCGCTCAGCGTCGCCGCCGTGGCCCGGCTCGTGCGGGAGACCCTCGGCGCGCACGCCGACGACGCGTTCTGCCGCGAGTGCTGGGCCGTCACCGCGGGCAACCCGTTCGAGACCGTCGAGCTGACCGCCAAGGTGCACGACCGCGGTCTCACCCCGACCGAGGCCGGGGCACCCCTGCTGCGCGACCTCGCCGCCGCCGTCAAGGGCAGCGGTCTGATCACCCGGCTCGAACGCCTCGGCACCTCCACCGTGCGCTTCGCCTGGGCCTGCGCCGTCCTGGGCACCGAGATCCATCCGGCGCTCGCCGCCGCCGTCGCCGGACTCGGCCCCGAAGAGGCCGCCGACGCCGCGGACGCGCTGCGCGGCGCCCGCATCCTGACCGGTGACGTGACCGCCGAGGGCACCCTGGAGTTCGTCCACCCGCTGATCGCCACCGCCGTCTACCGGGCCATCCCGACCGGCGTCCGGGTCGCCCTGCACGGACAGGCCGCCTGGTGCGTGATCAACGACGGGCAGGGGCCCTCCGCCGCCGCCCGCCACCTCATGGAGACCCACCCCGACGGCGACACCTGGGTCGTGCAGCAACTGCGCGCCGCCGCCGGTGAGACCCTCAGGGCCGGCGCCCCCGATGCCGCCCGCGGCTACCTCGCCCGTGCGCTGCGCGAACCCCCGCTCCCGGCCGACCGGGCCGCCGTCCTGTACGAGCTGGGCTCCGCCTCCCTGCTCACCGAACCGGCGACCACCGTCAACCATCTGCGCGCCGCCCTCGAGGAACCCATCGCCGACCCCGAGCTGCGGCACCACATCGTCTACCGCCTCTCCCAGGTCCTCGCCCACAGCGACCACCTCGCCGAGGCCTCCGACACCCTCGCACGCGAGATCCGGCTGACCGGAGACGCCCGGGTCAGGCTGCGCATGGCGGCCGAGCAGTTCATGTGGGACGCCTTCCGCGCCGACGAGCCGGACCATCCCGCCCGCTCCCGTCGCCTCGCCCGGCTCGCCGACCGGCTCAAGGGCCGCGACCTCACCGAGCGATATGTCATCGGACTGCGCACCTGGGACGCGATCCTGCGCGGCGAACCTGCCCACGTCGCCCTCCGCCACGCCGAACGCGCCCTCTGCGGCGGCCTCGGCTGGGCCGAGCCCGACCGCGGATTCGAGGTACCGGTCCTGGTGGCCCTGGCCTTCATGTACGCCGACCGGCCGGGCCGCACGGAAGAGCTCTTCGCCGCCGGGATAGCCGACTACGAGCACCGGGGCTGGCGCGGCGCCCACCTTTCCTTCGCCTACACCCTGCTGGCCTACGTCCGCTACCGCCGCGGGCGGCTCGCCGAGGCCGAGGACTTCGTCCGCGCGGGCCTCAGACTCGCCGAACGCGTCGGGCCCGGCACCCCCGCCCACTGGTACGCCATGGGCATCCTGATCGAGATCCTGCTCGCCCGGGGCCGGGTCGCGGAGGCCGCCCGGACCGCCGACGCCTTCTGCTTCGGGGAACCCTTCCCGGCGGCCGTCGTCTTCCCCGACGCCCAGACCGTGCACGGCGAACTGCTCCTGGCCCGCGGCCTGCCCGAGGAAGCGGCCGCCGCGCTCACGGCCGCCGGACGCCGCCTCGACCCGCGGGGCATCCGCAATCCGGCCTGGTGTCCCTGGCAGCTGCACCTCGCCCGCGCTCAGAGCCACGACGACCCCGAACGGGCCCTGGACACCGCCCTCGAGGCGGTCGGCCGCGCCCGCCAGTTCGGCGCGCCGTCCGCCATCGGACAGGCCCTGCGGACGGCCGCCGAGGTGTCCTCGGGCTCTGCCCGGGTCAAGTACCTGGAGGAGGCCGTCACCCATCTGGACCGCTCCCCGGCGGCCTACGAGCTCGCCTGCGCACTGGTCGCCCTGGGCACCGAACTGCGCCGTAACGGCCGCGCCAGGGAAGCCGCCGACCATCTCTACCGGGGCCTCGACACGGCGGTCCAGTGCGGCGCCGACGGCCTCGCCGAGACGGCCCGCGACGAACTGGCCGCCGCCGGCCTGCGCCCCCGCCGACTGCACAGCACCGAGACCGACACCCTCACGACACGCGAACGGACGGCTGCCACCCTCACCGTCGCCGGCCGCACCGAGCCGGAGATCGCAGGGGAACTCCACACGGACGAGCAGACCGTCGTATGCCTCCTGTCGGCGGTCTACCGGAAGCTGGGCACCGACCCCTCGGGACTGGCCGCGGCCCTGGGCGAGGGCAGGGGATCCGGCACCCGTTGAGACGGCTCCCGCACGTCACCGATCGCGTCCATGCACGTACCATGGCCGCATGTCGTTCCTCCGCCGCCGCAGCACCACTCCCGCCGGGCCCGACTTCGACGTACTGGCCATGGATCCGGGCGACTGGCCCGGCAATCTGGGCGCGGGTCTGCTGCCCGCCCCCGACGGCAGCTGCCAGGGCGTCTTCCTGCGCTACGACCTGTTCGGCGGTCGCGGCCCCGCCATGATCATCGGCAATCTGCCCGAGGGTTCCCCTGCGCGCGAGGTGGCCGAGGGCGAGGTCCCCTTCGAGGTGGCCCAGCTGCTGCTGGCACTGGAGAACGACGAGGAGGTGACCGTCACCGACACGGAGGACATGCCGGTGCTGCAGGGCGACAACCTCCTGATCGTGCGGCGCCTGAAGCTCTCCGAGAGCCGGATCTCCTGCGTCCAGTTCGACCGCAGCGACGGCGTCCTGGTCACCATCGCCGCCTGGGACCGCCCCATCACCGACGACCTGTACGCCCTGCTGAAGCCGCTCCCGGCGGAGCTTTTCCAGCAGGGCTGACGCGGGCGGCTAGCGGGCCGAGGAGGACTCGACGCGGACGTCCGCCGCGCGGACGAACGCCACCCGGTGTCCGTACTGGATTTCGTAGTACAGGTCCTTGCCGACCACGACCTTGTGCGAGTCGGTGGTGAAGGTGACCGCGTAGTAGTACTCGCCCGGCACCTCGTCACCGACCACATACTTCTGGTTCGCCGGCACGGTGTACGGCAGTGGCGCCACCGTCTGGGCGGGCACTCCCGTCGGATAGGCCTCCTTCTCCGGGTACGCGCGGCCGTACACGGGGATGCTCGGCAGACCGTCCTTCGGCGTGATCACCACGCCGGAGGCGTTCACCGCCGTCGGCTTCTTCTGCGGGTTCCTGAACCACGCCTCCTGGCCCAGGTACCAGATGGCCGTCCAGTCGCCCCAGCGGTCGGCGACCGCGTACTGCTGGCCGGTGGAGACCCGCGAGGACAGATCGTTCACCCCCGTGGTCGGGGTCGTGCCCAGGCCGATGTCCTTGATCAGGGCCGAGTTCTCGTCGTGGTCGGAGTACAGCCGCACCTCGCTGGAGCCGTGCGCCGCGCAGGGCTCGCCCTTGGCGGTGCAGCCCGTGTACTGCGGCTGGTTCGAGGCGTAGTCCGGCCGGATCGTCACCAGGCCGCCCTTCTTGCCCGCGGTGCGCTTGAAGGGGTGGCCCAGCAGGTCGAAGTAGTGCCGCCAGTCCCAGTACGGGCCCGGGTCGGTGTGCATGCCAGGGATCGTCGACGTGGTCGGCCCCGGCACGTTGTCGTGGCCGAGGATGTGCTGCCGGTCCACGGGGATGCCGTACTTCTTGGCGAGGTACTTCACCAGCCGGGCCGACGACCGGTACATCGCCTCCGTGTACCAGGCGTCCGGCGCCGCCAGGAAGCCCTCGTGCTCGATGCCGACCGACTTCGCGTTGATGTACCAGTTGCCCGCGTGCCAGGCCACGTCCTTGGCCTTGACATGCTGGGCGATCAGACCGTCCGTGGAGCGGATGGTGTAGTTCCAGGACACATAGGTGGGGTCCTGTACCAGGTTCAGGACCCCGTCCCAGGTGCCCTCGGTGTCATGGACGACGATGTACTTGATGCTCTGCGAGGCCGGCCGGTCACCGAGGTCGTGGTTGCCGTAGTCGTTGTCCCCGAACTCCGCGTACGGCGCCGGGATCCACTCGCAGGACACCGACGCCGGGCACTGGGTCCCGTCGGCGGACACCGTGCGCAGACCCGCGCGCCGCAGCTGTGCGGTGTGCGCCCGCAGCTGCGGCTGCGGGGCCAGCCTGACCTGCTGCCCCTCGTCCGTGGTGCGCGCCTCGCCGGTGCGCAGCACGTCGTACACGTCGTTCGCGTACGCCGCCGCGGTCGCAGTGTCGTCCGCGCCGGAGAACCGGGCCACCGCGCCGTACCAGTCGGCCGGGTCCGAACTGAGCGGCTCACCCAGGGCCTTCTGGGCGGCGGCGAGCAGGGCGGCACCGCCGGCCACATTGGCCGTGGGGTCGGTGCGCAGCTCCTCGGCAGGGATACCGGTCAGCCCGGCCGCTCTCGGCAGGGTCCTGAGGCGGGCCGGGAGCGCGGAGCTGTTCGGCGCCTCGGTGTGCGGGTGCAGCGCCGCGCGGGCGTCGTCGCCGCGGGCGTCCTCGGTGCCGTCGGCGAAGTGCTCGGCCGTGGCCAGCGCGGTGCGCGCGTCGGTGAGATGCATCGGGCCGTAGCCGCCGGTGACACTCGGCGCCCCGGCATGCGTGTCCCAGCGGGACTGGAGGTAGGAGACGGCCAGCAGAACGCTCTGCGGCACGTGGTACTCCGCGGCCGCGCCGGCGAAGGCACGCTGCAGCACGCCGGTGGAGGACTCGGTGGAGCTCGGGGCGGGGGCCGCGCCGAGCAGGGGGAGCAGCAGGGCTGCGGAGGCCACTGCGCCGACCGCCCTGAGGGTGCGTCTGCTGCCGGGCGTCGAGGTGGGGTCGGTGGCGGATCCTCGCAATGCGGCCTCCTGTGCCGGGCGGGCGTGGCGGGGCGTGCGGAGCCGAGCTGGGTCAGTGGTACCGGCTTGCCGACGATCCGTCAATGATGCCCGGAGGAGGGAGACTTCCCATGTCAGGAAGGTGTTCGGCGAGTTTCGTGGCGGCGGCGCGCGGGCCTGCGGGGCGTCAGTGGCGTACACCAATGGTCGCCCACCGACCGGCCCGTACACACGAAGATCCGCGGTGCGCCGAACTCGGCGCACCGCGGACCGACATCCCCGTCAGCGAGTGCCGACCGCCGCGCGCACCGCCCTGCGGGCCAGCTGGCAGTCGTCGTGCAGCCGCCTCAGCAGCAGCCGCTGTTCCTCGCCGGACGGCACCGCGGCCGGATGGGCCGCGCCCGGTGCCACCGGGGCCGGGTCGTGCATCGAGCGCTGCACGGCCGTCTCGTAGGTACGGATTTCCCGGGTGAGCACCAGCATCAGGTTCACCAGGAAGGCGTCACGCGCGGCGGGGCCCGCCGACTGGGCGATCTGGCTGATCTGCCGCCGCGCGACCGGCGCGTCCCCGAGGACCGACCACAGCGTGGCCAGGTCGTAGCCCGGCAGGTACCAACCCGCGTGCTCCCAGTCCACCAGCACTGGACCGGCCGGTGAGAGCAGGATGTTCGAGAGCAGTGCGTCGCCGTGGCAGAACTGGCCCATCCCCTGGCGGCCCGATGCATGCGCGATGCCGTGCAGCAGCTTCTGCAGGTCGCCCATGTCCCGGTCGGTGAGCAGCCCCAGCTCGTGATACCGGGAGATACGGGCCGCGTAGTCCAGCGGGGCGTCGAAGGTGCCCGCCGGGGGCCGCCAGGCGTTCAGCCGGCAGATCGCGCCGAGCGCCGCCCGGATGTCCGCGCGCGGCGGAGCCTCGGCCGGGTGCCGCTGGAACGCCGCCACCCGGCCCGGCATGCGTTCGACCACCAGAGTGCAGTTGTCCGGGTCCGCCGCGATCAGCCTCGGCGCCCGGACCGGCGGCCGGTGCCGGACGAACGAGCGGTATGCGGCTATTTCGTGCCGGTACCGCTCGGCCCACGCGGGGGAGTGGTCGAGCAGACACTTGGCGACGGCCGTGCTGCGCCCCGTGGTCCCGACGAGGAGCACGGACCGCCCGCTGCGGCGCAGCACCTGCACCGGAGCGAACTCCGGACAGATGCGGTGCACCGAGGCGATCGCGGTGCGCAGCTGGGCGCCCTGGGGGCCGGACAAGTCGAGTCTCCCGCTGAGCGGTTGCGTACCGATCCCCGCGGCACGCCGGGGCCGGCCCGCGACCGGCACGGGCGCCCCCGGACGCGCGGGGTCGAGGTAGGGGCCGCTGCCCGCCGGACGGGTGCGCAGCGACCGGGGCGGGGCGGACACGGAGGACGATGCTGCGTACATGGGCGATACCCATCCCTTCGTGTGCCTGCATGCCTGCCTTGTGAGTCCTTGCGCCCACCCGGCCCGGCCGCCCGGGCGCATCCTGGGGAATGCACCCGCTGTGACGAGTGGCGACCGGGTCGGGGTGGCGCGTTCCTACCTGACACCCGATGCCCAGTGGCACACCATCTGGCGCACCCTGGCGAACCGTGGCGAATAGTCGCCCGGCAACTCTCACCGGGCTACTGTCAACTCAGCCGAGAACCTGGGGGCTTGATGTGAGCGGACAACCCAACACCCGCCTCGCGGATCTGTTCGGCCTGGCCGGCTGGTCCAAGGGCGAACTCGCGAGGCTGGTCAACAAGCAGGCGGCGGCCATGGGCCACCCCCAGCTGGCGACCGACACCTCCCGGGTGCGGCGGTGGATCGACATGGGAGAGATCCCGCGCGATCCGGTGCCGCGGGTGCTGGCGGCCCTGTTCACCGAGCGTCTCGGCCGTGTCGTGACCATCGAGGACCTCGGTCTGGTGCGGCACGGGCGTACGGGGAAACGGCCGGGCGGCGGGAATGTGGAACATCCCGACGGCGTGCCGTGGGCGCCCGAACGTACCGCCGCGGTCCTCACCGAATTCACGGGAATGGACCTCATGCTCAACCGACGCGGCTTGGTGGGCGCGGGTGCCGCGCTCGCCGCGGGATCCGCACTCAGCAGCGCCATGTACGACTGGCTGCACAACGACCCGACACTCAAGGCCGACGCCCCTGCCCTCGACGACCCCCTGCACGCCGACCCCGCTGGGTTCGACCGCTATGAGGCCGCCCCCATCGGATCGCAGGAGATCGAGGAGCTGGAGCGCTCGGTCGAGGTGTTCCGAGCCTGGGACGCGGCCCGCGGCGGCGGGCTGCAGCGCAAGGCTGTGGTGGGTCAGCTCAACGAGGTGGGCGGCATGCTCGCCTACCGCCACCCCGACCATCTCCAGCGGCGCCTGTGGGGCGTCGCGGCCAACCTCGCCGTCCTCGCGGGCTGGATGTCGCACGACGTCGGCCTGGAACCCACGGCCCAGAAGTACTTCGTCATCGCCGCCCATGCGGCCCGTGAGGGCGGTGACCGGCCCCGCGCCGGGGAGGCGCTCTCCAGAGCGGCTCGCCAGATGGTGCATCTGGGCCGGCCGGACGACGCACTCGACCTGATGAAGCTCGCCAAGTCCGGCTCGGGCGACGAGGTGCTGCCGCGCACCAGGGCGATGCTCCACACCATCGAGGCCTGGGCACAGGCGTCGATGGGCAGGGGCCAGGCGATGCGCCGAACCCTCGGACAGGCGGAGGACCTCTTCGTCTCCGACAAGGGCGACGTGCCGCCGCCGAGCTGGATGCAGATGTTCAAGGAGGAGGATCTGTACGGCATGCAGGCCCTGGCCTACCGCACGCTGGCCGAGCACGATCCGAGCGCGGCCGCGCACGCCCAGCACTATGCGGAGAAGGCCCTGGCCCTGCGGATCGACGGCCGGCAGCGGTCGAAGATCTTCGACTTCCTGTCCATGGCCTCCGCCTGCTTCATCGCGAACGACCCCGAACAGGCGGACCGGTACGCCCGGCTGGCCCTGATGTCGATGGGATCGAACTCCTCCCACCGCACCTGGGACCGGCTGCGCCAGATGTACCGGCTGACCGCCGAGTACGCCAGCTATCCGAGGATCCATGAACTGCGGGAGGAGATCATGCTCGCCCTGCCGAAGCCGAAGGGCAGGAACAGCGCTCAGGCGTAGGACCCGAACAGCAGACAGACACAGGGGGCTTGTTCACGCTGCGATGACCACGACGTCTTCCGGGCGTCGGCGTCGTCCTATGAAGTTACCTTGGCGATGAGCACGCAGGCGTCGTCCTCGCGCTCGGTCTCGCCGAGTTCCTCCACGATCACCCGTACACAGTCCTGTGCGGTACGTGCCGTGCCGAAGCGCCCGGCCAGGTCGAGGAGTTGGTTCACGGCCGCCGTCCCGCCCTGCCCGGACACCAGTCCGTCGGTGTGCAGCAGGAGCAGGTCGCCCGGTCGGAGGGTCACTTCGGCCTGCCCGTAGGCGGCTCCGGAGGTGGCTCCGAGCAGGACGCCGTCCGGTGCGGTCAGCATGCACCCCGTCCCGTCGCGGAACAGCAGCGGGGCGGGGTGTCCTGCTTGCGCCCAGACCAGGGTGCGGGTCGCGGGCCGGTAGCGGCAGCAGACGGCGCTGCCCAGGGCCGGTTGCACGGTGGCGTCCAGTAACTGGTTGAGCCAGGCCATCAGCTGACCGGGCTGGGTGCCCGCCATCGCCATGCCGCGCAGGGCGCCGAGCAGCATCGCCATGCCCGAGGTGACGGTCACACCGTGCCCCGTCAGGTCGCCGACGCTGAGCAGTGTGTCGCCGTCGGACAGTTCGATCGCGTCGTACCAGTCGCCCCCGATCAGCGTGCTCGTCGCGGACGGCAGGTAGCGGGCGGCGAGGTCGAGGGTCTGCGGCCCCCGTCGCGGGAGCCGCAGGGAGCCGCGCCACGGCGGCAGCACGGCTTCCTGCAGCTCGACCGCAAGCCGGTGCTCGGTCTGTGCCTGGTGCCGGTGGCGCTGCAACGAGTCACGGGTCTCGCGCACCGTCCGCTGGCTGCGGCGCAGTTCACTGACGTCCCGCAGTACGGCCCACATCGAGGCGGTGCTGCCGTCGGCGTCGAGCACGGGCTCGCCCATCATGTGCACGGTCCGCAGGAGTCCGTCGGGCCGTACCACGCGGAACTCCCCGTCGATCGGCTTGGCGTCTACCAGACAGTCCGTCACCATCGCGGTCAGCTTCGCCCGGTCGTCGTCGAGCACCAGGGACGGCAGTTCGTCGAGGGTGAGCGCGGGTGCGGCCGGGTCGAGGCCGAGGATCTGGTAGAGCTCTCCGGACCAACTGGCCTCGTCCGTCAGCAGGTTCCACTCGGCGCTGCCGACGCGGCTCAGCAGGGAACCGTGGGCCGCATCGCCGGACGCCGGGGGCAGAGCGGCCGCCGGTAACGGCTCGGCCGTGCCCGGCGCCATCGGCAGCGGTCCGTCCCGCAGCTGCGCCAAATGCTGGTCGAGATCGTCGAGTTGGTGCAGCGCGAGGTCGTACAGCGCGCGCTGCCACCGTTCCTCGGGGTCAGAACCGTCGTTCTGCGTGTCCCGCCGTACGGCGTCCATGTCGCCCTTGAGCCGCCGCGTCTGCATTATCAGCGCCTCGACCGAGCCGCGCCCGGGTGGCTGGGCGGCTGGTCGGTCCGCGGAGAGATGGGACGGCATGACGCACTCCGATGCGGGGACGGTACGGCCAAGGAGGACGGAGGGACCGGTTACGACTGTTGCACAGCCCGCGACGCCCTGTAAGGGATTTGGCAACACACGATCCGGTGGTGCTTCTGGCATATGCCAGAGTCTTCAATGCATGCTTGACCGGTGCGAATGGCGTACACGGCGGTGGGGTCAAGTCGTAGACGGCATACGTGCGTTGACCGACCGTGCCGGGTCCGTATGTAGGTTCGGGCGTCCGTTCGACGTGCCTGTGTTCTATGCCGTCCGCCTCCTCGACCGGGCATGGCGAGGTCCGCACCAACTATGTCTGAATTTCGCGCCATGCGAACGGCCGCTGCGGACTCGTAAAGGCATGGACACCACGTTGGAGCAGCCCGCCCGTGCCCGTCTTGTCACTCCCGAGGACCGCGAGGTCCCCGTGCCCGCCCTGCTGCGGTACACCTCCGAGGATCCGCTGGCCGTGTTCTTCGACTTCCCGCCCGAGTCCACCCTCGACGGCGCCTGCGTCACCTGGACCTTCGCGCGCTCCCTCCTCGACGAGGGGCTGAACGCCCCGGCCGGACGCGGGGACGTGCACATCTGGCCGTGCGGCCGGACGCGTACGGTCCTCGAGTTCCACTCGCCGTACGGCATCGCCCTGCTCCAGTTCGACACCTCTGTGCTGCGCCGCTTCCTGCTGCGCACCCATGCCCTGGTGCCGGCCGGGCAGGAGGACGTCGGGGCCGTGGTCGAGCGCGGGCTGAGCGCCCTGTTCGGCGGCGTCTGACGCCAGCCCGCCCGCCCCGGCCGGGGCTTTGACTTTTGTTCACCTCCGTCTCACCGCACGGGTATGGACGTTGACGATCACCCCATGCACCCTTGCGCGCGGTGTGCCACCGGGGCACCCCTGTGACGAGGACGGGGCGAATGACACCGATCAGCCGAAGAGGCTTCGTTGGGCTCGGCGCTTCCGTGGCGGCGGGCATGGCGGTGGGCGCCGGTACGAGTACGGCGGCCGCGGCCCAGAGCGCGGCGACCGGCACGATCAAGGACGTGAAGCACGTGGTGATCCTCATGCAGGAGAACCGCAGCTTCGACCACTACTTCGGGCGCCTCAAGGGCGTCCGCGGCTTCGACGACCGCAGCGGCATCATGCTGAGCGGCGGCCGCTCGGTCTTCAACCAGCCGAACGGGCTGGGCCGGCAGTACCCCTGGAAGCTCAGCGCGACCCCGCCTGCGGGGGGCAAGGACGGCGAGACCCTCGCCCAGTGCAACGGCGATCTTCCGCACTCCTGGTCCTCGCAGCACTCCGCCTGGAACAAGGGCCGCCTCGACAACTGGGTCCTGGGTGTGGGCAACGTCCGCTCCCTGGGCTATCTGGACCGCTCCGACATCCCGTTCCACTACGCGCTCGCCGACAGCTACACCATCTGCGACGCCTACTTCTGCTCCACGCTCAGCGCCACCGGCCCCAACCGCACCTACCTGTGGAGCGGCAAGGTCGACTCCTCCAGCTACGACGGCGGCGACGAGTCGGGCCTGACCTGGCAGAACTACGCCGAAGCGCTGCAGGCCGCCGGGGTGACCTGGAAGGTCTACCAGAACGCCCAGGACAACTACGGGGACAACGGCTGCGCCTACTTCAAGAACTTCGCCAACGCCAAGGCCGGCGACCCCCTCTACGACCGGGGCATGTCCTCCGTCCCGAAGGTGACCGGTTCGACCCCGGACGACATCGCCGCCGCGATCAAGGCCGACGTCCTCGCCGGCACGCTCCCGCAGGTCTCCTGGATCGTCCCCAACCAGGCCTTCTCCGAGCACCCGTACGCCCCGCCCGGCGACGGCGCCCACTTCGTGAACCTCGTCTACCAGGCCCTGGCGGCGGACCGTGACGTCTTCGACTCGACCGTCCTGTTCCTCAACTACGACGAGAACGACGGCTTCTTCGACCATGTCCCGCCGCCCGCCCCGCCCGCCGGAACGGCCGGCGAGTTCCTGAACGGCGTGCCGTACGGCTTCGGCTTCCGCGTCCCGATGCTCGTCGTCTCGCCCTGGACGCGCGGCGGCTGGGTCTCCTCCGAGGTCTTCGAGCACACCTCGGTGCTGCGCTTTCTGGAGACCTGGACCACGGCCATCGGCAAGCCCGCCAACTGCCCCAACATCAGTGCCTGGCGGCGAAAGGTCAGCGGCGACCTGACCGGCGTCTTCGACTTCGCCAACCCGGTCCACGGCCCGGTGACCCTGCCCGCGACCAGCGTCCTCGGCATCAACACCTGCGGCCCGCTGCCCAACCCCGTGCCGACGGACAACGCCCTGCCCGCCCAGGAGCCCGGAACCCGCCCGGCCCGCGCGCTGCCGTACCAGCCGAACGGATACCTGGACCACCTGGAGTTCGGGTCCACCGGCCAGATCCTCGCCTGGTTCACCATGACCAACCAGGGCGCCCCGGCGGCACGGGCGGCCCACTTCTCCATCCATCCGAACGCCTACCGCGACACCACGCCCTGGCAGTACACGGTCGACCCGGGCGGCACCGCCTCCGACTACTTCAACATCGGGCTCGCCTACGGCGGCGGCAAGTACGACATCACCATGGTCGGCCCCAACCGTTTCCTGCGCCGTTTCCAGGGCGACGCGACGAAGGCGGGCAAGTCGGCGGAGGTGAGGACGCGTTACGCCGTGGAGCCCGGCACCGGTAAGCTCGCCGTCTACTTCAGGATGACCAACTCGGGTTCGTCGTCGGTGCGGTTCACGATCACTTCGAACCACTACCGCGGCGACGGACCGTGGACGTACACGGTCGCCGCGGGTGCGTCGACGGAGGACTGGTTCAACGCGGTCGCCCACCAGCAGGGCTGGTACGACTTCACGGTCACCGTCGACTCCGACACGACCTGGTCGCGCCGGTTCACCGGGCACCTGGAGACCGGCGCGCCGAGCATCAGCGGCTGAGCCGCGCGTACAGGTCCGGGCGCGGCGCGAGCTCGACGACCGCCCGGCGGCCGCTCTCCAGCGCCCGGACCCCCGCCTCGGCGACCACGGAGGCCGCGTATCCGTCCCAGACACTGGGGCCCGTGACCGTTCCCCGCCGGGTGGCGTCGACCCACGCCTGCACCTCGCGGTCGTAGGCGTCGGCGAACCGGACGAGATAGTCCTGCGCCACCTCCTCCCGTGCGCTCCCGCGCGCGGTCACGACCATGGTGTGTTCGTCGCCGATCCGGGCGCTGCCCGCCTCGCACACGGCCTCGCACCGCACCTGGTAGCCGAAGCCGCAGTTGACGAAGACCTCGACGTCCACCAGGGCGCCCTGCTCCGTCTCGAAGAGCACGAACTGCGGGTCGACCAGGCCCTTCGGGGCGCCCGGCGAGGACGCCGGACGCAGCACGGTCACGGCGGTCAGCTCCTGGCCCAGCAGCCAGCGGGCCGCGTCGATCTCGTGCGAGACCGAGCTGTTGACCAGCATGGCGCTGGTGAAGTCGGGCGGGGAGGAGACATTGCGGTGGGTGCAGTGCAGCATCAGCGGGCGCCCCAGGGTGCCGCCGTCCAGCAGAGCCTTGAGACGGCGGTACTCGCTGTCGTAGCGGCGCATGAACCCGATCTGCGTCAGCCGCCGCCCGAGCCCTGCCTCCGCCTCCATGACCCGGAGCGCTCCGGTGGAGTCCGGCACCATGGGCTTCTCGCACAGTACCGGCAGTCCGCGTGCAAATGCCGCGAGGAGTGCCTCCTCGTGCGCGGGGCCGGGCGAGGCGATCAGGACGGCCTGCACTCCGGGCGCGTCCAGCGCGGCCACCGCGTCCGTGTGCACCAAGGCCCCGTCCAGGCCGGCCGCAGCCTCCTTGGCCCGGCCGTCGTCGGGGTCGGCGACCGCGGCGACCCTGGCTCCGCTCACCACGTGCTCGAGGCGTCGTATGTGATCGGCCCCCATGTGTCCGGCACCCAGTACAGCCACGCCCAGCAGGTCACCCACGTGCGCACTCCCTCTCAGCCGGCGATCACGCCGTAGCGTACGCCCGCCGGGAAGGCGTCCTCAGTAGCGCAGTACTCCCGCGATCCCGTTCTCGTCGCCCAAGGTGCCGTCCGGTACGAAGCGGACATCGGCGCCGGTCTCCAGGCACTGCTCGACGATCTCGTCCACGATGTCCTCGCGGGCGTCGAGGTCGCCGCTCTCCGCCGGGACCAGATGGTCGCCGTCGTCACGGACGGTGATGCGGTAGTTCTCCTCGACGGCGAGCAGCCGGATGCGGCCCTCGCGGGCGCTCTGCCAGACCTCGTCGACACCCGCGGCGAACTCCTTGCGCCCCCGGGCGGTGGACAGCTCCCGGGACACGGCGTCGGTGTTCCTGCGGGCCTCCGCGGCGACGACCGGCCGTATGGCCTGCCACACCGCCTCGGGGGTGCCGTTCGCCAGCCCGCCGTGCGGGACGTGCACGGCTTCCCTGATGGCGGTGCCCACCTCGTCCAGTGCGGACAGGGCCGCCTGCTCGCCGGTGACGTACAGCGGCCTCGGGTCGGTGCGCAGCACGGCCGTCAGCGCCGTGTCCGCATCGCGCAGGAAGTGACGGGTGTCCTCGTCGCGGAACGTGCTCGGGATGTCGCCGATCTGTTCCTGGCGCTCGGCGTCGAAGTTCTCGCGCCTCCTGGTCAGCGGGAAGCCGCCGGAGTGGTCCTCGGTCACGCGTTCAGGTCCGCCGTTCCACAGCGTGACGCGGTCGGGGGAGACCGAGAGCACCCAGAACGGCCGCTCGGCGGCCTGCGCGGAGACGAGGTTGCGGGTGAGGAAGGTGTCCGAGAGGACGACCCGCTCGGGCACGGTCCGGCCGAGCGACCACACCTGGTGCTCACCGGGTGCGGCGAAGATCACCAGGCCGTCCTCGGCGTGCGCCAGGTCCACCTCGGACAGGGCCCGGTCGAGCTGGTCGACGACGTCGACGCGCCGCTCCCGGGTGACCGAGGGGTCGGACTCCAGCTGCTTCTTGGCCTCGGCCACGACATTGCGCAGCCGGACCGGATCCTGGGCGTTGTAAGGCTCTCGGCGATGCGTCGGCGTCAGCACGGACACCGCGGGATACGGGCGTGGGCGCCGTAGCTCTGTGAGGGTCACGGGACTGAGTGCGTGCTCCATAACAGCACGATAGGACCGATTCACCGATCGGGCATTTGGGGTAATCGACGGCGTTTCCGTGCGGATCTCAGGTCGACAATGGGCACAGATGCGCCGAGGAGGTGGTCGCGGTGGCCCGGCTCGTCGTCGACGGGGAGGACGTGGTCCTCCGTCTCACCCTGCCCGAGCGCGTGCTGGCCCGGCGCCGCGAGGTCCGCCTGCCGCTCACGGCGGTCCGCGAGGTGACCGTCGAGCCGGACTGGTGGCGCGGACTGCGCGGCCTGCCGCGCTCCGCCCGGTGGCTGCCCGACCGGTTCTGTCTGGGCGAGTGGCGGCACCCCGAGGGCCGGGACTTCGTCGCCGTGCGCGAGCACGGTCCTGTCGTGGTCGTTGATCTGCGGCCGTCCGCGCCCTTCGACCGCCTGGCCGTGTCCACGCCCGATCCCGAAGGTGTCGTACGGGCGATCCGCCAGGTGGCTTAATCCCGCTCTCACGCCGTCGCGTTCACCTGGCCGTCACGCGGCGTCGGCCCTCCGAAGCCCCGAGTACCCGAGCGCGTGCTGGCCCGGCGCCGCGAGGTCCGCCTGCCGCTCACGGCGGTCCGCGAGGTGACCGTCGAGCCGGACTGGTGGCGCGGACTGCGCGGCCTGCCGCGCTCCGCCCGGTGGCTGCCCGACCGGTTCTGTCTGGGCGAGTGGCGGCACCCCGAGGGCCGGGACTTCGTCGCCGTGCGCGAGCACGGTCCTGTCGTGGTCGTTGATCTGCGGCCGTCCGCGCCCTTCGACCGCCTGGCCGTGTCCACGCCCGATCCCGAAGGTGTCGTACGGGCGATCCGCCAGGTGGCTTAATCCCGCTCTCACGCCGTCGCGTTCACCTGGCCGTCACGCGGCGTCGGCCCTCCGAAGCCCCGAGTACGCAAGCAATTTACATGCGTCCGTCATTTCGATCAGCTGAGAGTTGCTAGGGTGCTACTCGTCGGTAGCAAACCGAAGCGGGGATCACCGGGAGTCGCTCGACCTGCGACTCCAACGACGGGGGTGCCGAGCCCGACGACCCGGCAAGGGGGCCTGGTCGGTCAGGGCTTGTGCGGTTACGCGTGACGCGTCCCTCGAACGTCAGTTCCCTGCTCACCAATTCAGACAGGTGAGACTCGTCAACATGGCACGTTCCCTGGTCGATTTACTGACCACGCACGCCTCGACCCACCCTGATCGGACCGCCTACCGCTACCTCGTCACGGGCGACAGCGACGGAGAGACGCAGGAGCTCAGCTACGGGCGCCTCGCCGACCGGTCGCGAGCGATCGCCGCCTGGCTGCAGGAGCGCGGACTCGCCGGGTCCCGCGCCATGCTTCTCCACCCCCCCGGCCTGGAGTTCATCTGCGGCTACCTGGGCTGTCTCTCGGCCGGTGTGGCCGCCGTGCCGGGCGTGCCCCCGCAGGGCCGGGCGCAGAACCACCGTGCCCTGACCCGTATGAAGCGCCTGATAGCCGACGCGGACGCCAAGGTCATCCTCGGCGGCCGCGAGGTGATCGCCGCCCTGGACACCATGGCGGAACACCTGCCCGAACTGGACGGCATCGCCCGCATCGCCACCGAGGACATCCCCGACGAGGCGGCCGCCGCCTGGCGCGAACCCGAACTCACCGCGGACTCCGTCGCGTTCCTCCAGTACACCTCCGGCTCGACCTCCGCCCCGCGCGGAGTGGTCGTGACCCACGGAAACCTGCTGGACAACGAACGGGTCATCACCGAGCGGATGGGCCACACCCCCGACACGATCGCGGAGTACGGCCACGAACTGATCGTCAGCTGGCTGCCCGTCTACCACGACATGGGCCTGATGGGCCCGGTCCTCAACACGATGTACCTCGGCACCACCGCCACCCTCTTCTCGCCGCTGCACTTCCTGCAGCAGCCCGCGCGCTGGCTGAAGGCCGTCAGCCGCTTCCGCCCGCACACCAGCGGCGGTCCCAACTTCGCCTACGAACTGTGCCTCAAGCACGCCGGCCCGGACCTGCTCGACGACCTCGACCTCAGCTCCTGGAAGGTCGCCTTCAACGGCGCCGAACCGGTCCGCGCGGCCACCCTGCGGCGGTTCGCCGAGACCTTCGGCGAGGCCGGCTTCCGCCGCGAGGCCTTCTACCCCTGCTACGGCCTCGCCGAGGCCACCCTCATGGTCACCGGCGGCTCCGTGGACACCCCGCCCACGCTGCTGGAACCCGCCGGGAACGGGCCGCACGCAGGTGAGGCGGACGCCTCGGCCGTGGGCTGCGGACGCCCCGGCCCCGGTGTGACCGTGGTGATCGCCGACCCCGAACGACGGGAGGAACTGCCCGAGGGAGAGGTCGGCGAGATCTGGGTCGGCGGCGCGAGCGTCGCCAAGGGCTACTGGCGCAACGCCCTCGCCACCCGTGAGACGTTCCGCGCCGCACTCCCCGACGCCCTCACCGGCCAGGAGCGCCGCTTCCTGCGCACCGGCGACCTCGGATTCCTGCGCGACGGCGAACTGTTCGTCACCGGCCGCCGCAAGGACCTCATCGTCATCGACGGCCGCAACCACTACCCGCAGGACCTGGAGCTGTCCGCCGAGCTGTCCCACCCGGCGCTGCGGCCGGGCTGCACCGCCGCGTTCTCCGTGGACTGCGGGACGGAGGGCGAACAGGCGGTCGTCGTCGCCGAGTTGTCCCCGGACGCGGTCGGCGAGGCCGAGAAGGTCATCGACCTGATCCGCAGCGCGATCGGCGAGGCCCACGGCCTGTCGGTGCGTGACGTCGTGCTGGTCCAGCCCGGCACCATCCCCAAGACGTCCAGCGGGAAGATCCAGCGCCGCGCCACCCGCGCGGCCCATCTCGACGGCACCCTGGCCGTGGTCGGCGAGCCCTCCGCGGTCTGACACCGCCCGCCGCCGGCGCGCCCGTTCGCGCCGGCGGTCCCAGCCGACCGCCGTCGCCCGCCGTCGCCCGCGCCGTCGTTCCGTCGTACGTCCCTCGTACGGCGGTCAGTCCTGCCCCCTTTTCCGTCGCCTGTCGCCTTCGCCGTAGCGCGAGCGGCCGTATGGAATCCGCCTGAGCCCGAGTTCACGAGGACACCTGCCCAGATGCCTGCGAACGAGTCCCCGAAGCAGTCCCCCGAGCCGTCCCCGACGACCTCCGAGGGCGTACGGGCCTGGCTGGCGTCGGCCGTCGCCGAGGCGGCCGGGATCGAGCCGCCGGCCGTCGACCCGGACCGGCCCATCGCCGAATTCGGCATCGGATCACGCCAGTTGGTGACCCTCGCCGCCGAGCTCTCCGAGCGGATCGGCCGGCCCCTGGAACCGTCCCTGGTCTTCAACCACCCCACGATCTCGGCGATCGCCGAGGCCGTCCTCGAACCACCCTCCGGCGCAACGGCGTCGACGACCCCCGAGCCGGCCCGGGCCGCCGCCGCCCGCCCGGACGACGACGTGGCCATCATCTCCATGGCCTGCCGCTTCCCCGGCGGAGCCGATGACCCCGAGGCGCTGTGGCGGCTGCTGGCCACGGGCGAGGACGCCATCTCCGAGGTTCCCGCGGGCCGTTGGGACACCCGCGGGCTACACGACCCCGACCCGGAGGCCACCGGAAAGGCCTACACCCTCCGCGGCGGATTCCTGGACGGCATCGACCGCTTCGACGCGCCCTTCTTCGGGATCTCCCCGCGCGAGGCCGCGGCCATGGACCCGCAGCAGCGGCTGCTGCTGCAGACCGCCTGGGAGACTCTGGAGCGGGCCGGCATCGTCCCGGACACGCTGAACGGCAGCTCCACCGGCGTCTACATCGGCCTGTACGACAGCGGCTATCTGGCCGCGGCCTCGCTCGGCCAGCTCGACGGGCATGTCGGTACCGGCTCGGCGGCCAGCGTGGCCTCCGGGCGCATCGCCTACACCCTCGGCCTCCAGGGTCCCGCGGTGACCGTCGACACCGCCTGCTCGTCCTCCCTCGTCGCGCTGCACCTGGCGGCGCGGGCGCTGGCGAGCGGCGAGTGCGACCTGGCGCTCGCCGGTGGCGCGACGCTCCTCGTGACGCCGCGCGGGCACGTCGAGTTCAGCAGGCTGCGCGGGCTGTCGCCGTCCGGGCGGTGCAGCCCGTTCTCGGCCGACGCCGACGGTGTGGTGTGGGCCGAGGGCTGCGGGCTGGTCCTGCTCAAGCGGCTCGCGGACGCACGCCGGGACGGCGACCGCGTGCTGGCCGTGGTCAAGGGCTCGGCGATCAACCAGGACGGCCGCAGCCAGGGCCTGAGCGCGCCCAACGGCCCCGCCCAGGAGCGGGTGCTGCGCGCCGCGCTGGACGCCGCCGGGCTGACGCCGCACGACCTGGACTACGTCGAGGCGCACGGCACCGGCACCCGTCTGGGCGACCCGATCGAGGGCCGGGCGCTGGCCAATGTGTTCGGGCCGGGCCGCCCCGCCGACCGGCCGCTCGGCGTGGGTTCCCTCAAGTCCAACATCGGTCACACCCAGGCCGCGGCGGGCATCGGCGGCGTCATCAAGACGGTGCTGGCCCTCGGCCACGAACGGATTCCGGCCTCGCTGCACGCCGAGAACCTCACCGGGCACATCGACTGGACGGACAGCGGCCTGCGCGTGCTCGGCGACGCCCAGGCATGGCCGCGCGAGCCCGGCCGGGCGCGGCGCGCCGGGGTGAGCGCCTTCGGCATCAGCGGCACCAACGCCCACGTGGTGCTGGAGGAGGCGCCCGAGGAGCCGGCCCGGGAAAGCTCCGGGTCCGGCACGGGCCCCCTGGGCCGCGAACTGCCCGCCACCGGCCTCTTCCCGCTCTCCGCCCGCGGCCTTCCCGCCCTCCGCGGACAGGCCGCCCGCCTCCTCGAAGCACTGGAAGCCCGGCCGCAACTGCCCCTGCCCGCCGTGGCCGCGACGCTCACCCACCATCGCACCCACTTCGACCACCGAGCCGTCGTCCGGGCGGGCCACCGCGACGAGTTGCTCACCGCCCTGCGCTCACTGGCCGAAGGCCGGCCCGAGCCCGACCCGACCGTCGGACCCGAGCAGACCCGGCCCGCGGGCAAGGTGGCCTTCGTCTTCCCCGGTCAGGGCGCCCAGTGGACCGGCATGGCCCGCGACCTGCTCGACCGGGACCCGGTGTTCGCCGACGAACTCGACCGCTGCGACGCCGCCCTGCGCCCCTTCACCGAGTGGTCGGTGACGTCGGTGCTGCGCGGTGCCGCGGGCGCGCCGTCCCTGGACCGGGTGGACGTGGTCCAGCCGGTGCTGTTCGCCGTGATGGTGTCGCTGGCCGGCGTGTGGCGGGCCCGGGGCATCCGGCCCGACGCCGTGATCGGACACAGCCAGGGCGAGGTCGCCGCGGCCTGTGTCGCGGGCGCGCTCAGCCTCAACGACGCCGCCGCCGTGGTCGCCCTGCGCAGCCAGGCCCTGACCGAGCTGTCCGGCACCGGCACCATGGCCGTCGTGGCGCTGCCCCACACCGAGGTCGAGACACGGCTGCCCGAAGGCGTGAGCGTCGCGGCCGTCAACAGCGGCCGGTCCACGGTGATCGCCGGCGACGTGGCGCCCCTGGAAACCTTCCTCGCCGGCCTCGAAGCCCAACAGGTCTTCGTCCGCCGCCTGGAGGTCGACTACGCCTCCCACAGCGCCCAGGTCGAACCGGTCCGCGCGACGATCCTCGACGAACTCGACGGCGTCATCAGCTGCCCGGCGTCCGTCGCCTGGTACTCCACCGTCACCGGTGAGCCCGTCACCGAGGAACTGGAAGCCGACTACTGGTACACCAACCTCCGGGAGACCGTGCGCTTCGCCGCCACCGTGGAGCGCATGGCCGCCGACGGCTACCGCCACTTCGTCGAGCTCAGCCCGCACCCCTCCCTGCTCACCGCCCTGCGCACCGTCGGCGAGGACTGCGGCCACGACCTGCTCGCCGTCGGCTCGCTGCGCCGCGACGAGGACGCCTCGGAGTGCCTGGACCGGGCCGCCGCCGAACTCCATGTCCACGGACGGCGGATCGACTGGCGCCGTCTGGTCGCCGACACGGCGCCCGTGGACCTGCCGACGTACGCCTGGGATTCGCAGCGCCACTGGATCGAGCCCGAGACCGGCACGGGCGGGCCCGGCCTGTTCGACCGTGCCGCGCACCCGTTGCTCGGCATCCAGCTCCAGTCGGCCGACGAGACGCGCTGGACCTTCCGCAACGAGTGGTCCCCGGCCACCGCCGACTGGCTGCCCGACCACGCCGTGTTCGGCCGGACCGTGGTCTCCGGCACGACCCTGGCGGAGCTGTGCCGCGCCGCCCTCGCCGTGGCCCGCCCGGACACCCCGGCCGACATCACCGCCCTGCTTCTGCTCAGCCCGCTGGTACTGCCGGACTCCCACACGGTCGAGGTGTCCGTCGAGGTGGTCACCGCCGGTCCCGTACCGGAGATCACCGTGCACAGCCGCCCGCGCGGCCAGGACGCCACCGGCTGGACCCTGCACGCCACCGCGTCCGCGGCCGAATCCGCCCCCGTGCCGCCCGGGCAGCCGCCGGTGTGGCCGGACACGGCCGCCGAGGTCTGGACCGCGAAGACCTACGAGCGGCTGGGCGCGCTCGGGCTCGGCTACGGTCCCGCCTTCCAGGGCGTGCGGTCGGTGGTCGCGACCGAGGACGGCGCCCTGCTGGCGCGCCTTTCGCTGCCGTCCGTCGCCCGTGACGTGGCCGACCCCTACCCGGTCCACCCAGCGCTGCTGGACGCCGCCCTCCAGGTCGCCGCGGCCTTCGACGCGGACGGCGGGCGGGTGTTCCTCCCGGTCGCCGTGGGCCGCTGCGTGCTGCCGCCCGGCGGCGCCGCCGACCTGACCGCGTCCGTACGGCGCACGGGCGGCTCCGCCACGGACCTCACGCTGGACGTGACGCTGTGGGACGCCGACGGACTCCCGGCCGGACGCCTCGAAACCGTACGGCTGCGGGCGGCCGACCCGGCCGACCTGGGCGGCGGCTCCGAGAACGGACGGCATCTGTACGAGGTCGCGTGGACGGCCCTGCCCGAGGAGCCCTCCGCCGCACCGCGCACCGCGTGGTCGGTCGTCGGCGACCGGTCCGATCCACAGGTCGCGGCCGCCCGGCAGGGCCTCGGCGCGGCGGGGGCCGAGGTGCGCGGCACAGGTGCCGATGTCGTCGTACGCATCTGGCCGCGTCCGGCCGAGGACACCGAACCGGCTGCCATGGCACAGGAGTTGGCGGCCGCGGCACTGGAGGAGCTGCAGGCTCTGATCGCGCTGCCCGGGGAGGAGGCCCCGTCCCGGACCGTCTGGGTGACCCGCGGCGCGGTCGCCGCGGCCGACGACGACCGGGTGACGGGCTTCGCCCAGTCGGTGCTGTGGGGCCTGGCGCGCAGTTCCCGCGCCGAGCACCCGGACCTCGGGCTGACCCTGCTCGACCTCGACGACCTCGGCGATCTCGACCACGCGGCCCTGGCGGCTGCCTTGCTCGCCGCCGGGGGTCTTCCCGACGAACCCGAACTCGCCCTCCGCGCGGGCACGTTGCTCGTCCCGAGGCTGGTGCGCGCCCGCCCCGCGGACACCTTGCGCCTGCCGGTGGGAGACCACTACGAGCTGGCCCTCGCCGACGAGCCGACGCTGCGCCCCGCCGAGCCGCTGCCGCTGGGGCCCGGCCAGGTGCGGATCCAGGTGCACGCCCTCGCGCTTCCGGTCCCCGGAGCGACATCCGTCGTGTGCGCCGGTGTGCTGAGCGAGGTCGCGGCCGACGTCGAGGGATTCCTTCCCGGCGTGCGGGTGGTCGCCGGGGCCGGCACCGCGCCGGGCTCCGAGGCGGTCACCGATGCGACGCGGGTCATGGTGGTCGCGGACGAAGTACCGTTCACTGCCGCGGTCGCGGCAGCCGAACACCCACGTGTCTTCCATGTCACCGACGCCCGCGAGGCGATCCGCCACCGAGCCGTCTCCGACCGCCCCGTGGTGCTGGATCTGGCCGGCACCCCCACCCCGGTCCCCACCGACGGCACCGTGCTGATCACCGGCGGGCTGGGAGCCGTCGGCCGGCACATCGCCCGCCTCCTCGCCGAACACGGCGTTTCCCGACTGCTCCTGACCTCACGTCAGGGACCCGACGGTCCCCGCACCGCCGAGGTCACCGCCGAACTGGCCGCGCTGGGCGCCGAGGTCGAGGTGGCGGCGTGCGACGTGGCGGACGCGTCGGCCGTGGCCCGCGTACTCGCCGGGATCGGCGAGGAGACGCCGCTGCGGGGCGTCGTGCACTGCGCCGGTGTCCTGGACGACGGGGTGGTCGCCGAGCTGACGCCCGAGCGGCTCGCACGGGTGCTGAGCCCGAAGGCCGACGGCGCCGCCCATCTGCACCGGCTCACCGCGGGCGCGCCCCTCGACCTGTTCCTCCTGGTCTCCTCGGCCGCCGGCGTCGTCGGCAACCCGGGCCAGGGCAACTACGCGGCGGCCAACGCCTTCCTGGACCAACTCGCCCACCACCGGCGCTCCTCGGGCCTGCCCGGCGTTTCCGTCTCGTTCGGCGCATGGGCCGGCGACGGCCTCGCCGCCGCACACGCCGACCTGGACCGGATGGCGCGCCTCGGCCATCGCGCCCTGACCCCCGACCAGGGCCGCGACCTGGTCGAGCTGTCCCTGCGGCGGAACGCGCCGCACCTGGTCGCCTGGGTCCTGGACCTGCCCCGGCTGCGCGAGCACACCGACGGGTCCGCTCTGTGGCGCTCGCTGCTGCCCGCGCCCCGCACCGACCGGCACACCGGCGACGGCCTGGCCGGCCGCCTGGCCCGGCTGCCGGAGGCGGAACGCGCCGAACGCGTCCTGGCCCTGGTCCGCGACGAGGTCTCCCGCGCCCTCGGCCTGCGCTCGGCGGAGTCCGTCCGCCCCGACCAGCCGCTGCGCGATCTCGGCATGGACTCGGTGACCGCGGTCGAACTCCGCAACCGCATCGGCACCCGTATCGGCGCCCGGCTCCCCGCGACCCTGCTGTTCGACCACCCCACCGCAGACCGGCTGGCCGCCCATCTGCTGGACAACGTCCTCGTCACGGACGGCGACCGTGCCGCCCGGCGGACCGCGTCCGCCCCGGCACGCCTCGGCACCCCGGCGACGGACGAGCCGATCGCCGTGGTCTCCATGGCCTGCCGGCTGCCGGGCGGGGTGAGCGACCCGGAGGGACTGTGGCGCCTGGTCGCGGACGGCCGTGACGCCGTCGGCCCGTTCCCGGCGGGGCGCTGGGACGTGGAGTCGCTGTACGACCCCGATCCGGACGCCCTCGGCAAGACATACGCCCGCGAGGGCGGCTTCCTGGAGGACATCGAGTCCTTCGACCCGGGCTTCTTCGGCATCACCCCGAAGGAGGCCGCCGCCATGGACCCGCAGCAGCGGCTGCTCCTGGAGACGTCCTGGGAGGCGCTGGAGCGCGCCGGGATCGTGCCCGCCGCACTGGCGGGCAGCACCACCGGTGTGTACGTCGGCATGTTCGGCAGCGACTATCTGTCCGGCTCGCGGCTCGACCAGCTGGACGGATACGTCGGCACCGGCTCGGCGCTGAGCGTGGCCTCGGGCCGCCTCGCCTACGCCCTCGGCCTGCACGGCCCGGCGATGACCGTCGACACGGCGTGCTCCTCCTCCCTGGTGGCCACCCACCTCGCGGCACAGGCGCTGCGGACCGGAGAGTGCGATCTCGCGCTGGCCGGCGGAGTGACCCTGATGGTCACACCCCAGACCTTCGTGGAGTTCAGCCGACTGCGCGGACTCTCCCCGACCGGCCGCTGCCGCTCCTTCTCCGACGACGCCGACGGCGCGATCTGGGCCGAGGGCGTCGGCATGCTCGTACTGAAGCGACTGAGCGACGCCCGGCGCGACGGGGACGAGGTACTGGCCGTGCTGCGCGGTACGGCCGTCAACCAGGACGGCCGCAGCCAGGGCCTGTCCGCGCCCAACGGACCGGCGCAGGAGCAGGTGATCCGGCGGGCGCTGGAACGGTCGGGACTGCAACCCGCCGACATCGACTACGTGGAGGCCCACGGGACCGGAACGACGCTCGGCGACCCGATCGAGGCCAACGCCCTGGCCGAGGTCTTCGCCGACTCCCGCCCCCAGGACCGCCCGCTGTACCTGGGCTCCCTCAAGTCCAACATCGGTCATGTGCAGGCGGCTTCGGGCGTGGCCGGGCTGATCAAGGTGGTCCAGTCGCTGCGGCACCGGACCCTGCCGCGCACCCTGCACGCCGACATGCCCAGCCGGCACGTCGAGTGGGACGGCAGCGGACTGCGGCTGCTCCAGGACGCCGTGGACTGGCCGTCGACGGGGGAGCGGGTCAGGCGCGCCGGGATCAGCGCCTTCGGGATCAGCGGCACCAACGCCCATGTGATCGTCGAGGAGGCCCCGCCCGTCGAGGCCGAGGCCCCGCATGAAACACCGCCGGAGAAAAGGCTGTTCGTGCTGTCCGGACGCGGCGAGAGCGCGCTGCGCGGACAGGCCGCGCGGCTGGCCCAGTACGTCACCGACGACACCTCGCTGCCGGACGCGGCCCACACCCTGGCCCGCCGTCGCAGCCACTTCGAGTGGCGCACGACCGTCGTCGCGGGCGACCGGGACGAACTCCTCTCCTCCCTCAAGGCGCTGAGCAGCGGGCGCAGGCCCCTGACACCGCCCCGCGAGGAGCAGACCGGCAAGGTGGCCTTCGTGTTCGCCGGGCACGGCGGCCAGTGGACCGGCATGGGCATGGAACTGCTGGCCGATTCGGAGGCGTTCCGTGAGGAGCTGACCCGTATCGACGAGGCCGTCCACCGGCAGGTCGGCTGGTCCGTGCTCAATGTGCTGCGCGCACCGGAGGAGTTCTCCCCGCTCGACCGCACGGAGTACCTCCAGCCGGTTCTGTTCGCGGTCAACGCGGCCCTGGCCGCCGCCTGGCGCGAGCTCGGCGTCACACCGGACGCGGTCGTCGGGCACAGCCTGGGCGAGATCGCCGCCGCCTACACCGCCGGCGCCCTGACGCTGGACGAGGCCGTGGCCGTGGTGACGGGGCGCGCCCAGGCGGTCGTACCCGTGGTCGGACAGGGCGGCATGCTGGCCGTGGAACTGCCCCGCGCGGACGTCGAGAAGCTGCTCGGACCGTATGCGGACCGGTTGTTCGTCGCGGCCGTCAACAGCGCCCGGGGCACGGCCGTTTCGGGCGACGCCGACGCACTGGCCGAGCTGCGCCGGAGCCTGGAGAAGCGGGAGGTCCCCGCGCGCGTCCTGTCGACGCCGTTCGCCTCGCACACCCCGCTGATGGAGCCGCTCCGCGACGAGCTGCTCGACCGCTTCTCCGCCGTCCGCGGCACCCGCACGCCCACACCGTTCTACTCGTCGGTGCTCGCCGAACCGGTGCCCGGGGACGGGCTGGACGCCGCGTACTGGTTCGCCAATCTCCGGCAGCCCGTGCGCTTCGCGGACACCGTCCGGCGGATGCTGGACGACGGCTACCGCTACTTCGTGGAGCTCAGCCCGCACCCGTCGCTCACCTCGTCGGTGGAGGCGGTCGCGGCCGAGGCCGGGATCGACGCGGTCGGCGTCGGTTCGCTGCGCCGGCAGCGGGACGGCCGGGACGTACTGCTGGGCAGGGTGGGCGAGTTGTACACGGCCGGGCACTCGCCCGACTGGGCCGCCCTGTTCCCTCGGGGCCGCCGGGTGGACCTGCCCACCTACGCCTTCGCCCGCGAACGGCACTGGCTCGCCCCGGTCCACTCCGGCGGCGCGACCGGGGGTTCACCGCTGCTCGGCACCCACGTCGAGGCCAGCGACGAGCCGGACAAGGACATCTTCCAGAGCGAGATCGACCTGCGCGACACCCGCTTCGCCTATCTGACCGACCACCGGGTCACCGGCGAGGTGTGGCTGCCCGGTGCGGCCTTCCTCGACATGGCGCTCGAGGCCGCGTCCGCGGTGACGGAGGGCGGCGAGGTGAGGCTGGCCGAGGTCGCGTTCGTCCAGCCGCTGCGCCTGGACGAGGAACGGCCCGTACGGCTCCAACTCGTGCTGCGGGCCGCCGAGAACGGCTTCCGGGACTTCACCGTCGCCTCCGCCGCGAAGGGCGAGCGCTGGGAACGGCACGTCACCGGCCGGCTCGCGGTTGCCAACGCCGGGACCGAGGCGGACCAGGACGAGGACCTGCCCGCGCTGCGTGAGCGGTGTGCGGAACGCGTCGACATACCGGCCGTGTACGCCGGACTCGCCGCCCTCGGCATCGACTACGGCCCCTTCTTCCGGGGCCTGGAGGAGGGCCACCGTACCGATGCCGCCGCGGTCGGCCGGCTCGCCGCCAAGCCCGCCGCCGGTCATCTGCTGCACCCCGCCGTGCTCGACGCCGCCTTCCACTCGGCCGCGCTCCCCGTAAACGCCCCGCAGGGGCGGGCGTTCGTGCCCGCCGGGGTCGGACGGCTGCGGTTCACCGGGCTGCGCACCACACCGGCCTGGGTGACCTGTGCCCTGCGCGGCGTGGACGGCGACACCGCGACGCTCGACCTGCGGCTGTGGGACGAGAACGACCAACTCGTCCTGGAGGCCTCGGAGTTCCGGCTCGCCGCGCTCTCGCCGCTGGACGGCGCGCTCTTCGAGACCCGCTGGCAGCCCCGCCCCGAGGCACAGGAGGCGCCCGACGGCGGCGGCTGGCTGATCCTCGCCGACGAGACCGGAGTGGCCGAAGAACTCGCCGACAGGCTCGGAGATCTGGTGCCGCACGTGATCGCCCGCAGGGGTGCGGCGTTCGGTGCCGAAGGCCCCGGACGGTATGTGCTCGACCCGGCCGATCCGGCCCAGCTGGCCCGACTGCTGGACGAGGCCTACCCGGACGGGCCGCCCGGTCGGGTGGTCCAGCTCTCCGCGCTCGACGCCCCGGCGATCGGCGACGCCGACACCGCCGAGGAGGCAGCGCGCCTGTGCTGCCTGAGCACCCTGCATCTGGTGCGGACCCTCGCCGACCGGCCGAGGGGCCGGACACCCCGCCTGTTCGTGGTCGTACGCGGCAGCCAGGCCGCCGGCGACAGCGGCCGCGTGACGCACCCCCAGCAGGCGCTGGCCTGGGGCTTCGGACTCGCCGTGGCGCAGGAGTACCCCGAACTGGCGACCACGCTCGTCGACCTGCCGCCCACGGGCGGTGCCGGGGAACTGTGGACGCAGCTGTGGCACGCGGACGACGAACGGCTGGTCGCGCTGCGCGAGTCGGGCCGTCTCGTGCCGCGCCTGGCCCGCACCCGCCCGGACGACGCCGATGACGCCGGGACCGACGGCGTGCACCTGATCACCGGCGGTCTGGGCGGCCTCGGCCGGGTCGTCGCCGAGCGGCTGGTCCGGCGCGGCGCCCGACGGCTCGCCCTGATGAGCCGGGGCACGCCCGACGCCGACACCGCCGCCTGGATCCGGGGCCTGGAGGAGCGCGGTGTCACCGTGCACCTGCCCCGCGCCGACGTCGCCGACCGGGCCGGCCTCGCGGCCGCCCTGGACGCCGTACGACACGAAGCAGGTCCGGTCACCACGGTCGTGCACGCGGCCGGTGTCCTCGACGACGCCACCGTGGCAAACCTGACCGACGAGCGTGTCCTGCGTGTCCTCGCCCCCAAGGTGCTGGGCACCGCCCTGCTCACCGAGCTGATCCCGGAAGCCCGGAACCTGGTGCTGTTCGCCTCGGCGGCCGGACTCCTCGGCTCGGCCGGTCAGAGCCCGTACTCCGCGGCCAACGCCTTCCTCGACGCCTGGGCGCATCACCTCTGCCTCGCCGGCCGGCGGGCGCTGAGCCTCGACTGGGGCGCCTGGGCCGGCGTCGGCATGGTCGCCGAGTCCGGCACCCGGGCCGCCGAGACCAGCCGCTCCGGACTGATCGCCTTCTCCCCGCAGGACGGCGGCGAACTGTTCGAGCGGGTGCTGAACAGCGGCCGCCGTCAGCTCGCGCCCGTCGCCCTCGACTGGGAACTGCTCGGGCTCGACCCGGACGCGGTGCGCAGCCGCCCGATCCTGGGCGACCTGATCACCCTCCCCACGGGCGGCGCCGACACCGACGACCTCGTCAAGAAGGTGTTCGCCGCCACCACGGAGCACGACCGCGCCGAGTGGCTGGAGGCGTACGTACGGGCCCGGGTCGGTGAGGTCTCCGGCGGTGCCGTGGACGTGTTCGCGACCACGGCCCTGAAGGAACTCGGCCTGGACTCCCTGATGCTGGTCCGGCTGCGCAACGCCTTCGCCCGCGACCTCGGGGCCGAACTCCCGGCCGCCGACGTGTTCTCCGCCGCCGACATCCGCGGCCTCGCCCGCGCCCTGGGCGCGGCCCTGCCCGACCGGGCGACGACAGCGCGCGCGGAGAAGGCGGACCCGGCGGCGGAAGTGCCCGGGACCGAACTGCGGCCCGCCACCAGGGACGTCGTGCGGCTCCTGCGCAGCGCCCAGCCGGGCATGCCCGACGCGGCCCACGGCGTCGGCCTCGCCGTACGCCTCACCGCGCCGGCCGACCGCGAGACCCTCACGGACGTCATCGACCGGCTCGCCGCACGGCACGCCGCCCTGCGCACCGCGATCGTCACCGGGCCCGAAGGCGGGCGGCAGCTGCGCGTGGACCGGGAGCTGACGCAGCCGCTGCTGCGCTGGACCGCCGACCCGGACGCCGATCCGGCCGACCGGCTGCGCCGGCTGCTGGAGCCGCCGTTCGACCTGGCGAGCCCGTCGCTGTGGCGGTTCGAACTGCTCGACGGCGGCGCAGCCGGCCAGATCCTGGTCTTCGGCGCGCACCACGCGGTCAGCGATCTGCAGTCCCTGCTGCTCGTGGCCGGGGAGATCGACGCCGAACTGTCCGGCACCCCGCTCGGCGGCACCGTCACCAACCGGGACATCGACCTGCTGATCGAGGCCCAGGAAGGCGGCCAAGGGGCCACCGCCGAGTGGCGCGAGGCCTTCCACGGCAGCGAGCGGCTGGACCTGACGCTCACCCATGACCGGCCGGAGTCCCGTTCGTACCGGGCCGGCAGCGTCACCGTCACCCTCCCCGACGGACTCATGGAGCGCGTCTCGGCGGCCGCGAGCGGTCTGGCCGTCACCCCGGCCGCCTTCTGCCTCGGCACGCTGACCGTGCTGCTGGCCAGGAAGCGGGAGCGCGAGCGGTTCGTGCTCGCCGTGCCCGTCGACACCCGCATCCACGCCGACGCGTTCGGCGCCGTGGGCTTCTACGGCGTGCCCGTGCCGTTCCCGGCGCAGGCCGCGGCGGGTGAGACGGTGGAGGAGGTGCTGCGCCGGACCGACGGCCGGCTGGAGAAGGTCCTGGCGAAGGGCGCCATGTTCTCGGACGTCCTGGCCACGCTGGCCAAGCAGGGGCTGCACCGGGCGAACGCGCCCCTCGTGGAGGTGTACTTCAACTTCGTCCGCTTCTCCGGAGGACTGAACCGGCTGGAGGTGCTGCCCACGGGGACCGGATACACCGACCTCGACCTGATGATCACCATGACTCCGGACGCCGGCACGGTCCGGCTCGACCACAACCTCGACATCCTGGACGCGGCGACCGCCACCGCGCTGGGAGAGGAGTTCCTGCGGCTGCTCGAGGAGACGGCGCGGGACGCGACGGCGGTCGTGCGGGAGGCCGGTGCGGTCGCGGCCCCAGCCCGTGAGGAAGGGCCCGCCGAAGTACGGCGGCCGTCCCTCGCCCTCGCCGCCACCTTCGCCCTCGGCAACCTCCCCCTGATGTGCGGGGCCGCACTGGAGGAGGGCGTCACCGTCGCGGAGGCCCCGTACCACCAGGTCCTGGCGAGCCTGCAGGACCCGTCCGGCGTCCTCGCCGACCCGGCCACGGCGGTGGGCGTGGTGCTGCTACGGGCCGCGGACCTGGAGCGGTTCGGCCCGGTGGACGACACGCTCCTCGCCGAGCTGCGCACCGCCTACCCGGCCGCGCTGAAGGCTCTGTCCGAACGGACCCGCAGGCCGCTCGTCGTCGGCTTCCTGCCTGCCGCCCGCGAAGAGGAACGCTTCGTCGAGTGGGACCGCGGGATCGCCGCCGACCTGGCCGGGCTGCCCGGCATCGCGGTCCTCGGCCCCGACGAGTGGACCCGCCACCACCAGGTGGACGAACGCTTCGACGCGCGCACCGATCGGCTGGCCCACCTGCCCTTCACCCCGCAGTTCCAGGCGGCCGTCGCCCTGCGCCTCGCCGAGGTCGTACGGGCCGTGCTGCGCCCGGCGCCCAAGGTCGTCGCCGTCGACGGCGACGAGACCCTGTGGGGCGGCGTCGCCGGGGAGATCGGCCCGGAGGCGGTGGACCTCACCGGACCGCGTGCCCTGCTGGCGCGCAGGCTGCTCCAGTGGCGGGCGGCGGGCGCCCTGCTGGCGCTGGTCAGCAACAACGACGAGGCCACGGTGCGGGCCGTCCTGGACCGCCCCGACAGCCTGCTGAAGGCCGAGCACTTCAGCGTGCTCTCCGCCGCCTGGAGCCCGAAGCCGGCCCGGGTCGCGGACGCGGCACGCACGCTCAACCTCGGGGTGGACAGCTTCCTGTTCCTGGACGACAACCCGGCCGAGATCGCCAAGATGCGGGCGGCACTGCCGCAGGTGCTGTCCGTGACCTGCCCGCCGGCCGGTGAACTCGACGGCTTCCTCGACCGTTTGTGGCCGCTGGTTCCGGCCGCGGCGACCGCCGAGGACGCGCTGCGGGCGCGGTTCTACGAGCAGGAGCGGGAGCGGGACGCGGTGCGCGAACAGGGCGGGTTCGAGGAGTTCCTGGCCCAGCTGGAGCTGGCGGTCGACATCCGGGCCCTGGCCGAGGACGACGTGCAGCGTGCCGAGCAACTCGTCCGTCGCACCAACCAGTTCACCCTGCGGGCCCGGTCCTCCGACGGCGGCGATCTCGCCCGGTGGCGGGAGCGCGGCGAGGTGTGGACGGCGGCGGCCCGCGACCGGTTCGGCGATTACGGCCAGATCGCCCTGCTCGCCGTCCGTGCCGAGGGCGACCAACTCGACCTCCTGGCCTGGATGATGAGCTGCCGCGCACTCGGCCGGGGCGTCGAGGAACGCCTGTTGGGCTGGCTCGCCGACCGTGCCGACGTGCTGGGCTGCGCCAAGGTCCGGATGTCGGCGGAGCGGACCCCGCGCAACGTACCCGCCCGGCGGCTGCTGGCCGCACTCGGCGGTGGCCACCAGGACGACGAGCGGCTGGAGGTCGTCGTCACGCCGGACCATCTGCGGGCCTTCCGGTCCTGGGAGCAGCAGTGACGGACCCGTGGAGCAAGGAACAGCAGTGAGCGACAGGACAGTGCACAACGTGAAGGGCTCTCATGCGTGATCTGAACGACGACGGCGGCAGGCAGGCGACCGCCGAGGCCATCGAGCGGGGTGGCGGCGGGCTCGGCGTGACCGACCTCCTGGCCCGGCTGCAGACGGCGGCGGCCGGGCCGGCCCCCGCCCCGGCGGTCCGGGACGTGGACGGCCTGGCGGCCACCATCGCCACCGCGGCGGGCCGCTACCTGCCCTCCGGCCGACTGGCTCCGGACGCCGACTTCTTCGACGCGGGCGGTACGTCCGTCCACGCGGTGGAGCTCATCGCGGAGCTGGAGGACGAGCTGGGCATCGAGGTCGATCTGGACGACGTCTTCGCCGACGCCCGGCCGATCAGCCTGGCCCGGCGCTGGCTGCCGGTGATCGCGGGCACGGCGACGGAGCAGACCGGTTCCGGCGCGGCCCCGGGCCCGGCGGTCACCGGTTCCGGCGCCGCACCGGCTCCGGGGAGCGGCACCGCGGGCGCGGCGGCCCCCGTCACACCGGCCGCCCTCCCGCTCCCCGCCGCCGGCACCGCCCCCGCCCCGGCTCCGAGCATCCTCCCCGTCCCGGCGCCCCGCACCCCACCCGCCGTGCTGAGCACCCCCCGGTCCACCACCGACCGCCACTCCCGGGCCCGCCAGGAGGACCTCGACCAGATCCTGGCCGATCTCGCCCTCGCCGACCGGCTCCCCTTCACCGACGTACCCGAGCCGCTGCCGCCCTGCCGGATCCTGCTCACCGGTGCCACCGGCTTCCTCGGCGGCCATATGCTGCTCGACCTGTTGCGGCACAGCGACGCCCATGTGTACTGCCTGGTCCGCGCGGCCGACGAGAAGGCGGCCGAGGCCCGGCTGGCGGAGCAGCTGCGCAGCTACCGGCTCCCCTGGTCGTCGGAGGTGCGACGCCGGGTGACCGTGCTGCCCGGCGACATCCGCCGCCCGCGTCTTGGTCTGTCCGACGAGCTGTGGCACAGCCTCGCCCAGGAACTCGACAGCGTCGTCGGCGTGGCGGCGGCCGTGGACTTCCTGCGCGGCTACCAGTCCCTGCGCGGCAGCAATGTCCTCGGCACGCTGACCCTGGCCGAGCTCGCGGCGACCGGCCGCCCCAAACCGCTGCACCACATCTCCTCGATCGCGGTGTTCAACGAGGTCGGCATCACCTCGATGGGCGAGGACGACCCGCTCGCCCACATCGACCGGCTCATCTCCGGCTACGACCAGTCCAAGTGGGCCGCCGAGGTCGCGCTGCGCCGGGCCCGCGACCACGGCCTGGTGGTCACCGCCCTGCGCCCCGGCGGCATCGGGGGCCACACCAGGACCGGCGCGTACAACCCGCTCGACCTCAGCAGCGGTCTGATCTCGGCCTTCGGCCGCTTCCGCACCGTACCGGCGTTCCGCTACCTCAACGCCGCCCCGGTCGACTGGGTGAGCCGGGTCGCGGTCGCCGCGATCTGCGAGCCGGACGCCTGGGGCTTCGACTACAACCTGACCGGCGTCCCCAACACCCTCGACGACGTCGTACGGGACATGGCGCTCGGCGGCATGCATGTGCGCGTCCAGGACTGGGACGAGTGGCGCACCGGCGCCCTGGCCCGGCTCGACACCGAACCCATACCCGAACTGGCCTTCCTGAGCCGGGTGTTGCAGAGCCCCACCGCCCTCAAGCTGGTCGAGGCCACACTGAAGGGACCCGCGGCCGGCAGCGAGCGCACCGACTCCCTCGTCGCGGCCCTCGGCCTGCCGCCCGCGGCCCGCTACGACGCACAGGCCCAGACGAGGACCTTCGAGAAACTTGCCGACGACGGCCTGGCCCGGCTGCCCCACAAGGACGACCAGCCCTATCTGTGGTTCACCGAGACGACCGAGGGCACCGTCGGCCCGGTCGGCGCGAACGCCGAGACGCCCTGCTCGATGGCGCTCACCCTGTCCATCGCGAGCATGTACCAGCTGGTGAAGGAGCGCCGGATCGACGTGACCGGCGAAGTGACCTGCCCCGCGATCCACCCCGGCCCGCTGACCGTCGAGCGCGGCGACGTCTGGATCCGCCCCGAGGAGGGCATCCCGCAGCACCACGGCCTCAGGCACCAACTCCTGCGCTACCGGCTGCGGTTGCGCGACGCAGACGGCGGACAGTGGTGGCTGGAGGGCCGCAAGTACGCCCGCGCCCGCCGGGACCTGTGGCGGCAGACCCGCGCCCTGACCGTCGAGATCGGCCGCGAGGGCGAGGCCGCGAGCCTGCTCGGCGAGGTCGTCGTACCCGCCGATTCCTACGTCCGCGACCAGATCGACGGCATCAAGGTCGACCCGCGTCTGACCGGTCGGGAGAAGCGGGCCGCCAAGCTGACCTGGCTCGCCTGGTTCGGTCTGGAGATGGGCCGCGGACTGCTCGGCCCGTTCACCCGGGCCGCCGCGGACCTGCTCGACCTGCGCCGCACCCCGACCCTCACGGAGCGCAACCGATGATGTTCAAGGCCACGACCTCCCGCACCCGGCCCGCGCTCCGCAAGGTCCGCACCACCGCGGCCCCGCGCCCGCTGCGCCACCGTCTCGACCCCACCCGGGTCGAGGAGATCCCCTTCCGGACGAGCGACGGCGTACGGCTCGGCCTGACCCGCGTCGACACCGGTGACACCGGCCGCCCCGCCGTACTGCTCCTGCACGGGCACACCGCCTCCGCGGACATGTTCCTGCTGCCGGAGACCCGCAACCTGGTCGACGTCCTGCTCGACGACGGCTACGAGCCCTGGCTGCTCGACTGGCGGGGCAGCTGCCGGCTGCCGTACAACGAGACCGGCGGCAGGTACACCTACGACGACGTGGCGTTGTACGACATCCCCGAGGCCGTCTCCCACATCCGCGAACGCATCGGCGACCGGCCGCTGTTCGTGGTCGCCCACTGCATCGGCTCCCTCACCCTGTCGATGAGCATGACGGCGGGGCTCGTGCCGGGCCTTGCCGGAGTCGTCTCCCAGGGCGTCTTCCTGACCCCGAAGTTCGCGGGCCGCACCTCGCTGCGCATGTCGGTGGCGGGGGAGCTGCTCAAGACCCGGATCGACCACATCCCGGTCGACTTCCGCAAGGTGGGCCTGTGGTCCAAGTACACGCCCCTGTTCGCCCTGGCCTCCCGCAGGGCGAGCTGTCCCGACCCGACCTGCCAGATCCTGCACAACTCGGCCTGGGGCTCGGGCGCCTCGCTGTTCGTGCACGAGAACCTCGCCGAGGCCACCCACGACCGGCTCGCCGAGCTCCTCGGCCCCGCGCCGCTGTGGATCCTGCCGCATCTGCGCCGGATCGAGCTGGCCCGCAGCGTCGTGCGCTGGCACGACACCGACCACCGCTACCGGGCGCTGCCGCCCAACGCGCTGGACGCGGCCGGCCGCATCGACGCCCCGGTGCTGCTCCTGGCGGGCAGTGACAACGGGCTGTGGCTGGACTCGCAGCGACTCTGTCACGAGGTGCTGGCACACCGGCAGCCGCAGCTCGACGTGGCGTACACCGAGATCCCCGGATACGGCCACCTCGACACGTTCCTCGGCCGGGGCGCCGCCCTCGACGTGTTCGGGCACATCCTGGAATTCCTCGGCGAACGACGGTGACGGGGGAGGGGGCGGCCGGTTACCGTACCGGGCAGTAACCGGACCGCACCCAGGAGGGCCCTCACATGCCGCAGCTCGAAGTCGACGGCGCCGCGTTGACGTACGACGACGAGGGCCCCCGCGACGGCGACGGGGTGCCCCTGGTGTTCGTCCACGGCTGGACGGCCAACCGGCACCGCTGGGACCACCAGGTGGCGCACTTCGCCGAGAAGCGGCGGGTGATCCGGCTGGACCTGCGCGGGCACGGCGACAGCAGCGGTGCGGGGGTGCGCACGATCGAGGAGCTGGCGAAGGACGTCCTCGCCCTCCTCGACCACCTGAAGGTCGAGCGCTTCGTGCTGATCGGTCACTCCATGGGCGGGATGATCTCCCAGACGATCGCCCTCTCCCACCCCGAGCGCGTCGAGCGCATGGTGCTGGTCAACTCCATCAGCCGGATGACCTACAGCCGGGGCCGGGGCCTGCTGTTGGGCGCGTCCACCCTCGTGCCCTTCAAGCTGTTCGTCGCCGCCAACATCCAGCGGGCCTTCGCCCCGGGCTACCCGCGCGAGGAGATCCGCGAGTACGTCCGCGCCTCCGCGGACACCCCGCGCGAGGTGGTCATGACGCTGTACGGCGCCATGCGGGCCTTCGACGTCCTCGACCGGGTCGGCGAGATCCGCACGCCCACCCTGCTGGTCCACGGCTACCACGACATCCAGCTGCCGGTGAAGCAGATGCTGCGGATGGCGAAGGCCTACCCGGACGCCGTCGTCCGCATCATCGACGCGGGCCACGAGCTGCCGGTGGAGAAGCCGGCGGAGCTGACGACGGCGGTCGACTGGTTCGTGACCGCCCGCGCCTGACCCGGTCCCGCCGCACCCGACCCGGTCCCACTGTTTGGGGAAGACTTTGCCGATGGCCGGTTCCCGGCGGGACCGGCCCCGTGCGGCGGCGATCCGTCCCCCTTGCCCGGGCAAAACGCGGCCGAAAGGGTCGTGGCGATCGGCCGTTCGGGTTACGGCCGCGTTGACCGTTCCTCGTGTCTGGCACACGCTCGATATATAGGTGCTGGCTACATCTGGTTCGGCGGGTGCCGCAGCCCACCCGTGACAACACCGGTGAGCGAGCGCGCCGGACCGAGGCTGGAGGTAGGGCATGTGCGGCATCACCGGCTGGGTCTCCTTCGACCGCGACCTGCGCGGCGAGGCCGCCACACTGGACGCGATGACCGAGACCATGGCCTGCCGCGGCCCGGACGACCGCGGCACCTGGGCCGAAGGGCCCGCCGCCCTCGGCCACCGCAGGCTCGCGATCATCGACCTGCCCGGCGGCCGGCAGCCCATGACCGCCGCGACACCGGACGGAACCGTCGCGCTGGTCTACTCCGGAGAGACGTACAACTTCACCGAACTGCGCCGCGAACTCACCGGCCACGGCCACCGGTTCACGACCGACTCCGACACCGAGGCCGTCCTGCGCGGCTACCTCGAATGGGGCGACGCCGTAGCCGAGCGCCTCAACGGCATGTACGCGTTCGCGGTCTGGGACGGCCGGCACGACAAGCTCGTGATGATCCGCGACCGCATGGGCATCAAGCCCTTCTACTGCTTCCGCACCCCCGACGGCGTCGTGTTCGGCTCCGAACCCAAGGCCATCCTCGCCAACCCGCTGGCAAGGGCCCGGGTCGGCCTCGACGGCCTGCGCGAGCTGTTCACCATGGTCAAGACCCCCGGCCACGCGGTGTGGGAGGGCATGCGCGAGGTCGAACCCGGCACCGTGGTCACCGTCGACCGCACGGGACTGCGCACCCGGACCTACTGGAGCCTCGACACCCGGGCGCACCCCGACGACCGCGACACCACCGTCGCCACCGTCCGCTCGCTCCTGGACGACATCGTGCGCCGCCAGCTGGTGGCCGACGTCCCGCGCTGCACCCTGCTCTCCGGCGGCCTCGACTCCTCGGCCCTCACCGCGATCGCCGCCCTGCACCTCGCCGAAGAGGGCGAGAAGGTCCGCAGCTTCTCCGTGGACTTCGTCGGCCAGAGCGACCGCTTCGTCGCCGACGAACTGCGCGCCACCCCGGACACCCCGTTCGTGCACGACGTGGCACGCCTCGCCCGGACCGACCACCAGGACATCGTCCTCGACGCGCAGACCCTGGCCGATCCCGGCGTACGGGCCAAGGTCGTCCGGGCCCGGGACCTGCCCATGGGCTTCGGGGACATGGACGCCTCGCTGCTCCTGCTGTTCCGGGCCGTCCGCGATCAGTCCACGGTCGCCCTGTCCGGGGAGTCCGCCGACGAGGTCTTCGGCGGCTACCTCCAGTTCTTCGACGAGGAGGCCCGGGCCGCCGACACCTTTCCCTGGCTGGCGATGGCCGCCCGGCACTTCGGCGACGACAGCGACGTCCTGCGGCCCGATCTCGCCAAGACCCTGGACCTGGAGTCGTACATCGCCGACGGCTACCGCACCGCCGTGTCCGCGATCCGCCGCCTCGACGGCGAGAGCGACTTCGAGTACCGGATGCGCCGGCTCTGCCACCTCCACCTGACCCGCTTCGTCCGTATCCTGCTCGACCGCAAGGACCGGATGAGCATGGCCGTAGGCCTGGAGGTCCGCGTGCCGTACTGCGACCACCGCCTCGTCGAGTACGTCTACAACACGCCCTGGTCCCTCAAGTCCTTCGACGGACGGGAGAAGAGCCTGCTCAGGGAGGCCGCGGCGGACGTCATTCCGCGCTCCGTGTACGACCGGGTCAAGAGCCCCTACCCGTCCACCCAGGACCCCCGCTACGGCCTCGCCCTCCAGGAGCAGGTCAAGGACCTCCTCGCCCGCCCCGGCCACCCCGTCTTCGACCTGGTGGACCGCGAGAGGCTCCACCGGGCCGCCCACCGCGACACCCCCGCGAGCACCCAGTCGGCCCGGCGTGGCCTGGAAGGCGCCCTCGATCTGGCCACCTGGCTGGACCTCTACAGTCCCGAGCTGTCCTTCGGCTGACCGCCCGACCAGGGAGACTCGCCTCGGCCCGGCTCGAGCGCGCGGTCCGCGTCCGCCGCCGAGGGCCGCCACCACGTCGTCACCGGTTCCCACACCCGGATCGCGTCCCCCGCGCCCAGTTCGGCGGCGGTGAAGGAGCGCCCCCAGTGGGACGGGTCCCCGGCCACGGTCAGCGTGCCCACCCGGCGGGCCTCGGGGTCGGCCGGGTCGGCGATCGTCCGTACGGCCGCGTAGGCGGTCCCGCCGGCCCCGAGCCGGTACGTTCCGGCGCCGCGCGCGGGCACCGGCAGGGCCCCGCCGTCGAGGTCACCGAAGGTGACCGTGGGCACAGGGTCGACCGTGCAGGTGCGGCCGCCGCGGTTGGTGACACTGATCCGCACCACGGCCGGATCGGCGGCCGATGCCCGTGCCCGGACCGACAGGTACTTCTCCGGGCAGGTCCCGGCCTTGGCCTGCGGTACGGCCCCGGCCTGCGGTGCGGCGAACAGCAGGGCGGCGGCGGTGGCCGAGACGGCCGGCGCGGCGACGGTGGTGCAAAGACGCATGACGGGCTCCCCTGTTCGGTCACATTCGGGTATGGCGGCCCGATCGCGTCCTTACCCGCTTTGCGCACCTTCTGTCACCTGCGGGCCGGTTCACGGGACGGCTCCCGCGGTCGCGTCCGGCCCGCAGGAGCTCCCGCTGGGCGGCAGGGTGCCGTACAGCAGGAAGTCGTCGATCTTGCGGTGCACACACTTCGAGGAGGAGTACCCGGTGTGTCCCTCGCCCCTGTTGTCGAGCACCACGGCCGCCGGGCCGAGCCGCCGGGCCGTCTGCTCGGTCCAGCGGTACGGCGTGGCGGGGTCGCCGCGCGTGCCCACCAGGAGCATCTTCGCCGTGTCGAGGTCCTTCACCTCGTCCCGGATGAAGTCCGTGCCCTTGGGGCGGCCGTAGCACATCAGCACCTCGGTGAGCCGGTGCCCGCCGAACACCGGCGAGGCCCGCTCGTACTCGGCGTGCAGCCGCTCGAGATCCTTGGTGATCCGTGCGGGCGTGGGGCGGTCGGGGTCGTCCGCGCAGTTGATCGCCAGCAGCGCGGCCATCGTGTTGTCGGCCGGGACGTCCGCGGCGCCGACGAGGCCGCCGCCCCGCCCGCGGGGGACCGTCATGCCGCCGTAGGCGAAGTTCTCCACCCCCCGGGTGTCCCCGTCGTCGACCAGTGAGGCCACGGCCCGCTCCAGCGAGGGCCACAGGTCCTCGCTGTACAGGGCCTGCCCGATGGCGCTCACCAGGTCCTGGCCGGTGAACTGCCCGCCGAAGTCCGTGGGCACCGGGTTCTCGTCGAGCGAGCGCACCAGTTTGACGACCCCGTTCCCGGCCAGGCGCCGGTCCTGTCCGAACGGGCAGGCGATGTCCGCCGCGCACCAGTCCAGGAAGTCGTCCAGGGCCGTCTGCTGTCCCCGGGCGGTCGCCACCCCCTGCTCGGCCAGGGAATCCGTCAGCGTGTCCACGCCGTCCAGCGCCATCCGGCCCACCTTGTCCGGGAACTGGGCCGCGTACACCGCGCCGAGCTTGGTGCCGTAGGAGAAGCCGAGGTAGTTGAGCTTCTTGTCGCCGAGGGCCTGGCGTATGACGTCCAGGTCCCGGGCGGTGTTCACGGTGCCTATGTGGGGGAGGACGGGGCCGGAGTGTGCGGCGCACCGCAGGGCCACCTTCCGCAGCCAGGACAGGGTCGCCTGCGGGTCCGTGAGATCCGCGTGCCGCCCGGTCGTCTCCGAGCCCGCGCCGGAGGCGTCGCCGCAGCTGACGGGCGAGGACCGGCCGACGCCGCGCGGGTCGAAGCCGACCACGTCGTAGCCGTTGGTCAGCCCCATGTAGTCCTTGCCGTCGGTGGCGAGTTGATCGACGCCGGGGACGCCGGGACCGCCGAAGTTCAGCAGGACGGAGCCGCGTGACTTCCCAGTCGTCGCATAGCGGGCCAGCGCCAGGTCGAGCGTGCCCGTGGCGGGCTTCGCGTAGTCGAGCGGGACCGTGACCTTTCCGCACTCCAGGTCCTTGGGCATGTCATCGCCGTGGCAGGCCGACCAGACGATCCGCTGGCGGTAGAAACGGGACAGGTCGGGCTGCGGCGGGGTGCCGGACGCCGCCGCGGGCAGCCCCGCCCCGAGCAGGGCCAGGGCCACCGCTCCGGCGCCCGCACAGCGCCGGAGAGCGAACCGCGGGGACAGTGTGGCCGGCATCGATGCCTCCAGGGACGTCTTGCTGCGGGCCGGGGGACAGCGCCCTCGCTCACGATAGGCGGGCCCCGGAACGCCCGCCTCCGGGCCAGCGTGCGGACACGGAGTGTCGTATGATCCGCACGGACGGTGAGCATTCGACGGCTTTGCCGCCGGTTCGAAGGCCGTGTCACTCGATCGGGCCGAAAGGCCGATAAGCCATAACTCGGATGGTTCGTCTGCGTTCAACGGGTCGCGGGTGAGTGCCCGCAACCATGTCTGGAAGGCAGGGAACCTATGAGAAGGGTTGCCCGAAACGGCGTGATCGCCGTCGCCGTCGCGTCCGGGGCGATGGCCGTGACCATGCCGGCTTTCGCCGATTCCGGTGCGGACGGCTCCGCGGCCGACTCGCCCGGGCTGATCTCCGGCAACACCATCCAGCTCCCTGTGCACGTTCCGGTGAACGTGTGCGGGAACACCGTGAACGTGGTGGGACTCCTCGATCCCGCCGCGGGCAACACCTGTGCCAACGCGGGCGGTGGGGGCGCCGTCGGCGCCACGTCGTCGGGCGGTGCGACCGCGCACGGCGGCGGAAAGGATTCGCCGGGTGTGCTCTCCGGCAATGACATCCAGCTGCCGGTCCAAGTGCCGGTGAACGTCAGCGGCAACAGCGTGAACGTGGTCGGCGTGGGCAACCCGGGGACGGGCAACGATTCCGTGAACACCCCCGGCGAGCCGCCCCATCGACCGCCCACCCCCGTCCCGCCCCGGGCCCACCCCCGCACGCCGGCGCCCCACCGGGCCCGGCCGCAGGCGCCCGTCGCCCTCGCCCACACGGGATCGGATCTGACCGCGCCCGCCCTCGCCGGCAGTGCCGCGTTCCTCATCACCGGCGTGGCGCTGTACCGACGGTTCCGCCCGAGGCCGGAGCACTGACCCGGGCGGCCGCCGGAGGCCTCACCGGACGGGACCGGTGGGACCTCCGGCGGCCGACGGCTCCGTCACCGCCGCCGGCCGAGTGGACGGCGTCAACGGCCGTATCGGGACGGCTTGTTGAACCTCCAACGGCTCGATCCCGGCGTGGCGCATCCCCGGGTGATCGGGAAGGATGCTGCGGGCGCGGCCGACCACCGCGCATCCAGCTACGGAATGGAGCGCACCCATGGCCTCTCCGGCCCCCCAGGACCTCGTCGTCTCCCGGGCCACCCTCCAGGACTGGCCGGTGATCAGCGGGTGGGCGGCGGACGAGGGGTGGAATCCCGGGCTGTCCGACGGCCCCGCCTTCTTCGCCCAGGACGCCGAGGGGTTCTTCCTCGGCCGGATCGACGGTGAGCCGGTCTCGGCCATCTCCGTCGTCAACTACGGCACCGACTACGCCTTTCTGGGCTGCTATCTGGTCCGCCCGGACCTGCGTGGACGCGGGCACGGAATCACCACCTGGAAGACCGCGCTCGCGCATGCCGGAAACCGCACCGTCGGCCTGGACGGCGTCGTGGCCCAGCAGGACAACTACCGCCAGTCGGGCTTCGAACTGGCCTACCGCACCGTCCGGTTCGCCGGAACCGCGGCAGAGGCGGAGGCTCCCGCGGACGTCCGTCCCGCCCGTCCGGCCGACCTTGAGGCCATCACCGCGTACGACAGTGCCTGCTACCCGGCCGAGCGGCCCCGCTTCCTGGCCGAGTGGCTGACCGGCACCGACCACCGGACGTTCGTCCGCCACGACGGTGGACGTCTCACCGGCTACGGCGTCATCCGGCCCGGCCGCGACAGCCTGCGCATCGGCCCGCTGTTCGCGGACGGCCCCGAAGACGCCCGGGCCCTGTTCGCCGCCCTCATCGCCGACGCCGCCGGCTGCGAGGTCGCCATCGACGTCCCCGAGACGAACGCGGCGGGCATCGCCCTGGCCGAGGTGGCCGGGTTCACGCCCTCCTTCGAGACCGCCCGGATGTACACGGGCCCGGTGCGTGACTACGCCCAGGACCGCGTGTTCGGTGTCACCACACTCGAACTCGGCTGACCGGCCCGGTCATTCGGAACCCCGCCGCGCTTCCCGGGTGAGCGGCCCGTCGGCCGGTCAGGTCTCCGCCCCGTGGAAGCGGCGGTGCAGGGCGCGTACGTCGTCGACGAGTTCCGGCACCGGTCCCTCGACGAGCACCCCGGGCGCGACCTCACGGATGGGCAGCGCCCGTACCGGCGGTGCGGGAACCGCCAGCTCTGTCAGCCAGAAGGTGAGTTGCTCCGAGGACGCCACGTACACGATCCGCCCGAGCCCCACCCATGCGTGCGCGGCGGCACACATCGGGCAGTGCTCGCCGGAGGTGTAGACGGTCGCCGTGGCCCGCTCAGCGGGGGTCAGACGGTCCGCCGCCCAGCGGGCCGGCTCGAACTCCGGATGCCGCGTGCGGTCCCCGGAGGCCACCCGGTTGTGGTCCTCGGCGAGCACTTCGCCGTCGGCGGACACCAGCACCGACCCGAACGGCTCGTCGCCCGCCGCGAGTGCCTCGGCCGCCAGTTCCACGCAGCGGCGCAGATACGGCAGTTGGCTGTCCATCACCATGACGCACGACCCCTCTCACCGCATGACTCCGGGGCGCACGGTACGGGCAGCGGGGCCGCTCCGGCCAGGGCTTTTCACGGCCGGACCCGAGGGACGTACGGCCGGGAAAGCGTACCCCTGGCCCGCGGCGACCACGGCGAGCGACACCGCCACCAGTGGGAACGCCGTCCACGGCAGGGCACTGGGACCCGCGCCGTCCAGGGCCACGCCCCCGGCCAGGGAACCCGCTGCGATCCCCGCGTTGTACACCGTCGTCTGCAGGGACGTGGCCACGTCGGCGTCGGCGGGGCCCGAGGCGTCGACGAGCGCGGTCTGGATCAGCGTCGGCGCCCCGCCGAAGGCCACCCCCCACAGGCCGACGGCCCCGACGAGCACGGCGGGCGTACCGGCCCACAGGCCGAGCACGAGCAGCACGGCAGCGAGCAGCGACAGCGCGGCCAGCAGAGTGGTGCGCAGTTGACGGTCGATCAGCACACCGGTGATCCAGATACCCAAGACCGTGGCGATTCCGAACACCGCGAGCAGCAGGCCCGTGTGTCCGAAACCCATGTGTGCCGCGAACGGCGCTACATACGTGTACATCACCTGGTGCCCCAGCAGCAGGAACAGCGTCACGGCGAGCACCGGGCGGATACCCGGCCGGGCGGCGACCCGGACCAGCGGCACGCGCGCGTGCGGGGGTTCGCCGGGGAAGCCGGGCACCCGCCACCGCGCGAAGACCGCCAGCAGTACGGCGAGTCCGGCCAGCGCTCCGAACGCCGTGCGCCAGCCGAGCGCCCGGGCCAGCGCGGTTCCGGCGGGCACGCCCAGCGCCAGGGCGAGGGTGATCCCGGCCAGCACGATCGCGATCGCCCGGCCGCGCCGCCCGGCGGGCACCATCCGGGCCGCGTATCCGACGAGCATCGCCCACAGCGTGCCGCCCATGGCACCGGCCAGCAGGCGGGCCATGAAGGTGAGGGCGTACGAGGACGAGACGGCGACCAGGGCGTCGGCGCAGGCGAGGCCCAGCAGTGTGCCGATGAGCACCGGCCGCCGGGGCAGCCCGCGCAGGACCGCCGTGAGCGGGATCGCGGCCAGGAATGAGGCCGCGGCGTACCCGGTGACCAGGAAGCCGACGCGGGCCTCGGAGACACCGAGCGCCGGTGCCATCACCGGCAGCAGGCCTGCCGGGAGCAGTTCGGTCATGACGGCGGTGAAGGCCGCCGCGGACAGGGCGAGGAGCCCGGCCAAGGGCAGGGGAGTGCCCTTGACCGGGGATGCGGTGGACATGCGACCATGGTCGGACCTTCACATCAGTGTGAAGGCAAGCGCTGCCCGGAGGGAGCCATGAGGATCGGCGAGCTGTCCCGCCGCACCGGCGTCCCCACCCGGCTCCTGCGCTACTACGAGGAACAGGACCTGCTCCACCCCGAACGCGCCGACAACGGCTACCGCTCCTACGGCGAGTGCGCGGTGCAGGACGTCCAGCAGATCCGCGGCCTGCTGGACTCGGGTCTCACCACGGAGATGATCCGGGCGATCCTGCCCTACCTGTCCGGGCCGGAGCAGATCCATCCGCCCGCCGAGTGCGTCACCCCGCAGACCGCGGCCCTCCTCACCGGTCACATCGACCGGATCCAGGCCCGCATCGACTGCCTGGCCCGCAACCGAGACCGGCTCAGGGCGTATCTGGCCGCGGTGCGTCCGGGCGCCGCGGCAACCGCCGACCGGTAATCCCGTTGCCCGGGCCCGCCCCGGATGCTGGAGTGAAGTCATGGATCACGCCTCGGTGCTCGCCCTGTACGACCGGGACATGCGCGAGGGCGCACGGCCCGACGGCCCCGGAGCCCGGATCGAACGCACCGGGAACGTGGTGCGCCAGGTCGCGGACGCCCACGGCTGGAACGGCGTTGTCTGGTCCGGCCTTGACACGGCGAGCGCGGACCGGGCGATCGCCGACCAGATCGCGTATTTCACCGGCCTCGGCCGCGACTTCGAGTGGAAGCTCTACGGCCACGACCGCCCGCTCGACCTCGGGTCACGGCTCGGCGCCGCCGGGTTCATCCCGGAGCCCGAGGAGACGCTGATGGTCGCGGAGGTCGCCGCCCTGACCGTCGGCACGCGGCCGCCCGACGGGATCCGCATCCTGCCCGTCACCGACCCGGCCGGTGTCGACCTCGTGGTGGAGGTGCACGAGCAGGCCTTCGGCACGGACGGGACACGGCTGCGGCAGCGGCTGCTCGCCCGGCTGGCCGCCGACCGGGACACGGTGGTCGCCGTGGTGGCACTCGCCGGTGACGAGCCGGTCAGCGCGGCCCGCCTGGAGCCGGTGCCCGGCACCCGCTTCGCCGGGCTGTGGGGCGGCGGCACGGTCGAGGCCTGGCGCGGCCGAGGCATCTACCGTGCCCTGGTGGCCCATCGCGCTCACGCCGCCGCGGCCCTCGGCTACCGCTACCTCCAGGTCGACGCGGTGGCGCAGAGCCGCCCCATCCTGGAACGCCTCGGCTTCGAACCGCTGAGCACGACGACGCCGTACGTGTACACGCCCTGAGCCACGCAGTTGTCCGCCGTGAGGCGGTAAGGCTGCCGGGCCCGGGCGTACCGCCCGGGCCGAACGGACCGTTGTGCAGAGCCGATCGGCCCCATGCGTGCGCTCGGCTCCGCCGCGACTCTGATGGCATGGGGGTCCGCCTCCCGCAGCGCCCGGCGTCGACGATGCCGGGCGCCAGGTCGAGGCGGCAGGCCCGCCGAACGCCGAGGGGAGCCGCGTCGGCGGGCCTGTACCAGCGCGACGCCCACGCCGTCAGCGGTGTGCCTTCGCGCGGTCCAGCGCGGCCACGCCCACCGCTGCCAGCGCGATCTGGATGAACCACTCGATCCAGTCGGGCCCCTTGGTGTCGGCCACCCCGAACCCGGCGGCGATCGCCGAGCCCAGCAGCGCGGCCACGATGCCGACGGCGATCGTCCACAGGAAACCGATGCGCTGCCGCCCGGGGACGACCAGACGTCCGAGGACGCCGATGATGATGCCGATGACTATGGCACTGATGATGCCTGAGATCTCCATGTCTGCCCCTCTTCGTCGAGATCCCCTCTGATTCGTCGAGATCCCCTCTGATGTCCAATCTGCCCCCGGAATCCGGAGGCAGTCCGCCCCGGTTATTGCCGGGACTTTCTGTTCACCCCACAGACATGCCATGTACCTTTCAACCAATCGACGCGTGTAGAACCCTCAACCTGGCTCTACGCGCGCAGACTTGGCGCCCGCACCGCCTCTACCCCACCGTTCACGGAGGTTCGCCGGATGCTCGGATCCAGAAGATCCCGCCGCAGACTCACCACAGCCCTGGCCAGCTTCGGGCTGCTCGTCACGGGAGCCGCCCTCCAGGTCGGCACCAGCGCCACCCCCGCCCACGCGGCCACCACGCACCGCGTCCTGTTCGACAACGCCCACGCCGAGACGGCCGGCAACGCGGACTGGATCATCTCCACCAGCCAGCCCGACCCGCTCGGCCAGAACTCCTCCCCGTCCGCCGAGACGGACTGGACCGGTGCCCTGTCCTCCTGGGGCGTCGCCCTGCAGAAGACCGGCAGCTACAGCCTGAAGACGCTGCCGTCGGGCTCCAGTCTCGGCTACGGAGGCTCCTCGGCCACCGATCTGTCGAACTTCGACACTCTGGTCCTGCCCGAACCGAACACGCTGTTCACGACCGCCGAGAAGACGGCGATCATGAACTTCGTGAAGAACGGCGGCGGTCTGTTCATGATCTCCGACCACACCGGCGCCGATCGCAACAACGACGGCCAGGACGCGGTCGAGATCCTCAACGACCTGATGACCAACAACAGCGTCGACTCGACCGACCCGTTCGGCTTCTCCATCGACTCGCTCAACATCAGCTCCGGCTACCCGGCCGCCATCAGCGACAGCACCGATCCGGTCCTGCACGGCTCCTTCGGTACCGTCACCAAGAGCCTGATCGCCAACGGCACCACCGCCACGCTCAAGCCCGCCGACAACTCCGCCGTCAAGGGCCTGGTCTACCGCAGCGGCTACTCCGGCAACACCGGCGCCTTCTTCCTGACCAGCGCCTTCGGCAGCGGCCGCGTCGCCTTCTGGGGCGACAGCTCGCCCATCGACGACGGAACCGGCCAGTCGGGCAACACCCTGTACGACGGCTGGAACGACTCCGGCGCCACCAATGCGGCCCTGGCTCTCAACGCCACCGCATGGCTGGCGGGTTCGGGCACCAGCGGCGGAGGCGGTGGCGGCACCGGCAGCTGCGCCGCCGCCCAGCTCCTCGGCAACAACGGCTTCGAGTCGGGCAACACCACCTGGAGCGCCAGCAGCGGTGTCATCACCAACTCCAGTGGCGAGTCGGCGCGCACGGGTTCGTACTACGCGTGGCTGGACGGCTACGGCAGCGCCACCACGGACACCCTCTCCCAGTCGGTGACCATCCCGTCCGGCTGCACCACCGCCGCCCTGAGCTTCTATCTCCACATCGACACGGCGGAGACCTCCACCAGCACGGCGTACGACACGCTCAAGGTCCAGGTCCTGGGCAGCTCCGGAACCGTCCTGGGCACCCTGGCGACCTACTCGAACCTGAACGCGGCGAGCGGCTACACCCAGCGCACCTTCAGTCTGGCGAGCTACGCCGGCCAGACCGTCACGCTCAAGTTCACCGGCACCGAGGGCAGCACCCTGCAGACGTCCTTCGTCATCGACGACACGGCGCTGGGCGTCAGCTGACGTGCCGGGGCCCGGCGGGACGCCCCCGCCGGGCCCCACCGGGTCATCCCGCCGGAACGGTCCGCTCTGCCGTGTTCCAGCCGGAGACCCGGACCCGCGGCACGGATCCGTGCAGGTCCGCCGTCCGGTAGGTGGCGGTCAGCGTCATCGACTCGCCCGGCCACAGGCTGACCTGGTTGTCCGACCACCGCACCGGCAGCACCGGCTTCCCCTTCGCGTCGACCAGATGGACGTCCGTCAGCAGCGACGGGGTCTTGCCCTTCCCCGTGTTGCGCACCGTCACCGTGGTGGTCGACGTGCCGTTGGCCGACTCGGTCGAGGCCGTCGCCGACACCGGCGCCTGCGCCATCGAAGCCAGCCCCTTGAGGTCGGCATAGCTCGTCGTCGGCGTGTAGTACCAGTCGGTGTTTGCCCAGTCGAGCGTGTCCGCCTTGGCGGAGAGCCAGTACACGTTCCGGCTCACCTCCTTGCCGGAGGAATCGGTCAGGGTCAGCCGCACCAGATACGTCGTCGACAGTCCGCTCACCGACGCGGGCAGCGTCAGCGCGTCGGCGTGCGCGCCGTCGCCCTTCACCGTCACCCCGGTGACGGTCTTGTCGTACTTCTGCGTGCCGTCGGGGTTGAACAGCGTGGCCCGCGCGGTGAGTCCGGCGGCCGGGGCGTGCCGGTTGTCGACCACGACGACGGAACGGTTGTCGTAGGAGTACTGGATGTGCAGCGGCTCGTTGGCCTTCTTCGCCCCGAAGTAGGCGCCGCCCTGGTCGAGGTAGCGGTCCATCAGCTGCCAGTGAAGGGACGTCCAGCCGCTGTTGAACATCCAGTAGATCACCCCGGTGGACGGCTTCGAGGAGTCCGTCGCATTGCGTCCGTACGCCTCGTACTGGGCGCGCACGTTCTCGTACTGCGCGAGCTGCGCCTTGCGGACGTAGTCGGTGAGGCCCTTGGGGGAGCCGTAGCGGCCGGCGAGCGCGGCGTCGTAGATCTTCAGCGTGCCGAAGACCGGTGACGGGGAGCGGTGGTACTGCTTCATGCCCGGGTTCTTCCAGAGCGTGTCCAGCTCGGCGGGCGTCATCATCCGGCGCAGGGTGTCGAGGGTGGGGATGTCGGGGCCCGCGCTGGTCTCGGAGTTGAAGCCGGTGGCACCGCCCTCGCGCTTGGCGTACCAGTAGTTCGGCGGGATCCAGTCGTAGGGCCCGGTCATCTTCATGCCCGAACTGCCGAGCTGCGGTGAGGACTTGGCGGAGGCGGCGGAGACCACCGGGGTCGGCCAGTCGGCCGCCTTCAGGGCGTCCAGATAGTTCTTCTCGATCGTCCTGTCGGGCGCGAAGTCGCTGCCGATCAGGAAGGAGATGACACTCGGGTGGTCGCGCAGCCGGGCCGCCTCGGCGGCCATCGAGGCCTTGGCGACCGGGTAGTCGGCGGCCGTCCACGGGTCGCCGGACTCACCGCTCCCGTTGACCTGGCCCTCCCACTTGTCGCAGCACTCCCAGCCGGGCAGCGTGAGGACGCCGTAGCGGTCGGCGAGGTCGAAGAACTCGTCGGGCTCGATGTGGCCTTCCAGGCGGATGGCGTTCAGGCCCAGGTCGAGGGCGTACTTGAGCCGGTCCGCGACATAGGTCCGGTCCCAGCGCAGGAACTCGTCCGGTGACCAGCCGCCACCCTTGATCAGCAGCTTGCGACCGTTGATCCGGTACTGACGGGCGCCGTCGGAGTTCAGCGGCGCCCGGACGTCGCGGATGCCGAAGGTCTCGTGCGCGGTGTCGGACCGGGTACCGGAGACGGTGGCGGTGAGGTCGAGGTCGTACAGCGGCTGTCCGCCCATGCCTGCCGGCCACCACACCCTCGGCTTGGTGAGGTGCAGGCCGGGGAAGTCGGCGGGGGTGAAGGTGACCGTCTTCGTCTCGTGGGCCGCGAGCGGCACGGTCCTCGAGAACGAGGTTGCGCCGATGCTCCCGGAGACCTCGGCCGTGACGGCCGCGTCGGAGTCGTTGCGGGCCTGCGCCTTGACCGTCAGGTCGGCCGTCGCGAGCGAGGGCACGTCCAGCCGGGTCGTCACATGCGCGTCCCGCAGCGCCACCGGGCCGCCCCTGCGGACCAGGACGTCCCGGACGATTCCCATGTTCTCGTCGGGCGGGGGCTGCAGCCAGTCGATCCAGCCCATGGTGAGGTTCTTGTTGGGCACGTTCGGCCGGATCCGGAAGGCCACCGTGTTCGTGCCGGCGCGGACCAGTGCGGTGACGTCCAGCTCGTGGCGGGTGTAGGCGCCCGAGACGTCCGCGGCCTCGGCGACCCGGTGGCCGTTGACATAGACGTCGGCCGCCGAGATCACCCCGCTGAAGTCGAGGTAGGTGCGCTCGGAGGTGTCGTCGACCCGGAAGTCGCTGCGGTACCACCACGGGACCTGGAAGTCGGCCTTGGGGATCTTCTGCTGGTTGGTGGAGTAGAACGGGTCGGCGTAGACGCCCTCGGCGAGCAGTGCCGCGAGGACGGTGGAGCGGGGGCCCGCCTGATACCAGCCGGCGGCCGGATAGCCGGGGGAGGAGACGTCCGACGCGGAGTCGCTCACCTTCGCCGTCGACTGGATCGAGTAGCCGGAGAGCGGGGTGCCGGTGCCCGCGGCGGAGGGCACGCGGGTGACCCGGGTGTGCCCGTGCGCGGGGGCCGGATGCCGCGACCCGGCCCAGGCACTGGTGGACAGCGAGCCGATCAGGCCCAGGGCCACGGCGGCTCCGGCGAGGCGACGTCGGGGGGCGGGGCGAGGGAACACGGCGGTCTCCAGCCTCGTAAAGTTAGGAAACTTTACTAACCCGCCTCAAGCTAGGGCTCCGAGGGGGCCGTGTCAATCACCGTGGCCCCTGCGGGAATTGGTCGTCACCCGGCGGACCTGCGCTCGAACACCTTCTCCCGCGCGGTCCCCAGAGCCGTCGCCACCGCGCCGAGGAGCACCGCGTCCTCACCCAGTCGGCTCGGCGCGATCCTCGGGCGCAGCGGAGTGAGCGTCCGCAGATGGTCCCGGACCGGCCGCAGCAGCAGGTCCACGCTGTGGCCCACCCCGCCCCCGAGCACCACCAGATCCGGATCGAGCACGGCCGCGGCGGCGGCCACCGTGTGCGCTATCCGCTCGCCCTCGAGGTGAACGGCCCTGACCGCGGCGGAGTTTCCCTGCCGGGCCGCGTCGAACACGGCCTTGGCGGTCAGTTGCCCGCTCATCCCGAACCGGCGGGCCGCCTCGACGACGGCCACCCCCGACACCGCGTCCTCCAGCCGCTCCGGCTTCTGCTGCCCCGGCCAGGGCAGGAACCCGATCTCCCCGGCCAGCCCGTGCGCCCCGGTGAACAGCCGCCCTTCGCTGACGACCCCCATGCCGAGGCCGGTGCCGATCAGGATGTACGCGAACAGCCGGCTGTCCGCGCCGACCCCGTACGTGTACTCGCCCAGCGCCGCCAGGTTGGCGTCGTTGTGCACCTCCAGCGGTACGCCCAGCTCCTCGCGCAGCCGGTCGAGCAGCCCGGCACGGCCCCACCCCGGCAGATGCATCGCGTACCGCACCCGTCGCTGCTTCTCGTCGTACACGCCGGGCGTGCCCACCACCCCGTGCACCACCTCGGCCGGGTCCACGCCGGAGTTGGCCACGACCTGGCGGGCGGTGGAGACGACCAGGTCGGCCAGGGCGCCCGAGCCGCGGGCGCGGTTGCGCACGTCGGACCGGGCCACCACCGTGCCGTCCAGGTCGGCGACCGCGACACGCAGCCAGCTGCGGCCGATGTCCACGCCGAGCGCGTGACCGGCGGCCGGGTCGGGGGCGTACAGGACCGCGATCCGGCCGCGCTCGGGGGCCTGGGTGCCGACCTCGCGGACGAGTCCCGCGGACTCCAGCGAGGCGAGCGCGCTGGACACGGTCGGCTTGGACAGCCCGGTCTCGCGCGCCAGCTGGGCGCGCGACGCCGAGCCGAGGGCGCGCAGCCGGTCGAGGAGCAGCCGCTCATTGGTGCTGCGCAGCCGCCGGCGGCTCCAGGGCTGTTCCTGCTGCTCTATGACGTCGCTGGCGGGCATCGCACCATTCTCACGCATTCCTGACGCATACTTGACGCATCTAGTAAGGCTCCTTAACTTTATCGGCCATCAGCCCCGCCGGATCGGCTTTCCGCCCCGCCGGGCGAGCCTCTCCGTCCGCCGCGTCAGGAGTCCCCATGTCCGGTAGTCCGCCACCCACGGGTGGATTCGTCCGTCGCGTAGGCCTGTTCCAGGCCACCGCCATCAACATGAGCCAGATGTGCGGGATCGGTCCGTTCGTGACGATCCCGCTGATGGTCGCCGCATTCGGCGGCCCCCAGGCGGTGATCGGTTTCGTGGCGGGCGCGCTGCTGGCGCTCTGCGACGGGCTGGTCTGGGCCGAACTGGGCGCGGCGATGCCCGGCTCCGGCGGCAGTTACGTGTATCTCCGTCAGGCCTTCCAGTACCGCACGGGCCGGCTGATGCCGTTCCTGTTCGTCTGGACGGCGATGCTCTTCATCCCGCTGATCATGTCCACGGGCGTGGTCGGCTTCGTCCAGTACCTGGGCTATCTCGCCCCCGACCTCGGCAAGACCTCTGGCGATCTGATCGGTCTCGGCATCATCGCCCTGGTCGTGATCCTGCTCTGGCGCGGCATCGAGCACATCGCCCGCATCACCGCCGTGATGTGGACCGTGATGATCGCCTCGGTGCTCCTGGTGATCGTCGCCGCGGCCACCGACTTCAGCCCCCACCTGGCCTTCACCTACCCGGCCCACGCCCTCGACCTCACCTCGAACCACTTCTGGCTCGGCTTCGCCGCGGGCCTGACCATCGGCATCTACGACTACCTCGGCTACAACACGACCGCCTACATGGGCGCCGAGATCAAGGACCCGGGCCGCACGCTGCCGCGCTCCATCCTCTTCTCGATCCTCGGCATCATGGCGATCTATCTGCTCCTCCAGATCGGCACGCTCGGTGTCATCGACTGGCACCGGATGACCGACCCCGGCGACATCGCCTCCACCTCGGTGGCCTCGGCGGTGCTGGAGAAGACCTGGGGCAAGGGGGCCGCCGACACGGTGACCGTGCTGATCCTGATCACGGCGTTCGCCTCGGTCTTCACCGGTCTGCTCGGTGGCTCGCGGGTGCCCTACGACGCCGCGCGCGACCGCGTCTTCTTCCGCCCGTACGAGAAGCTGCACCCCAAGCACCGTTTCCCGATGCTCGGCCTGGCGACGATGGGCGTGATCACCGCGATCGGCTTCCTGATCGGCCGGCACACGGATCTGGCCACCCTGATCCAGCTCCTCACCACGGTGATGGTCATCGTCCAGGCGCTGGCCCAGATCGTGGCCCTGACGGTGCTGCGCAGGCGCCGGCCGACGATGCCACGCCCCTACCGCATGTGGCTCTACCCCCTACCGAGCATCGTCGCCTTCGCCGGCTGGTGCGTGATCTACGGCTACGCCGACAAGAACTCCCCGGGGCGCCACCCCATCGAGTGGTCCCTGGCCTGGGTCGCCCTCGGCTGCGTGGCGTTCTTGATCTGGGCGCGGCTGGAGAAGGTGTGGCCGTTCGGGGAGAAGGAGGTCTCCGAGGAGTACGCCGCCGCGCAGGCACCGGACACGGAGCCCGCCGGTACCTGACGGCCGGCCGTCGTGCGGTGCGCTCGCGTCACCGCCCTGGCAGCCGGAGGCCGGTCCGCCTGTGCGGACCGGCCTCGATCTCTCTTCCTTTCCTCTGTGTTCTCTTTGTGGCTTTGGAGCGCTAGGGCATGGGTGCGCTCTTCGCTGCCGTAGCGGTGCACATCAGCCCGAGGATGATGGCCAGGGCGCCGATGATGATGTTGTTGAGCACGACGCCGGTGTCCGGGCTGCTGCCGACGATCCAGGGGGCGATGATCATCCATACGCCCAGGGCGCACATGGCCCAGCTCAGGCCGTACATGCGCTCAGGGGCGCTGGTGAATCCGAGAGCCAGCAGGCCTATCGCGATGCCCATGATCAGGTTGTGGGTGGCGAGTGCGGGCTGGCTCGCCGAGTAGTGGAGGATCCACGGGGATGCCGCGCAGTACAGACCGAGCAGGAACACCGGTCCGTCGACCAGCGCCACATCCCGGCCGCCGAGCATACGGGCGTAACGGGCCCGCATTTCGTGGACATCTGGGTGGCTTGTTATGTCACCTCTGTGCGAGACGTTGGCCATGACTCGTCTCCTTTGACTTGCAGGCCTGACCGCGTCTGGTGCGGTGCGGTAAGCGCCGCGTAGGTACATTCTGCGCTTATTCCGCCTTTATATGTAGGGGTGTGACGGTTCCCGCGGCGGCCTCGGGGACGCCGCACGCCCGGTCGGGAGCAGTCCGCCCGTCCCGCCCCGCGTCGACGATCGCCGGCCACACCCGCGCCGGTGGCCGGATCGGACGGTCGTCGGGCGAGGCGGTCCTGGCGGCGACGGCCCGCCCGCCGCAGCTCGGCCGACGCGCCGTCGCACCGAGGGCACCGGATGCGCGGTCGCGTGCGCACCGTTTCTGCATCGAATGGCTGTCCGCCCAAGACTCACCCGTTCGGTCGAGGGGCCTCTTCGGCCGGCGTCTGCAGCTCGATACGGTGCCGCAGCCGGTGCAGCCCGCGCCGGGCATGGCTCTTGACCGTGCCCAGCGGCCAACCCGTGCGCGCGGCAATCTGGGTGTGGGTCAGGTCCTCGTAGAACGCCAGGTGCAGGACCCGCCGCTGGGGCGCAGGGAGCCTGGCCAGTTCGTCCCGGACCAGTGCGCGGTCGAGCACGGCCTCGGGCTGTCCGGCCGTGGTGCCGCCGTACGGAGTCAATCCCGACCCGGCGGCGGTGACCAGCTCGCCGCGCCGGCTCCGGGCGGCCAGCGCGTCGGCGATCTTGCGCCGGGTGATGCCGACGATCCAGGCGGCGAGGGGGCCGCGCTCCGGCCGGTAGCCGTGCCGCCCGCGCCACACGCCGAGGAACACCTGCTGGGTGACGTCCTCCGCCTCGCCGAAGTCGCCGAGCGAGCGCCGGGCCAGCGTGTACACCAGCGCGGACCAGCGGCGGTAGGCCGCGGCCAGGCAGGCCTCCGCCCCGGCGGCCAGACCTCGGGCGAGTTCCTCGTCGGCGAAGGACTCCTCGACCGGGGCCCACAGAGGTGTCCCGGCGGCCGGGTTCCGGGGCGGATCCGCGGTGGCGGCCGGATACGGGGTCATGGCCACGGCTCCTCACGTGCGACGGTGCCGCCATCGTGTGAGCCCTTGGACAAACCGCTCAACTTGCGTCGATTCTGCGTCGTATAGTCGCTCCATGGGTGAGTACGCGGCCGAGAACGCGCCGGACGAGGCCGCCGGAGGCCAGGCCCCCGCACCCGGCGGAGCCGGGCTGACCACCGGCGCCGTGGCCCGCAGGCTCGGTGTCTCACCGACCACCCTCAGGTCCTGGGACCGCCGGTACGGTCTCGGCCCCGCCCGGCGATCCGACGGTCGGCACCGGCGCTGGACGCCCGGGGACATGGCGATGCTGGAGACGATGTGCCGGCTGACGTCGGCGGGAGTACCGCCGGCCGAGGCGGCCCGCGCCGCGAAGGACGAGGCGGCGCGCACTCCCCGCCCGGCCCCGGCGACCGAAGACACGGCCGGGCGTTCCCGGGCGGCCGGCACACTGCCCCTCGGCGATGTGCGCCAGGAGTGCCGCGGCCTGGCCCGCGCCGCCGTGCGCCTCGACGCCGCCGCGGTCGAGGAGCAGCTGTCCTCCGCCGTGGCCGAGCACGGCCTCACCGTCGCCTGGCAGGAGGTGATGGTGCCGACCCTGCACGCCGTCGGACGCAAGTGGGCCTCGTCCGGGGACCGCTACGTCGAGGTGGAGCACCTGCTGTCGTGGCACGTCTCCACCGTGCTGCGCCGCGGCACCCGGCGGCCGGTGCGGGCGGGCGACGCCACGGCCGGCGGGCCGGTGATCCTGGCCTGCGTACCCGGCGAACAGCACACCCTGCCGCTGGAGGCACTCAACGCCGGGCTCGGTGAACTCGGGCTGCCCACACGGATGTTCGGCGCGGCCGTGCCGGCCGAGGCGCTCTCGGCGGCGGTGCGGCGCCTGGGTCCGGTCGCCGTGGTGCTGTGGGCGCAGGCACGCTCCACGGCGAGTCTGCCGCTGGCCCAGCACGTCTCCGCCACGCAGTGGGGCGTCAAGGGCGCGCGCCGGCAGCCGGTGGTGGTGCTGGGCGGGCCGGGCTGGGCCGGCCGGTCCGCCCGCGGCATGCTGCGCCCGACTGATCTGCGCGACGCGCTCGACACCTTGGCCGGAACCCATCGCGTGCCGGCGGACGCACCGCGCTGACGCCGTACCGGTGGTCCCGCGCCCGCGACCGGGCCACCGCCGACGTCCTGGTGAACGGAGCGGGCTCAGCCGCGTTCCCGGGCCCGTCTGAAGCGGGCCAGTCCGTCGGACAGGGCGACGATCGGGGCCGGGTAGGTGAGCGCGGCCGGGTCCAGGCCCCGGAGTTTCCACGGCTCGTGCACCGCGGGGCCCTCGATGCTCGCCAGTTCGGGCACCCAGCGCCTGACGTACGCGCCGTCGGGGTCATGGCGCCTGCCCTGGGTGACGGGGTTGAGGACGCGGTTGGGGCGGGTGTCCGTGCCGGTGCCGGCCACCCACTGCCAGTTGAGCTGGTTGCTGGCGACGTCCCCGTCCACGAGGAGGTCCAGGAAGTGCCGGGCGCCCACCCGCCAGTCGACATAGAGCGTCTTGGCCAGGAAGCTCGCGGCGAGCAGACGGCCGCGGTTGTGCATCCAGCCCTCGTGCCGGAGCTGGCGCATGGCCGCGTCGACGACCGGATAGCCGGTACGGCCCTCGCGCCAGGCGTCGACGTCGTCCGGGGCCGTGCGCTCCGAGCGCCAGCGGTCGTGCTTCGGACGGTAGTCGGCGGTGGCCGCGTCCTGCCGTGCGGCCAGGACCTGGCGGTGGAAGTCGCGCCAGGCGAGCTGCCGCACGAAGGCCGCGGCGCCAGGACCGTCCGCCCTGCGCGCCCGGTGGACGAGTTCGACCGGGGAGAGCGTGCCGAAGTGCAGATGCGGCGAGAGCCGGGAGGTCGCGTCGCCGGCCAGGTCGTCGTGGCGGTCCTCGTAGGCGGCGAGGCCACCGCGCAGCCAGGTGGTGAGCCGCTTCCTGCCCGTCCTCTCGCCGCCCGGGGCCAGCGCCTCGGACACTCCCGACAGCCCGCCGCGTACGGGAAGTTCCTCGGATCCGACGCCGTCGGGGACCCGCAGGGCCCGGGGCGCGCCGAGGGGCTCGCGCAGACGCTGCTGCGACCAGTGCCGGAAGTACGGCGTGAACACCGCGAAGTGGTCGGAGGAGGCCGGGGTCACCGCACCGGGCGCGACCGCCGTGGTCACCGTGTCGTGGACGTGCAGCCGGCGCCCCGCGGCCTCCAGGGCGCGCCGCAGCCGCTCCTCCCGAAGGTGTGCGTAGGCGCTGACGTCGGCCGCCATGTGCACCTCGTCGGCGTCCGCCTCCGCGGCCACCTTGCACACCTGGCCCACGACGTCACCGGACCGGACGACGAGCCGCCCGCCGCGCTCGCGCAGCCCCGCGTCCAGGTCGCGCAGGCAGTCGGCGAGGAACGCCAGCCGGTTGGGTGCCGCGAACCCGGCGTCCTGCACCGCCCTGTCGCGGACGAAGAGGGGAACGACGTGGCGGGGGCCTTCCGCGGCGGCCCGCAGGGGCGGGTGGTCGTGCAGGCGAAGGTCGGAGGTGAACAGGACGACCGAGACGTTCATGGTGCGGCTCCGGTGGGACGGATGAGGACGGTGAGCTGTTTCCGGCCCGGCGGGCCCGGCGGATGCGGGCGTCAACGGGCGGGTGCGCGTTCACCGGCGGGGGTGAGGGGAGTTCTGGCCGCGGCCCGGGCGATGTTACGGGCCATCCCGCCGAACACCACGGCGTGGAAGGGCGACACGCTCCACCAGTAGGCGTGCCCGAGCAGCCCGCGCGGATGGAACAGGGCACGCTGGCGGTAGCGGCTGCGGCCGCTGCCGTCCCGCTCGGCGTACATCTCCAGCCAGGCCAGGCCCGGCAGCCGCATCTCGGCCCGCAGCCGCAGCAGATGCCCCGGCTCGATCTCCTCGACCCGCCAGAAGTCCAGCGAGTCGCCGACCCGCAGCCGCTGCGCGTCCCGGCGGCCACGGCGCAGCCCCACCCCGCCGGCCAGCCGGTCGAGCCACCCGCGCAGGGCCCAGGCGAGCGGGAAGGAGTACCAGCCGTTGTCGCCCCCGACGCCCTCGATCACCCGCCACAGGTCGCCGGTGGGCGCGTCCACGCCCGCCTCGCGCCGGTCGCTGTAGAGGCTGCCGCCCGCCCAGTCCGGGTCGGTGGGCAGCGGATCGCTGGGTGCGCGGGGCACCGCGGCGGACGACCAGCGGGTGGTGACCCCGGCCTCGCGGACGCGCCTCAGGGCCAGCCGTACCGCGTCGTCGAAGCCGATCGGGTGCCCCTCGGGATCGGGCACGTAGCGGACGATGTCGCGCTCGCGGCAGACGACCTCGTGCCGCAGCGACTCGGTCAGCGGCCGTGCGATGGCCGCGGGGACGGGTGTGACCAGGCCGACCCAGTGGCTGGACAGCCGGGGCGTGAGGACCGGCACGGGCACGACCACCCGGCGGGGCAGCCCGGCCACGGAGGCGTACCGGAGCATCATGTCGCGGTACGTCAGGACGTCCGGCCCCCCGATGTCGAAGGCCCGGCCGACGTCGTCGGGCAGGGCGGCGCCGCCGACGAGGAGGCGCAGGACGTCTCTTACGGCGATGGGCTGGATACGGGTGTGCACCCAGCTCGGGGTGACCATCACGGGCAGCCGCTCGGTGAGGTACCGCAGCATCTCGAAGGAGGCGGAGCCCGACCCGATGATCACCGCCGCGCGCAGCACGGTGGTGGGCACGCCCGAGTCGAGCAGGATGCGGCCCACCTCCGCGCGCGACCGCAGATGGGGCGAGAGCTCGCTTTCGGGCACTCCGACCGGGGTGAGACCGCCGAGGTAGACGATGCGGCGCACACCGGCGGCTCTGGCCCGCTCCCCGAAGATCCGTGCCGCGCGGCGGTCCGTCTCCTCGAAGCGCCTGCCCGTGCCGAGCGCGTGCACCAGGTAGTAGGCGACATCGACGTCCCGCATCGCCCCGTCGACCGAGGCGGCGTCGGTGACGTCTCCCCGTACCACCTCCGCGTCGCCCGCCCACGGGTGGTCGCGCAGCTTGCCGGGGGAGCGGGCCAGACAGCGCACCCGGTACCCGGCCGACAGCAGTTCGGGCACGAGCCGTCCCCCGATGTACCCGGTGGCGCCCGTCACCAGGCAGCGCGGTCGCGCTGCGGTGTCGTCATGGTTCATGGGTCCTCGGCCCTCCGCGTCGACGTCCCCCTGCGATCACTTCCAGCCGCACGGTCCCTGCGGATGCGGACACCGGCATGGAGCGGTTCCAGGCGGCGACCTGGCGGTGTTCTGACATGTCCGCAGCGATTCGGGGCAGGTGAAAGGACGGCACACTGCTCGAGGCCGGAGGTGAACCGCCGCTATGGGCGCGAAGGTGCTGAAGCGTTTTCCCGCCGGGGCTCCGCGTGGATCGTGGCCGGCGGAGGAGTACGCGGCCGCGTGTCGTGCCGAGGGCGAGCCCGCGACCGTCGTCATGGACCTGAAGTCCGACGCCTTCCTCGTGGTGGTGCCGACCTGCGAGGAGAAGGCCGCCTAGTACGGCAGGACACCGCTTTGCCTGGCCGGGCAGGACACCGTGCCGTCCGGCTCACGCGTGCTGGGAGGCCGGCGCGCCGAGATGAGCCCTGCGCACCTGTGCCGTCTGCCCCTGCACCAGCAGGCGTTCGGACCTGGCGGGCGGATTCACCGGCGTGTGGTGCCGCGTCTGGACGAACCAGGTGGAGCAGCAGGCCCCGGCCAGGAACTCCGCGACCTCCCGGGCCACCGCGTCGGGGGCGCCCGCTCCGCCTTGCTCGCGCGGCGAGCTCACGCCGAGCAGCCCGGAGCGCCTGACCGCCTCGATGTGGCTCGCGGGTACGCCCTCCTGGCCGACGTGCTCGGCTCGCGGGGCGAGCAGATCGTCCGCGAGCCGGCGGGCGCCGGCGACGAGTGGATGTGCTGCCGTGGTCATGGAAAAGATTCTCCCGATGGGGTGAGGCGAGGTGTCGATCCGGGTGACTGCCCTTCGTGTAGGAGGTGACAGATACCCCAGGACGCCAAGGAGGACGTCATGAAGCACTACCTGCTCAGCGTGGTCCAGCCGGCCGGAGGCACACCTCCCGCCCCCGACGAGCTCGCCGCGATCATGCGCGACGTCGAGGCCTTCAACCAGGAGCTGCGCGACGCCGGAGCCTGGGTGTTCGCGGGCGGGCTGCACGGCCCGGAGACGGCGACCGTGCTGCGCCCCGAGGACGGAAACGTGCTGATCACCGACGGGCCGTACGCCGAGGGCAAGGAGTACCTGGGCGGCCTGTGCCTGATCAGGGCCGCCGACCTGGACGAGGCCCTGGAGTGGGGCAGGAAGGCCGCACTGGCCACCACCCTCCCCATCGAAGTGCGGCCCTTCGCCGACCAGCACTGATGCCCGACACCACCGACGTCGAGGCCGTCTTCCGCGCCGAGTACGGGCGTGCGGTCTCCGTCCTCGTCCGCTTCCTCGGCGACATCGACCTCGCCGAGGAAGCGGTCCAGGACGCCTTCACCACGGCCGTCCGGAAGTGGCCGCGCACCGGGGTGCCGCCCAGTCCGGCCGGCTGGATCATCACCACCGCGCGCAACAGCGCGATCGACCGTCTGCGCCGCGAGTCCTCCCGGGACGCCCGGCAGGCCGAGGCCGCCCGGCTGTACGCGCCCGACGCACCGGCCGAGGAGGGCCCCGTGCGCGACGACCGGCTCCGGCTGATCTTCACCTGCTGCCACCCCGCGCTCGCCCTCCAGGCCCGCGTCGCGCTCACCCTGCGGCTGCTCGGCGGACTCGGCACCGCGCAGATCGCCCGCGCCTTCCTGGTGCCCGAGCCCACCCTGGCCCAGCGCATCGTGCGGGCCAAGGCCAAGATCCGTGACGCGGGCATCCCGTACCGGGTGCCCCGCGACGCCGACCTCCCCGACCGGCTGAACGGTGTGCTGGCCGTCGTGTACCTGATCTTCAACGAGGGCTACACCGGCTATCCCGGCCTGTGCGCCGAAGCCGTACGCCTCGGCCGGCTGCTCGCCGAGCTCATGCCGGACGAGCCCGAGGTCATCGGGCTCCTCGCGCTGATGCTGCTGATCGAGGCACGCCGGCCCGCCCGGTTGGACACGCACGGTGCGCTGGTGCCGCTGCCCGAGCAGGACCGCACTCTGTGGGACCGCGCCCTGATCGCGGAGGGGCAGGACCTCGTCCGCCGCTGCCTGCGCCGCAACCAGCCGGGCCCGTACCAGATCCAGGCCGCGATCAACGCCGTGCACAGCGACGCGCCGACGGCCAAGGCCACCGACTGGGGGCAGATCCTGCGCCTGTACGACCAGCTGATGGCCCTCGCCCCGAGCCCGGTGGTCGCCCTGAACCGGGCGGTCGCGGTGGCCGAGGTCGAGGGCCCGCGGGCGGCCCTCGACCTGGTGGACGCGCTGGCGCTCGACACGTACCACGTGCTCCACGCCGTCCGCGCCGACCTGCTGCGCCGCCTTGGCCGCCACACCGAGGCGGTACGCGAGTACGAGGCCGCAGCCGAGCTCACCAAGAGCCCCGCGGAACGCGCCCACCTCGACCGACGCCGACGCGACCTCATGCGCTGAGCGCTTCCCGCGGCACGAGTTCCGCGTCACGCGCACGGCCCGGGAATGTATTTCGGTGACTGAATGGTTGGTATTTACATCCGACCGATCGAGACCGTACTCTCGGGCCGCAAGACCCGAGCACATCAGCGAGGCATCGTGAACCACTCCACCCCCGAGCAGCCCGCCGACGTCGTGGCCCGGCTGCGCGCCACCTTCCGTACCGGCCGTACCAAGCCCGTCGAGTGGCGCACGGGTCAGCTGCACCGCCTGCGCGAAATGCTCACGGAGAAGGGCCCAGAACTGGCCGCCGCGCTCCACGCGGACCTGGGCAAGAGCTCCGCCGAGGCCCACCGCACCGAGATCGACTTCACCGTCCGCGAGATCGACCACACCCTGGGGCACCTCACGCAGTGGCTGCGTCCCGAGTCCGCACCCGTGCCGGCGCACCTGGGCGACGACGCGCGGGCCTGGACGCAGTACGACCCCCTCGGTGTCGTCCTCGTCATCGCCCCCTGGAACTACCCGGCCCAGCTCCTGCTCGCCCCGATGGTCGGCGCGCTGGCGGCCGGAAACGCGGTGGTGGCCAAGCCGAGCGAACTGGCTCCGGCCACCTCGGCCGCGCTGGCCGAGCTGATCCCGGAGTACCTGGACACCGAGGCGGTCGCGGTGGTCGAGGGCGGCGTCCCGGAGACCACCGCCCTGCTGGCCGAGCGCTTCGACCACATCTTCTACACCGGCAACGGCACGGTCGGCCGCGTCGTGATGCGCGCCGCCGCCGAGCACCTCACCCCGGTCACCCTCGAACTCGGCGGCAAGTCACCGGTGTTCGTCGACCGCGATGCCGACATCGAGGTGGTCGCCGACCGGCTGGCGCGCGGCAAGTTCCTGAACGCCGGACAGACCTGCGTGGCCCCGGACTACGTCCTGACCGACCCGGAGACCGCCGCCGCCCTGGAGCCCGCGCTCGTACGCTCCGTCGAGGCGCTGTTCGGCACGGACCCGGCGGCCTCCGCCGAGTACGGCCGCATCGTCAACGAGCGCCACTTCGACCGGCTCGGCAGGCTCCTCGGCTCGGGCCGTGTGGTGCTCGGCGGCGGCAGCGACCGCGGGTCCAAGTACATCGCGCCGACCGTGCTGGCCGACGTCGACCCGAAGTCGCCGGTCATGCGGGAGGAGATCTTCGGTCCGATCCTGCCGATCGTCACCGTGGCCGGCCTCGACGAGGCCATCGGCTTCATCAACGACCGCGACAAGCCCCTCGCGCTGTACGTCTTCACCGAGTCCGACGGCACGCGGGCGCGGATCGCCGCCGAGACCTCCTCCGGCGGCCTCGGCCACGGCCTGCCGCTCGCCCATCTCACCGTCTCCGACCTGCCGTTCGGCGGTGTCGGCGAGAGCGGCATGGGCAGTTACCACGGCCGCTACTCGATCGAGACGTTCAGCCACCGCAAGGCGGTGCTGGAGAAGCCGCTGAGCTGACCTCCGTCAGCCTGCCGGGCCCGGCCGTTCGAGCGGCCGGGCCCCGACCTCTACTCCTGACGGCCCTTCACCGGGCATGGTGTCATGCACCTGACTGCCTCCTCCGAGGAAAGGCACCCGCATGCGCACCCCCCACGCCCTGCTCGCCATGACCGCCGCGCTGGCCGCCGCGGTCGTGGCACCTCCTTCCCATGCCGCCACCGCGGTCCCGGCCGCCGGCGCCTACTACGTCCAGAGCGCCGTGACCGGCCTCGACGCCGCGGACAACGGCGCAGCGGTGGAACAGCACAGACCCAAGGGCAACGAGGACCACCAGCAGTGGAACCTCAGGACGAGCGGATCCTCGTACGTCCTGGAGAGCACCGACACGGCCGGCAGCTGTCTCGGCCGCTCCGGCGACCAGGCCCGGACCGTGTCCTGCGCGAGCGACGACGCGGCCTGGGAGATCGGCACGGCCGGTGCCGACCGCTACACGCTCAAGGCGCCGGGCACCGACCGTTATCTGACCGTGGCGCCCCAGCCCTCCGGCGCCAACTACCCCGCCCAACTGGCCATGGGTGCCTCCGGCACCCTCGCCGCCTGGTACCTCACCCCGGTCGCGTCCGCCACCGGCCCCATGCCCCCACCGGACCGGCGCACCCTCGACCAGGTCACGTTCCTCACCGCGCACAACGCCTACGCCAACGGAGTCGACGGCGGTTTCGCCCCGCCGTTCGTGAACTTCTTCCCCAACCAGGCCCGCGGCGTCGACCAGCAACTCGCCGACGGCGTCCGCGGATTCATGCTGGACATCCACCAGACCCCGGACGGCGCCATCCTGTGCCACAACAGCTGCACGCTGGTCAGCAGGCCGGTCGCCCTGTGGGTGGACGTACAGCGGATGGTGAACTTCCTCAAGGCCAACCCCGACCAGTTCATCACCGTCTTCCTGGAGGACTACGTCGACCCCGGCGTGCTGCGCTCCGAACTCTCCCGCGTCAGCGGTCTGCCGGACGTGCTCTACCGCCCCGACCAGACGGGTGTACGGCAAAACGGCTGGCCCCGGCTCGCCGACCTGATCGCCGCGAACCACCGGCTGCTGATCTTCACCGACCACAGCCGCTCCGCCGACGAGTCCGCTGGACTGACCCGGGACAGCTTCGGCGTCATGTACCAGCGGGAGTGGACCGTCGAGAACTACTGGTCCCTGGGATCGGGCCTGGGCTCCTCGGACTGGTCCTGCTACAGCCGCTGGTACGACGCGGGCACCAACATCCCGCTGACCCGCACCGAGACGGGCTTCAGGCCGCTGTTCGTCATGAACCACTTCCGTGACGCCACCATCGCCTCCACCGCCCGTACGGACAACACCAAACTCGCCGACCGCGCCCGGCGCTTCTGCCAGCCGGCGGCCCGCAAGAAGCCCAACTTCCTTGCCGTGGACCGCTATGACCTCGGCGACCCGGCATCGGCCGTCGCGGCCCTGAACACCTACACCTATCCGTAAAACCGCTCGCGGCGGGGGCCGGGGCGTGTGCGAGACTCCGCCGATGGCCTCCCGAACGATCACCGCGGCCGCCGCGGGCACCTGGCCCCTCGGTGACCTGCCCGTCAACCGCATCGGCTTCGGAGCCATGCGGCTGACGGGCAGCGCGGCCTTCCATCTGGACACGCCGAGCGACCGTGAACGGTCGATCGCCGTGCTGCGCGGGGCCGTCGAGCTCGGCGTGAACCACATCGACACGGCCGCCTTCTACTTCTCGTCCCTGCGCTCCGCCAACGAACTCATCAACAGCGCGCTCGGCCCGTACCCCGACGACCTGGTCATCGTCACCACGGTCGGCCCGTGCCGCGACTACTACGGGCAGTGGGCCTCCCCGGCCCGGCCCGACCAGCTGCGCGGACACGTCGAGGAGAACCTGCGCCAGCTGGGGCGCGACCACCTGGATGTGGTCAACTTCCGCCGGACGGCACGCCAGGACTCCATCGCCGAGTACTTCGGCGCCCTCGCCGAACTGCGCCAGGCGGGTCGGATCCGGCACCTCGGCATCTCCGGGGTCGGCCCCCACCACCTGGCCGAGGCCCTGGAGATCGCCCCGGTGGTGTGCGTCCAGAACCGGTACGCGCTCGACCGGCCCGACCCCGTGGACGACGAGATGCTGCGCATCTGCGCCGACCGGGGCATCGCGTTCGTACCGTTCTACGCGGTCGCCGGAGACAGCGGACCGCGCGGGGCGACGGAGCACCACGACGATGCGGTGCTCGCCGTCGCCCGGGAGCACGGAGCCGGCCCCGCCCAGGTCCGCATCGCCTGGACCCTGCACCAGGGCCCGCACATCCTCGCGATCCCCGGTACCGGCAACCCCGACCACCTGGCCGAGAACGTAGCCGCGGGCGCGCTCCGACTCACCGAGGCCGAGCTGGCCCGGCTGAACGGGAGCCGCGCGGCAGCGGGCACGCCGTGATGCTGCCCGCCCGCGGTCCTGCCGAACGCCGCGATCAGCGTCGGCCGCCTCTTCACATGATGGGCGCACGGGCCATGGGTGTACGGGCTCGGCCGTACACCCGCGACCCGACCGACTACAATCGCGTAGACGATCTGCCGAACCGTGGACGAGGACGGGGTGAGGAACGTTCCCATGGCCGACTCGAAGGATGAACGGACCGACGCGAAGGACGAGCGTCGGCCGTCCGGCGAGCTCGAGGCGAGCGTCATGGCCGCCCTCTGGGCCGCCGCGGCGCCCCAGACGCCCGGCCAGGTGCAGCTCAGCCTCGGCTCCGGCCTGGCGCGTACCACGGTGACGACGATCCTCTCCCGCCTGCACGACAAGGGTGTCGTCGGCCGGCAGCGCCAGGGTCGTGGCTACGCCTACTTCCCGGTCCAGGACGCCCAGGGCCTCACCGCCCGGCGTATGCACACCGAACTGGACCGGGACAGCGACCGCGAGACGGTGCTCGCCCGGTTCGTCGCCCAGCTCAGCGCCGACGACGAGCGCGTCCTGCGCGACCTGCTCGAACCCGGTGAGCGATGACTGTCCTGCTGCTGGTGCCGCTGCTGCTGCCATGCGCCCTGCCGGTCCTGGCCCGGCGGGCCCTCGACCGGCTCGTGCCTGCCGCGGCGCTGTGGCTGATCACCGTCTCGGCCGTGGTCCTCGCGGGCTGCTCGGTGGCCGCGCTGGGCGCGTTCGTCCTCATCGGGCTGCTCAAGCTGCCCCTGTTCGCCGCGCTCGGCGAGCTCGTGCATCCGCTGAGCACCGCCTCCGACGTCTTCGTCGTCCCGGCGGCGGCGACCTCCGTGGGGGCTCTGGCCGTGTGTGCCTGGACCCTCGTCCGCTCGGTGCTCCACCAGACGCGTGCCTTCCGCGCGGCCCGCTCGGAGGCCGGCCACGGACCGGCGGCGGGCGATCTGTGCGTGGTCGACTCGCCGCGCCCCGACGCCTACGCGCTGCCCGGGCGCCCGCACCGCATCGTCGTCACCACCGCGATGCTGCGCAGCCTGGACGCCGCCGAGCGGGAGGCGCTGTTCGCGCACGAGCGGGCGCACAACGAGGGGGGCCACCACTACTTCCTCGCGGCGGCCGAGCTCGCCGCCCACTGCCATCCCGCGCTGCGGCCGGTCCGCGAGACCATCCGGCTCGCCGCCGAGCGCGCAGCCGACGAGGCCGCCGCCACCGCCGTGGGTGACCGGCGCCTGACCGCCCGTGCCATCGCCCGCGCGGCCCTCGCCGGCCAGGACGCCGCCTGCGAACGTCCGGACTTCGCCCCCGCCGCGACCACCGGCCCCGTCCCGCGGCGCGTACAGGCCCTGTTGGCCGCTCCGCCGGCCCCTCGCCGCGCCGCCCGCTCGATCGCCGTTCTCCTGGCCGCCTGCACGGCCGTCTCCTGCGTCGCCTCGGCCACCGGAATGATCGACTTCCATCACCGGGTGGAGGTCGCGCAGGGCGACGTGAGCCGCTGAGCGAGCCGCTGCCCGGCGGCTGTCCGGCGGCTGTCCGGGGCAGGAGCAGGCTCCCGTTCCGCCTACCTCCCGGGGCGACTGGCGTCTCCGGGGTTTTACGTATAACCTCACCCGCTAACCACCCCCACCGAGAGGTCCGGATGAGACGCGTCGCCCTGGTCACCCTCGTCGTCGACGACTACGACGAGGCGATCCGCTTCTACACCGAGGCCCTCGGATTCCGGCTGGCCGAGGACACGCCGCGCCCGGACGGCTCCCGCTGGGTCGTCGTCGAACCGGGGACGGAGGCGGCCGGCACGGGACTGCTGCTCGCCCTGGCCAAGGGGGAGGAGCAGCGGGCCCGCATCGGCGACCAGACGGGCGGACGCGTCGGGTTCTTCCTGCACACCGACGACTTCACCCGCGACCATGCCCGGATGACCGCCGCCGGCGTGACCTTCCTGGAGGAGCCGCGCCACGAGCCGTACGGCTCGGTCGCCGTCTTCCGGGACCTGTACGGCAACCGCTGGGACCTGCTCCAGCCCGCCGGCTGAGCTTCCTCCCGCCGTACTCCTCCCGCCGTGGGCTCCGCCCGCCGCACGCTCCCACCGCCGCTTCGAACCGCCCGCTCAAGGAAAGCCCCGCCATGACTGCTACGCGCGTAGACGCCGAAGTGATCCGCCGCCTCCCCAAGGCCGTCCTGCACGACCACCTCGACGGCGGCCTGCGCCCCGCCACCGTGGTCGAGCTCGCGGCCGCCGTCGGTCACACGCTGCCCACCACCGACCCGGACGAGCTGGCCGCCTGGTACTACGAGGCCGCCAACTCCGGCGACCTGGTCCGCTACATAGCCACCTTCGAGCACACCCTCGCCGTCATGCAGAACCGCGAGGGCCTGTTGCGCGTCGCCGAGGAGTACGTCCTGGACCTCGCCGCCGACGGCGTCGTCTACGCCGAGGTGCGCTACGCCCCCGAGCTGAACACCAAGGGCGGGCTGACGCTGAGCGAGGTCGTGGAGACCGTCCAGGAGGGCCTCGCCGCCGGCATGGCCAAGGCGGCCGCCGCCGGCACGCCCGTCCGGGTCGGGACCCTGCTCTGCGGCATGCGCATGTTCGACCGGGTCCGCGAGGCCGCCGACCTGGCCGTCGCCTACCGTGATGCCGGCGTCGTCGGCTTCGACATCGCCGGTGCCGAGGACGGCTTCCCGCCCGCCGACCATCTGGACGCCTTCGAGCACCTGCGCCGCGAGAACGTGCCGTTCACCATCCACGCCGGCGAGGCGCACGGCCTGCCCAGCATCCACCAGGCCCTCCAGGTGTGCGGCGCCCAGCGCATCGGCCACGGCGTGCGCCTCACCGAGGACATCCCCGACCTCGCGGCCGGCAAGCTCGGCCGCCTCGCCGGCTGGGTGCGCGACCGCCGCATCGCCCTGGAGATGTGCCCGACCTCCAACCTCCAGACGGGCTGCGCCACCTCGATCGCCGAGCACCCCATCACGGCCCTGAAGGACCTGGGCTTCCGGGTCACCCTCAACACCGACAACCGACTGGTCTCCGGTACGACGATGACCCGGGAGATGTCCCTGCTGGTCGAGGAGGCGGGCTGGACGGTGGAGGACCTGCGGACGGTCACCGTGAACGCCCTCAAGAGCGCGTTCATCCCGTTCGACGAGCGCAACGCCCTCATCGAGGACGTGGTCCTGCCGGGTTACGCCGCCGCGCTCTGAAGCAGCCCCCGCAAGTAGGCGGCCTGTCCGATGTGCTGCAGATCGTCGGACAGGACGCTGACCAGTCGTACCCCGAGGCTGACCGGCGGATCCCAGCGCTCGTCCACGATGCGCTCGAGATCTTTGGCGGGCAGCTCGCGCAGCACCCCCCGGGTCTGCTCGTGGACGGCGTCGTAGTAACCGGTCAGCAGGTCGGCGGACTCGACGCGCACCTTGGCGACCTTCGCCGCGCCGTGGCCGTATCCCGTGTCCCGGCGCGGCAGGTCCAGTCCGAAGCGCTTCTCCCAGCCCTGTGACAGCCACACCTGCTCGAGGTCGAAGGCGTCGGCGACATGGTCGTCCTGGACCCGGGTGAGATGCCAGACGAGCCAGGCGACGGAGTTGGCGTCGGGTGCCGGGCGGGCGTGCAGCTCGTCCGGCCCGAGGCCGTCGAGGGTGGCATGGACTTCTTCCTGGATGCGGCCGAAGCCGTCGATGAGGATGTCCCTTGCATGCATACGTCCACCATCGCGCATCGCGGGCCCTCACGCGTCCGGAATCCAGCTCCCGTGGAAGCCCAGCGGCACCCGCCCCGGCAGCTGGATCCGGGCCACGGGCTCACCCGTGAAGTCCTCGGCCGCGAGTATCAGCAGGTCCGCCGCACCCCGGTCCGGGTCGTGCACGTACGCGATCGCGTATCCGTCGTCCTCGGCGGCCTTCGGGTCCGCGGGGTCCCGCGGCACGAACACCGCCTCGCCCGCCGCCGCGTCCCTCGGCAGCCGGTGCACCTGGGCCGTGCCGCGCAACAGATCATGCTTGATGAGCGCGTTGGAGAAGGCGCGGTCGGGCGGATTCCCGTCATGTGTGAGGTAGGCCAGCGTCAGGTCCGCGGCGGCCGCCGAGTAGCCGTAGCGATGGCGGCGGGACACCAACGCCTCGTTCACGCGCGGGAATTCCTGCGGCCGGTCGTCGATCGTCCGCTGCCGTACGCGTCCGTCGCGCAGATCGATCGTCCAGCGTTCGAGCTTCGCGGTCCCCGCCGCGTACGGCCCGTCCGAGCCGCGCCGGGCCACATGGAACGGTGCCGGATACGTCGTCAGGTCGACGACCACGCACGACCCTTCGTCGTACGCGTTGAGGGTGTGCGAGAAGAAGACCGGCTCGATGGAGAACCAGCGCACGGCGCCGCCCGTCCGCGGCATGACGCCCACGCGCGTGGGGTGCTTCCGGTTCCAGAAGTACGGCACCGGAGCACCGCGCTCGGCAGCGGCCGGGTCGAACGTGACCGGGATGTCGAAGACGACCACGTGCTTCTCGGTGAGCGCGAAGTCGTGCATCATCGGCGCGTCCGCCACCGCGATCCGCGTCGTGCGGGCGATGCGGCCCGACGGGTCCACGACCAGGTGCCGGACGTGGTCCCAGGCCGGGTAGTAGGCGATCGCATGCAGTTCGCCCGCACCCGCGTCGTACTTGGTGTGCGCGGTGAACGCGCCCTCCAGGGTGCCCCGGAAGTCGTGGGTGCCCACGGTGTTGAGCTCGCCGTCGAGTTCGTACGGCAGCGGCCCGCTCTCCTGGAGCGCGAGGATCCGCCCCCGGTACGGGATCACATGCGTGTTGCACGCGAAGTCGTCCGGCGGGACCGGGCCCGGGTAGGGCTCGCCCAGCTTCTTCGTCACCTCGGAGGAGCGCACCCAGCGGTTGCGGTACCACTCGGCGCGGCCGTCGCGCAGCCGGACGCCGTGCACCATCCCCTCGCCGAGCATCCAGTGATGGGCGCGCGGATCATCCAGGCCCAGCACATTGGGGCCGTTGCGCAGAAAGCGGCCGTTGAGTTCGCGGGGGACGCGGCCGGTGACCGTGAGGTCGAAGGCCGTCAGCTCTTCGGTGACGGGAGTGAACGCCCCGTCCAGGAAGGGATAGTGACGATCCGTCGGCTTTCCCGGCCGGGCCGAGGCCCGGGGGCCGGCCGCTCCGACAAGTGCGCCCGCCGCCGCCATCCCCGCCGCGCCGCGCAGCAGGCCCCGCCGTGTGTGTTCCGCCATGTCCGGTTCTCCTGACCGTAGTTGCCGTGAGGAACGGTCACGAGTCTGCGGCGGCGGGAGGCCGAGGTCAGGAGGGGTGGGCCCCGTCCGGGGGTGTCGTCAGACCCCCTGTTTCGAGCAGGGTGATCAGCGCGCGGGCCGCCGGGCTGGTGGCGTTCTCGGGCGGCAGCAGGGCGACCGTCTCGTACGCCGCCTCGCCCGTGCCCTTGAGGGGGAGCGCCGTCAGAGCGGTCCGCTTGTGCCGGAAGTGCCGGGGTACGACGGCGATCCCGAGGTTCTCGTCGACCAGGTCCAGGAGGCTGTGCACGTCGTTGACCTCGAGCGCCACCGTACGGCGGACACCGGCCGCGGCGAACGCGGCGTCGGTGGTGCGGCGCGGGCCCCAGTCCGGGTGGAAGTCGACGAAGGCCTCGCCGCCGAGGTCGTCCGCCGTGAGGGCCGCTCCGCCCCTGGCGAGGCGGTGGTGCGGATGGCAGAGCACGGTCATCGGCTCGCTCGTCAGCGGCACCGAGCGCAGCTGGTCCGTGTCGTCCTGCGTGCGGTAGGCGAAGGCCAGGTCGAGCCGCCCGGCCGCGACCTCCTCGGCCAGGGCGCCCGAGCCCGCCTGCCGCAGCCGGATCTCCACGTCCGGGTGCCGTCGCCGGAACGCGGCCAGCAGTCCCGCCACATGCACCCCGGCGATGCACTGTTCGGTGCCGAGTGCCAGCGTCCCGCGCAGCACGCCCTGCACCGCGGCCACCGCCTCGTGCGCCGCCCGGACCTGTGCCAGGATCCGCTCGGCCTCGGCTAGGAGCGCCCGCCCGGCCTCGGTCAGCGTCACCCGGCGGGTGGTGCGCACGAACAGCGGCGCCCTGAGCTCCCGCTCCAGCGCGCGGATCGAGGCCGACAGTCCCGACTGGGACACCATCAGCCGCTCCGCGGCCCGGGTGAAGTGCTGGTCCTCGGCGACGGCGACGAAGTGCTGGAGGTGGCGCAGTTCCATGATTGAGAAGCCTAGCCGCACAATTCCATCGGATTCTTCTGTTGGACCGCTGTACCCGGCCCGGGGAAGAGTGGAAGAGGTAGATCCTGTGCCCACCCCTCTGGAGTCGCGTTGTACACCGCACACCCCGACCGCTACGCCGACATGCCCTACCGGCGCACCGGACGCAGTGGTCTGAAGCTTCCCGCGCTGTCGCTCGGCCTGTGGCACAACTTCGGCCCCGACCGCCCGGTGCAGACCCAGCGCGCCATCCTGCGCCGCGCCTTCGACCTCGGCATCACCCACTTCGACCTGGCCAACAACTACGGCCCGCCGCCCGGCGCCGCCGAGTCCGCCCTCGGCGAGGCGCTGAAGGCGGACTTCGCGCCGTACCGCGACGAGCTGGTCATCTCCACCAAGGCCGGGTACCTGATGTGGCCCGGCCCGTACGGCGAATGGGGCTCGCGCAAGTACGTGCTGTCCTCGCTCGACCGGAGCCTCACCCGGATGGGCCTGGACCACGTCGACATCTTCTACTCGCACCGCCCCGACCCGGAGACTCCGCTGGAGGAGACGATGGGCGCCCTGCACTCGGCGGTCCAGCAGGGCAAGGCGCTCTACGTCGGCGTCTCCAACTACTCGGCGGAGCAGACCCGCGAGGCCGCACGCATTCTCGGCGAGCTGGGCACCCCGCTCCTCATCCACCAGCCGCGCTACTCGATGCTCGACCGGCGCCCCGAGGACGAGGGCCTGCTGGACGCCCTGGACGAGCTCCAGGTCGGCTCCATCGTCTACTCCCCGCTGGAGCAGGGCCTGCTCACCGGGCGCTACCTCGACGGCATTCCGGAGGACTCCCGCGCCGCGAGCGACAGCCCCTTCCTGAACTCGGACGCGGTCACCGAAGACCTGGTCGGCAGACTGCGCGCGCTCGACGAGATCGCCAAGTCCCGCGGCCAGACCCTGGCCCAGCTGGCCCTCGCCTGGGTGCTGCGCGGCGGACGGGTGACCTCCGCCCTGGTCGGCGCGAGCAGCCCGCAGCAGCTCGAGGACAGCGTCGGCACCATCCGCAACCTGGACTTCGACGTCGAGGAACTGGCGCGGATCGAGGCGATCGTCAAGCCGTAAGGCACTCGCTCACGTCCCGTAGGCGGGCCGCCGCCTCGGGGCGACGGCGTACGGCAGCACGCCGCGGCAGCTGCGCGCCGAAGCGCCACTCGGCCTCGGCGTCGGCGGTCGCCGGCGGGCTGGTGCCGCAGTTCTCGCAGGAGACCCCCGGCGGTACCGGGAGGCCGCCAGGAGCTGAGCCGCTCCAGCAGATGCACGGTCACCGTGTCGCCCTCATCCTTGCCGATGATCTTGCGAACCCCGGCCTTCACCGAACGGCTTGTGCGTGCCGTCGCCCAGGGCCATGAAGGAGCTCCGGAACGGCTCCCCGTCGATCGTGCCGCGCACCTTGACGAGCCCGCGGGTGCCGAAGAACTCCACCGAGCCGGGCCACACCACGTACGTCCACCCGCCCTTGTCCGGACTCTTGCGCAGGACCGCAGTGAATCGCGCGTCCAGGTCTCCCGCCCTGGTCATGTCGTCCTCCGCTCGCGGTGCTCTCCTCGGGCCTTTCACCTCAGGAGACCCCCGCGAGCGGGCAAACTCATCGCGGACGTCTCGGGTCACACCCCGGCGGGCACCCGGTCCAGGAAGCCGAGCACCTGCCTGATCCGGCCCTCGGCGTCCAGCGTGATCACGTCGAAGCCGGCCACCGGCGCCGAGCCGTCCGCTTCGTTCACCAGCTCCCAGGAGAAGCGCGCCGTGTCGTGGTGCCCGTCCACGGCGCCGAGGGGCCGGAAGGAGAAGCCGGGGAACTGCTGGTGCGCCGCCGCGATCACCGCGGCGATCCGCTCGTGCCCGCTGACGTCGGCGAGCGGGTCGGTGTAGCCGCCGTCCGCGCTCCAGGCCTCGGCGACCGCCTTCGCCAGGGCCTGAGGCTCGGTGGCGTTCCAGGCCTCGAAGTAGCGGGCGACGGCGCTCTGGTAACGGTCGGTGTTCACGGACATGGCGAATCAGCCTCCATCGAGGTCGTTCTTGCTGGTCAGGAACCGGAGCTTCGGCTCGTCGATCCGGTACGACCACCATGCCCGGGTCCGTGGGACGGGTCGATTACCCCTCGGGTAATCACGCGGGACGCAGCGGGCGCCGTATTTCGGCCAGGGGGCGCGGTGAATATGCCAAGAGACTGGCCGGAAAGTCATGGTGACAGTGTTTCGGGAGTGAAGATACTCAAACGCCAGGGGCACTTCACCGCACAGGAGCCGCACGGAGAGCGAGGACCGGTCGGCAGACGAGGAACGCGACGGGGGAGTGATCGTGCACGACGAATTCCTGTGCCATGTCACGGCGTACGGCACGTGCGAGGGGCGGCGCATCGGCGTACCGCTCGGCACCTATCGCGCGCCCACGCTGGCCCTGGCGCTGTGGTGGCTGCGGGACCGCGCCTGCTGGATCGCCGAGCGGCTCGACCCCTTACCCGAGAACCCGCGCTTCCCCGCCGCCGCCCTCGTCCCGGTCGCGCAGAGCGTGGCCGACGTGCCCGGCGTGCTGCGCGCCTGGTGTGCCGACCTGGTCCAACAGGAGTTCGTGGCCGACGAGTTGGCGGGCGGACGACTGGTGCGGATCGCGGCCAGCGACGACACCACCGAGTACGAGCTGCTCGCCGAGTCGGTCGACGCCCTGCGTATGCAGCGCACCATCCCGGCGCTCGTCGTTCCCGTCGCCTGACACGTGACAGCGGCCTGGCGCACGGCAGCGGCGGCCTGGCGGACGACTGCGGCCACCGGACGTCCGGGGTCGGCCGGTGGCCGGGCGCACATGTGAGCGAATCGGTAGAATTCAGGCCATGGCGGAGCGGCAGGTCGCCCCGACTGCGCCCGAGCTCGTGCTGGAGACCGACGCGGGCTCCACGGTGATGAGTCCGGAGCGCGACTACCACGTGGGACGGGATCCGTTGTGCGACATCGTCATCGACGATGCCCGGGTCTCGTGGCACCACGCGGTGCTGCGACCCGAGGACGGCCACTGGACGCTGGAGGACGAACACAGCACCAACGGCACCTACGCCGACGGCCGCCGCATCCACGAGTCGGGCGTGGGACCCGGCAGCGTCATCCGTTTCGGCAGTCCCGCCGACGGGCCCCGCGCGGTCCTGGTCGGCCGCCCCGAGCCCGCCCCGGACCGTCCCTCCGCCGTGTCGATGCCCGCCCTGACGGGCACCTTCCGGCAGCCCACCACCGTACGGCCGCTGCCCACGCGCACCGTCCGCATCGGCCGCGCCTCCGACAACGACCTCGTCGTCGACGACCTGATCGTCTCCCGCCGGCACGCCGAACTGCGTGCCCTCGCCGACGGCACGTACGAGATCGCCGACGTCGGCAGCCACAACGGCACCTACCTCAACGGCCAGCCCGTCACCCGCGCCCGGATCCGCCCCGGAGACATCGTCGGCATCGGCCACTCCACGTTCAGCCTGGTCGGCGACACCCTGCAGGAGTACGTGGACACCGGCGAGGTCTCCCTCGACGTGCAGGACCTCACGGTCGCCGTCGACCGCGGCCGCAAGATCCTCCTCGACCGCGTCTCCTTCCCGGTGGGCGAGAAGTGCCTGCTGGCGGTCGTCGGACCCAGCGGTGCGGGCAAATCCACACTGCTCAACGCCCTGACCGGACAGCGCCCTGCCGACCACGGCACCGTCCTGTACGACGGCCGCGACCTCTACCACGACTACGCCGAGCTGCGTCAGCGCATCGGACTGGTCCCGCAGGACGACATCCTGCACGCCCAGCTGACCGTGCACGCCGCCCTGTCCTACTCCGCCGAGCTGCGCTTCCCGCAGGACACGGCCCCCGAGGAGCGCCGGGCCCGGGTCGACGAGGTGATCCGGGAACTGGGCCTGGAACAGCGCACCGGGCAGCCCGTGCACAGCCTCTCGGGCGGCCAGCGCAAACGGGTCAGCGTGGCCCTCGAGCTGCTGACCAAGCCGTCGCTGCTCTTCCTCGACGAGCCGACCTCCGGACTCGACCCCGGCATGGACCGGTCGGTGATGCACATGCTGCGCGGGCTCGCCGACGACGGCCGCACCGTCATCGTCGTCACGCACAGCGTCCTCAGTCTCGACGTCTGCGACCGGCTCCTGGTGCTCGCGCCGGGCGGCAAGGTGGCGTACTACGGGCAGCCCGACGACGCCCTCGCCTTCTTCGGCTTCGAGCACTGGCCGGAGGCCTTCGAGGCCTTCGAACGCGACCAGGACCGCGACTGGGCGCGGGAGTACCGCGACTCGCCCTTCCACCGGCACTACATCGCCGAGGCCACCGCACAGCCCCGCCGTCCCGGTGCGGGCCCGGTCGCCCCGACCCCACCGCCCCGGCCGCGCAGCTGGGGCGCCCAGCTCGGCACGCTGGTGCGCCGCTACACGGCCGCGCTCGCCGCCGACCGCATCTTCGTGGTCACGATGATCGCGCTGCCGTTCGTGATGGGCGTGATGGCCCGTGCGCTGGCAGGCGGGAAGCTGACCGCGGAGACCGCGATGAACACGCTGCTCATCCTGTGCGTCGGCAGCGTGTTCAGCGGCGCGGCCAATGCCGTGCGCGAACTCGTCAAGGAACGCGTGATCTACCAGCGCGAGCGGGCCGTCGGCCTGTCCAGATCGGCGTACCTGATGTCCAAGATCGTGGTGCTGGGCACGATCACCGTGCTCCAGGCCGTGGTGCTCACCCTCGTGGCGCTGCTCGGGGTCGATCTCAACGCGCCCGGCGGCGAGGGCGTGGTGATGCCGCCCCTGCTCGAAATCACCGTGACAACGGCCCTGCTGGCCTTCACGGCGATGATGCTCGGTCTGGTGGTCTCGGCGGCGGTGCGCAAGGAAGAGGTCACGATGCCGCTGCTGGTGCTGCTCTCCATCGTCCAGGTCGTCTTCTGCGGCGCCCTGCTGAAGCTGCACGGGGTGCCCGGCCTCGAGCAACTGGCCTGGCTGGTGCCCGCGCGGTGGGCGCTCGCCGCGATGGCGGGCACCATCGGCGTGGCCCGGATCCTGCCCGGCCGGCTGACCGCCGACCCGATGTTCCGGCACTCGACGGAGGTATGGCTGGTGAACATGACCATGCTGGTGGTGCTGGCCATCGCCTACGGCATTGCCGTCGGCCAGCTGCTGCGCCGGTACGAACCCGTGGTGATGCGGAAGTAGGCGGCACCATGACGGCTCCCGGCTTCCGGCCCACCCACGTCGTCCCCCCGGACGGGATGCCCGCTTGGGAGGCGCCGGACCCTGCCCAGACCACCGTGCCGCTGGACCCGCTGCTGCCCGTGCAACTCGTGGAGCGGCGCGGCGACTGGGGACACATCCGGTGCGCCAACGGCTGGTCCGCCTGGGTCGACGGCCGCTATCTGGTCGCCGTGCCCGAGGACCCGCCCGCCGCCGGCGGCACACCCGGCGACAGCGCCGATCCGCGCCCGCTGCTCGCCCGCGCCGAGGAGGCGCTGGCCGACTACCGGGCCGCCGTCAAGGAACTGGCGGACGGCCGGCTAGACGGGGAGTCCTTCCGCGGCCGCACCCAGGGACTGCGGATCGGCGTCGTGGTCGACGGGGAGGCCATGTGGCTGTACGACCCCGACGAGGGGCGGTGGATGTACGGCGACGGGAGGAGGCTGAGCACCTACGCCACGGACACGGAGGCACCCGGTGCAAGCGTCCCCGGTCACCCCCCGACCCGCGTCGTGACCCATGAGGGCGAGCCGTGACGGCGCGCGAGGCGAGCGTGTTCTCCGGGCGGCCGTCCGAGCTGGTCGGGAAGCAGATCGCGGGGTACCGCATCGAGGACGAGATCGGCCGGGGCGGCATGGCCGTCGTCTTCCGGGCCCACGACGTGCGGCTGGACCGCACGGTCGCGCTCAAGCTGCTCGCCCCGGAGCTCGCCCGCAACGACACCTTCCGCCTGCGCTTCACCCATGAGTCCCGGGCGGCCGCCGCGATCGACCACCCCAACATCGTGCCGGTCTTCGAGGCCGGCGAGACGGCAGGTGTCCTGTACATCGCCATGCGGTTCGTCTCCGGCAGCGATCTGCGCCATCTGCTGGACCGGGAGGGCCCGTTGCCCTTCCCTGCCGCCGTGCGGATCGCCGCGCAGGTGGCATCGGCGCTCGACGCCGCCCACGACAACGGGCTGGTCCACCGGGATGTCAAGCCCGGCAACATCCTCGTGGGCCGGGGTACCGACAGCGATCACCCCGAGCATGTGTACCTCACCGACTTCGGGCTGACGAAGAAGTCACTGTCCCTGACCGGCTTCACGACGGTCGGCCAGTTCGTCGGCACGCTGGACTACGTGGCCCCGGAGCAGATATCCGGCCGCCCGGTGGACGGCCGCTGCGACGTCTACGGCCTCGCCTGCGTCGTCCACGAGACCCTGGCCGGCCATCCGCCCTTCCAACGCGACGACGACATGGCCCTGCTGTGGGCCCACCAGTACGACGAGCCGCCACCACTGTCCGAGGCCCGCCCCGACCTGCCCCCGGCCGTCGACCAGGTCTTCGCCAAGGCCATGGCCAAGAGCCCCGACGACCGGTACGACTCCTGCCTCGCCTTCGTCGCCGCCCTGCGCGCGGTCATGACGGGCGGCCCGCAGCCGGAGGCCGGCCACCCGGTGACCGAGGCGGAGATCCCCGCGGCCGAGGGCCCGGGACCGGCGGCGGACCTCCCGCGGTGGGCCGAACCGGCCTTCCGGGGCAGGCGGCACTGACCCGGATCGTTCAGCCGGGACGGCCCGGCACCTCGCCCCGGCGGTGCACCGGCCGGGCCAGCAGCCCGCCCAGGAAACCGGCCGCCAGCCCCCACAGGACCGCGAGGCCCACCGCCGGCCACACGTCGGGGTTCAGGTACAGCTCGCCGGAGAGTCCACCGCCCAGGTCGCCGATGCCGAGCAGGGAGAGGCCGTAGTGCGCGGAGATCCGGCCGAGCAGGCAGATCATGAGCACCGCGAGGGCGAGTGCGACGGCCAGCCGCAGGGCGTGCTGCCACAGTGGTATCCGGGCCGGTGAGCGCACCGCCATCAGGAACGCGGTGGCCAGCACGAGCACGATGTCCGCCACCAGGAGCCACCACATCCTGCCGTCGTGCTCGGTGAGCGTGTGCAGGTTCAGCGTGGAGACGTCAGGGGTGCGCAGCACCTCGTCCAGGACATGGGGCATGGGCAGCCCGAAGGGGCCGTCCACCCGGCCGTGCCAGGTGGCGCCCAGGCCGATGGTGAGGGTCGGCCAGGCGAGGTTCGGCAGGCCCAGCAGGATGACCGCGAACGTGTCCGCGGGGTGCCCGCGCGTGCCCGCCGCCACCAGTGCGACGACGGCGGCCAGCGCCACGTAGGCCAGCAGCAGCGCGACCACGGCGTACGCCGCCGGACGCACCGACTCCTGGAACGGCAGCAGCCGCGCAGGCAGGGGCGCCCCGCGCGACACCAGGAGCGCCAGTACGAGCACACCGGCCAGCCACAGCAGCCCGTACAGCACCGTCAGCAGTGAGTTCGTGGTGAACCCGACCTGCGGGGTGGCATCGAAGAGTTCGCCGATGTCACTCAGCACCCCCTTGCCGAGGTCGACCCTGAAGGTCTGACGGGCCACCAGGGCCAGGCCGATCAGCGCGAACAGCCACAGCACCGCGATGCGCGCGGCCCACCCGGCGAGTTCCCCGGCCCCGGCGACCGCCCGGTGCCGCAGCGGCCGCAGAAATCCGGCGGCGATCACCAGGGCACCGGTCAGCGTGACCGACAGCGGGATCACCGTCAGCTCCGCCCGCGTCCTGGCGAGCGATCCGGCGTTCCCCGAGAACTCGACCGAGCCTCCGACGGCCGCCACGACGGTCGCCGCGACCACCCGCGGGAAGGCGTCGTCCGGCAGACCGCCGGCACCCGCCGCCCACAGCCCCAGGGCGGCGACCACGACCATGCCGGCCAGTCCGGCCAGCACCACGACCAGGGCCTGTACCCAGCCGTGGCGCGCGACGGGCCGGTCGAGGGCGGTCCGGGTGCTCACGCTGTCACGCTAAGCAGCCACCGGCAGGGGCGCCCCCCGGGTGGGCCGTCCGCGTCGGCTTGCGAGGCGCACGGGACGGGAGCACACAATGGGTTAGTTGTGACGCAAGCGGCAACTGGGTGAAACCGGCCGCTCAACGCAACCGATCGCGTTCGGGAGGAGACCTCGTGAGCGTCGAACCTCCGTCGTCCGGCCGTCCGACGGGACCGCCCTCCGGCCCCCTGTCGGGGTCCCAGCCGCCCTCCGAGCCACCGCCGCAGCCACCTGGGGGCGGTGGTCCCGGAGCGCCGGAACCGCACCAGCCGTGGTGGAGGTCCGCACCACGCATCGCATTGCTCACCACGGCCGTCGTGGTCGCCGTGATCGTCGCCGTCGTCCTGTCCAACGCGGGCGGTGGCGGTAAGGCCAAGGCGAGTGAGGTCTTTCTGCAGGCCGCGAACTCGACGGGGCAGGACCCCTTCACCCAGTCGACGGCGAAGAGCAGCTCCGTCACGCCGATCACACCCTCGGCGACCACGACATCGGCCGCGGGCAACGAACTGCACAGTGTGCGCGGCGGGGACCCCGGCCTGTACGCCGGTACCCGCAACACCCCCAGCTGCGACGTGGCGAAGCAGATCAGAGAGCTGCAGGCCAGCCGGGCCAAGAACAACGCGTTCGCCTCGGTCGTCGGCATCCGGCCGTCTTCCGTTCCCGCGTATCTGCGCTCGCTCACCCCGGTGCAACTCCGCGTGGACACCCGGGTCACCGACCACGGGTACCGCAACGGCGCCGCCACCAACTACCAGGCCGTCCTGCAGTCGGGCACCGCCGTGCTGGTCGACGGGCACGGGGTGCCCCGGGTGCGGTGCGTCAGCGGCAACCCGCTGACCCCGCCGGTCGCACAGCAGACCCCGCCGAAGCCGACGGGGGACCACTGGGCGTCGTACCGGCCCTCGGCGGTCGTGGTGGTCCGGCCCGCGCCGCGGATCATCAACGTCTTCATCATCTTCGACGGCCACAACGACGAGTGGATCCAGCGCCACCGCGGTGACCACACGGGCGACCAGGACCACCGGACCAGGCCGCCGGAGCATCAGGTGAACCCCTGGGCCACCCCGTACACCCCGCCGACCGCTCCGTCGTCGCCGACCTCTACCGGCCCCTCGTCGCCGTCCACGTCCTCCCCGAGCTCGCAGTCGTCGTCGTCCGAGTCGCCGTCGTCGCAGTCCCCGACCTCGGAATCGCCGTCCTCGCGGTCCCCGTCGTCGGAGTCGCCCTCATCGGAGTCGCCGTCGTCGGAGTCGCCGTCTTCGGAGTCCCCGTCGTCCGAGGCCCCGTCCTCGGAGCCGCCCACGTCAGAGGCGCCGTCCTCCGAGTCGACCTCGACCTACGGGTCTCCCCCCTCCGAGGAGGGGACGGTTACCGAGTCCCTGGCCCCCGAGTCCCCGGCCGCCCCCGAAACGGAACAGCAGCAGCCCGAGGTGCCCTCGAACGTGCCGGAGCAGGACACGGGGAACGCCCCGGCGCCGCAGGACACCGGTGGTCAGCCGAGCTAGTGTCCGATGTGCGCGGTCGGCGAACACTGTCTGGGACTGTGGCGCCCCGCTCGGGGTACGAGCACTGGTGCAGCAGAGACCGGCCAGACCGGCTTCCGAGAGAGAAACGCATGACTGAGCACCTGGACGGGGCAGTGATACCAACTGGTTTCGACGTGCCCGTGGAACCGCTCCGGCGGGCGGCGCACTACACCGGCGAACCGGGATGCATCGCCGCGGCACGGACCTTCGCCGAGCTCTTCCTCGACCAGCTCAGGACCGAGTGGTGCGCCAGCATCGACGACCGGACCGACGGCGAACTGCTCCTGGTGGTCAGTGAGTTGGTCACCAACGCGGACCGGCACAGCAACGGCCCGTACATCCTGGAACTGGAAGGCACGGACAACACGGTCACGGTGTGTGTCTACGACAGCAGCGCCGCGCTGCCCCGGCGATTCCCGCGGGACCCCGAACGCGTCGGACGGCACGGTCTGGAGATCGTGCACGCCCTGGCCGCGGAGGTGACCGCTGAACGCGTACCGGTCGGCAAGCGGGTGCGCGCGCTGGTGAACCTCGCCCACTGAGCCTCGGGAAAGGTCCCGGGCGGCGCCGCCCGGGACCGTACCGTCAGGCGCAGCCGAGTTCGCCCAGCATGCCCTTGCGCAGCCGCATGATGATGCGCTTGATCAGCCGGGAGACATGCATCTGCGAGCACCCGAGCCGCTCGCCGATCTCCGCCTGGGTGGCCTCCTCCACGAACCGCAGATGGATGATCTCGCGGTCGCGGTCGCTGAGTTCGGCCATGAGCGGGGCGAGTGACTGGAAGTCCTCCACGAGCCGCAGCCCCTCCTCCTCCATGCCGATGAAGTCGGCCAGCACGGCCTCGCCGTCCTCGGGACCGTCACCGGTCAGCGCGGCGTCCAGCGAAGCGGAGTTGTACCCGTTGGAGGCGAGCTGGGCCTCCACCACCTCGTTCCCGGTGATGTTCATCAGGGTGGCCAGCTCGGCGACCGTCGGCTCGCGGTCCAGTCGGCTGGAGAGCTCCTCGCGCGCCTTGGCGAGCTCCACGCGCAGCTCCTGCAGCCGCCGCGGTACATGCACGGCCCAGGTGGTGTCGCGGAAGAACCGCTTGATCTCGCCGACGATGTACGGGAGCGCGAACGACGTGAACTCCACCTCGCGGGAGAGCTCGAACCGGTCGATCGCCTTGATCAGACCGATCATCCCGGTCTGGACGATGTCCTCCATGTCGTCGCCGCGGTTGCGGAACCGTCCGGCCGCGAACCGCACCAGCGACATGTTCATCTCGATCAGCGTGTTGCGCGCGTACTGGTACTCGCGCGTGCCCTCGTCCAGCTCGGTCAGACGCTGGAAGAACTGACGCGACAGCGCCCGCGCGTCACGCGGGGCGATGCTCCTCGGGTCCTCTATTCCTGGCAGCGAGCCCTCGCCCGTCGTGCTCTCGACGGTGTGCTCGACGACCACTGCTTCCGACCGGATCCCGGCGGTGTTCATTACCTCTCCCACGAAAGTCACGGTCCGACGTCTGCCTTTTCGGCCTTGGTTGCTCCGGGTACCTTGCTCGCGCTGCGCGACGGGTCGGGTACCCGGAGCCGGGCGTCCCATGCGTGCCTCGTGGTGCGGGTACCCGCAGTCACCCGGCGCATGCGTGGCGTGGACGGGCGTGGCGGAAATTGGGTGGCGGCGGCGGTCATGTTCGTCAGCCTCGAGGACGATCCGCGCAGAAACGGCGGTCTCGTCGGGAGATCGACACACTCGTCGGATTTCTGCGGGACCAGCGGCTGACGCTGGAGATGAAGTGCGCGGGACCGGACGCCGAGGCCATGGCCCGTCGAGGTCGCCCTCGTGCACATGATCGAGGAGTACGCCCGCCACAACGGCCACGCCGATTTCCTGCGGGAGCGGATCGACGGTCGGGTGGGGCAGTGACCCGCACGGTCACGCCTCCACCCGTCCGGCGGTGATCACCTCGTGCAGATACCGCCTGGTGACGCTGCCGCCGTGCCTGCCCTCGATCAGCTCCCGGATGTCCGCCAGGAGTCTCCGGCGGGAGGGTTCGTCGAGTGCCCGGTGGCCCGAGTGGGTGAGCAGGACGTCGATGTACTCGTCGGCCGTGTACGTGATCTCCTGGGCGTGGCGGCCCACCGTGAGTCGTCGAAGAACGGCGAGTCGGCCAATGCGCCCGTGTCCGTGGCCGTCTGGGCCTCCGGAACCAACCGTAGTCCGGGCGGCGTGGCAGGATCCCAGCGTTCGTAGCAGCGCTGGACGCGGGCAAAGAAGTCCAGGGTGCCGCCCGCCACGTGCTCGGTGGTGACGAGCGCGAGCCGGCCACCGGGACGCAGCGCCCGCGCCGCCTCGACCACACGGACCGCCGGACCGAGCCAGTGGAACGCGGTCGCGCACACCACGTGTCGAACGGCTGGGCAGGCAGCTCCCAGCGCTCGAATTCGGCCATCACCACATCCACCGACGGACGTCCCCGCAACTGCCGTCGGGCCACGGACGCCAGTGGCGGCCCCAGTTCCACGGCGGCGATCGGGCGGCCCGACTCCGCCAGCGCAACGGTGAGTCTGCCCGTTCAGGGGCCGATCTCCAGGACCCGGCTGTCCGGACCGATGCCGGTCACCCGGGTCAACTCCTGGACGGAAGCCCGGACAGCTGGGCCGTGCGCGCTCGTAGAGCTCGGCGGCCTCGTCGAACGTGTCGCGCAGTGCCACTCTCGCCGTCGTTCCCGTTTCCCGGATTCCACCCAGAGCGGAATGCCGGTCCCTTCCCCCGGTGCCCGGGGCTCCTAGGCTGAACAGGTGACCAACCACGTGCCGAACCAAGCCCGCGTGATTCCGCTGCGCCCGGGGGCCGCCCGCCCGGAAGCACCTGCCTCCGAGCCGAAGGAGCCGCTGTGGCGCGATCTCGTCGGCGACCTCCTGCGCCGTGAGCGCCAGGCGCAGGAGCGCACGCTCAAGGACGTGGCCGAAGCGGCCCGGATCTCGATGCCGTACCTCTCGGAGGTCGAGCGCGGCCGCAAGGAGGCCTCTTCGGAGGTCCTCGCGGCCGCCGCCCACGCCCTCGGACTGGGGCTGGGCGATCTGCTGTCCCGCGCCCAGGGCGAGCTGGCCCGCCGGGCCGACGCCGGCCGTCGCACGGGCCGTCGTGCGTCCGGTTCGCCGTACCAGGGGCTGTGCCTGGCCGCCTGACGGGACTTCAGCCGGCGCCCTTGTCCCGCAGCTGCCGGAAGAAGGCCCGGACGTCGCCGACCAGCAGGTCCGGCTCCTCCATGGCCGCGAAGTGCCCGCCCCGGTCGAACTCCGTCCAGCGGACGAGGTTCTCGGTGCGCTCGGCCCTGTGCCGCAGCGGAAGCTGGATCTCGGCGGGGAACACCGCCAGAGCGGTCGGTGCGGTGGACGGCTCGGCGGGCGCTGCCGCACGACCCGCGGCGTGCACACGCTCGTAGTAGATGCGTGCCGACGAACCGGCGGTCCCGGTCAGCCAGTACAGCATCACGTTGGTCAGCAGCAGGTCCCGGTCGACCGCCTCCTCGGGCAGCTCCTCGCAGTCCGTCCACTCCCTGAACTTCTCGATGATCCAGGCGAGTTGGCCGACGGGCGAGTCCGTGAGCGCGTAGGCCAGGGTCTGCGGGCGGGTGGAGTGCAGCAGGGCGTACGCCGACGCGTCGCCCGACCAGGCGGACCAGCGGCGCCACGAGGTTTGCGTGCGCTCCCGTTCCTCGGGGCCGAGCGCGGCCAGCTCCTCCTCGGTGGGCGCACTGGTCGCCTGCGCGCCCGGCAGCAGGTTGAGATGGACGCCGATCACCCGGTCGGGATGGGCGCGGCCCAGCTCGCGGGAGATCACCGCGCCCCAGTCGCCGCCCTGCGCGCCGAACCGCTCGTGGCCGAGGCGTCCCATCAGTTCGGCCCATGCGTCGGCGACCCGGCCCGCCTCCCAGCCGGTGTCCGTCGTGGGCCCGGACAGCCCGAACCCGGGGATGCTCGGCACCACGACGTGAAAGGCGTCGGCCGGGTCGCCGCCGTACGCGGCCGGATCGGTGAGCGGTCCGACCACGTCGAGGAACTCGACGATCGAGCCCGGCCAGCCATGGGTGATGATCAGCGGGGTGGCGCCGGGCACCGGGGAACGGACGTGCGCGAAGTGGACGGTCGCCCCGTCGATCGTGGTGGTGAACTGCGGCCAGGTGTTGAGCCGTGCCTCGGCGGCCCGCCAGTCGTACGTGTGCCGCCAGTACCGCACGAGCTCACGCAGATAGCCGGTCGGCACGCCGTACGCCCACCCCGCATCGGGCAGTTCATCGGGCCATCGGGTGCGGTCGAGTCGTTCGTGCAGGTCGTCCAGGACGCTCTCGGGAATCGCGATACGGAAGGGCCGGATGGTCTCTGCGGACGAAGACGTCATGATCCGGATGCTAGGCCCTGCCCGAGAGGAACCCGCGTCCATCCGGAGGAATCGGCCTGCCGGCCGATGAGTTTCGCGGGCACGATCGGTCGGCACCGGTGACCGCGTTCCACGCCCCAGGAGGTAGCTCATGGCCACCGACGGATTCACCACGTGCCTCTGGTTCGACGACCAGGCCGAGGAAGCCGCCCACTACTACGTCTCGATCTTCAAGAACTCCGCCGTCGGCCGGGTCGCCCGCTACCCCGAGGGAGCCCCCCGTCCCGCCGGCACCGTCCTGACCGTCGAGTTCACGGCCAACGGCCACAAGTTCGTCGCGCTGAACGGGGGCCCGGAGTTCAAGTTCAACGAGGCGATCTCGTTCCAGATCTTCTGCGAGAACCAGGAGGAGATCGACTACTACTGGACCAAGCTCACCGAGAACGGCGGCGAGCCCGGCCCCTGCGGCTGGCTCAAGGACAAGTACGGGATGTCCTGGCAGGTCATCCCGGACCGGCTCGACGACATGATCACCGACCCGGACCCGGTGAAGGGGGCGCGTACCACCCAGGCCATGCTGTCGATGCACAAGCTCGACATCGCCGCCCTGGAGAGGGCATACGCGGGCGAGTGAGGATTCCCAGGGGCGCGGGAAGGCGCGGGCCCACGCCCCTACGCGGATTCGGCGAGGATCTCGCGGATCACATGCCGTGAGTTCTCCGCCAGCGGCGGGTTGGTCTCCCAGTAGTACGGCAGCTGGATGAGCGAGATCGACAGCGCCCAGCCCCGGCCCCGCGCCCATTCGGCGTCGTCGGCGCCCACGGCCCGGCGGAAGGCGTCCCGGGCCGTCGCGGGCAGCAGGTTCCAGGCCACGATCAGATCGACCGCCGGATCGCCCACCCCCACGGTGCCGAAGTCGATCACGGCGCTCAGCCGGCCATCGGCGACCAGCACGTTTCCCGGGGACAGATCGGCGTGCGCCCAGAGGGGCGGGCCGGTGTACTCAGGCGCGCGCAGGGCCTCCTCCCACCGGGCGGTGACCGCCACGGTGTCGACCCTGCCCGCCAGCCGGCCGATGGCCTCGCGGGTGGCCGCGTCCCGGGTGGCCAGCGGGACCCCCCGGTGGTTGGGCGGCCCGCCGTGTGCGTCGATCCTGCGCAGGGCGCCGATGAACGAGGCGAGGTCCTCGGCGAGCGGTCCGGGCTCCTCGACGGCCCCGGCGACGGGATTGCGCCCGTCCAGCCAGCGGTACACGGACCAGGGCCAGGCGAAGCCCGCACCGGGCCCGCCCCGCCCCAGCGGCTCGGGGGTGGCAACCGGCAGCAGCGGCCCGAGCCGGGGCAGCCAGTGCTGCTCGCGCGTCACGTCCGCCACGGCACCGGGATGCCGGGGCAGCCGTACCACCAGGTCGGTGCCCAGCCGGAACATGGCGTTCTCGGTCCCGGAGGACTCCAGACGCTCCGCGGGCAGCAAGGCCCATTCGGGGAACTGCCCGGCGATCAGCCGGCGGACGACCGAGGCATCGAGGTCCGCCTCGTCCTCATGCATTTTCACGGCACACACGCGGGCCATTCCAACCGCCAACGGGCCTGCTGTCGAATGAATTCGAGGGCGATGGTCCCGCACGGCCCGGGGGCGGTGTCGCGCGACACCGCCCCCGGCACAGCCACGGCCTCAGATCCGGTCGGCCACGATCATGAGGTACTGGAAGCTGCCGTTGCGGTAGGCGGACAGGAAGGTGTCCTCGATGCCCGTCACCAGGTGGTCGGCATCCTTGCGCAGTTCCCAGTAGGGGATCGTGGCCTCGGTCAGGTCCTCCACATGCACCGGCACCAGCCGGTTGCGGGCCATCGCCCGGAAGTACTCCGACCTCGGGTGGATGTCGCAGATGTAGTGCGCGTTGATGAGGGACACCTCGCGCGAGGCACGGCCGTAGGTGTCGTTGTAGCAGCCGGTGATCACCACATAGCGTCCGCCGCGTCGCAGCAGCCGGGCGTGTTCGGCGAACAGCAGGTCCAGTTCGACGTACATGGTGGACTCGTTGTTCCACGAGGCCGCGTACGCGCCGGACTCGAAGCCGGTGTCGAGCATGTTGCGGTGGTGGTAGCGCACCTTGTCGTCGATGTCGCGCCGGCGGGCCGTCTCATTGGCGAAGTCGGCCTGCTTGGCGGAGATGGTGACGCCGTCGGCGTGGCAGCCGTACCGCAGATTGGCCACCACACTGCCGCCGCCCCGTCCGCAGCCGGCGTCGAAGACGCGGTCGGCCGGGGTGAGCGGGCCGAGCCGGGAGGCGAGGAACTCGGCCTGGGCGTGCTCCAGGCGGTGCAGTTCGGCGGTGATCCGCTCCCGGCGCAGGGCGGGGTCGGTCTCGTCGAGCACGGTCCAGTCGACGTTTCCGATGCCGTAGTGGTGGTGGTACAGGTCGTCGATCTTACCGAGTTCGAGGTTGACCGGATTTTCCTCGGCGTTCCAGTAGTCCGCGACGCGGTTCTGGTACGTGGACTGGGTCGGCAAAGGTGCGGCCGTGGTCCGGGCGACGGGGGCGGTGGTCAACAGTGACTCCTCGTGACGCGTCTGACGCTGTTTCAGATATTTCTGGTGCGGAATGGGCGCTGTTACCAGTAGTCGGGCAGGTGGTATCGGTGGGTGTTGGTGGCGTGCCACTCGTGGTTGCCGGACACCCAGGCGGCAAGCCCCTGGGCATAGCGCTCCACGAGGGGCGAGGTGGCGGACAGGAGGGCGGACTCCTCCTCGAAGGCCTCCATGATCCGGTTGTGGATCTCGACGGACTTCAGATAGGCAGCCTTCAGGCCGCACCGTTCATTGGCCGCGACGACCTGCGGCAGGTTGAGGTGGTCCGGGTCGCTCTCCAGCTCCTTGGTGAAGGAGTAGAGGTCGTTCATGACGGTGGTGGCATTGCACGCGAGGGCGGTGATCCGCTGGATCTCGGGGCGGGCGTAGACCTGCTCGGGCAGTTCATAGCCGTCCACGGCGTCGACGAGCGACAGACAGGGGCGGAAGTTGTTGAACTGCCGCATCACCAGGTACTCCCAGACCCGCGGCATGTACCGCGTCTCCATCCAGGCGGCTTCGCCCAGATAGCCCATGTGCAGCCGGGCCATGTCGTGCACGAACCGGTCGGTCTGGCTGGGCGTGGCGAAGGCGGCGTAGTCCGCGAGCGCGGACTGGTAGGAGCGCAGCGGTCCGTCGGCGGACAGGCCCTGGCGCCACTCCTCCTCCAGTTCCGGGATGCCGTGGAAGGGGTCGAGCGCCGACTGGGCGATGATCAGCGGGCCGCCCAGGCCGCGCCGCGATCCGCCCCGGCCCTCGTCCTCCTCGCAGTAGCAGGAGTCCACGATGTTCTCGGCGAGCAGCAGCTTGCCGGCGGCGGTGAGGCGGTCCAGGTCGAGGGCGCCCGGATGCTGGAGGGTGACGGCCCGGCCGAACTGGAAGCCCGAGAAGTCCCCTTTCCACGCCTGTGGGAACAGGTCGAGGTCACGGGCCCAGCTCTCCAGCCTGCGGTCGATCTCGGCGGCCTTGTCCGGATCGGCGGGAGCGGCAGGCCGGTGGTGCAGTCCGGGGATCGCCCCGGTGCGCCGGGTTCTGCGCAGGCTCTGGGCGATGTTCGGCGGCCCGGGCAGCGCATAGGAGTGGGTGGGTGCGCTCATGGTGTGCTCCAGGCCGTCAGTCGGCGGTCCGGCCGAGCTGGACGTTCTCCAGGATCCCCGCCGCGTCGGGGACGAGGATGGCCAGCGAGTAGTAGGCGGTGACGAGATAGCTGATGATCGCGGCGGTGTCGATGCCCATGAACCGCACATTGAGGCCGGGCTGGTACTCCTCGGGGATGCCGGTCTGGTGGAGGCCGACGACACCCTGGTCGGCCTCGCCGGTGCGCAGCGCGATGATGCTGCTGGTGTGGTCGTCGGTGATCGGGATCTTGCTGCACGGGAAGATCGGGACACCGCGCCAGGCGGGGATCTCGTGCCCGTCGACACTCGCGGTGCCGGGCACCAGGCCGCGCCGGTTGCACTGCCGGAAGAACGCCGCGATCGCCTTCGGATGGGCGATCAGCACCTTGGTCCTGCGGCGCATCGAGAGCAGCTCGTCCATGTCGTCCGGCGTCGGCGGGCCCGTGTAGGTGCTGATGCGCTGCCCGTAGTCGACGTTGTGCAGCAGTCCGAACTCCCGGTTGTTGACCAGCTCCCACTCCTGGCGCTCGCGGATCTCCTCGACGGTCAGCCGGATCTGCTGCTCGGTCTGGTCCATCGGGTTGTTGTAGAGGTCGGCGACCCTGGTGTGCACCCGCAGTACGGTCTGGGTGAGCGACAACTCGTACTCGCGCGGGGCGAGTTCGTAGTCGACGAAGCCGCCGGGCAGCGTCGGCTCGCCCACATGGCCGGCCTGCATCGGAACGTCCGCCTCACCCTTGCGGTTCACGGGCTTGCGCTGCCGCTCGACGTACGCCTGCAGATGGGCGGCCAGGGACGGCGCCCGTTCGGTGAACTCCTCGACGACCGCCCAGGGCAGTGCCAGCACCACGCCCGCGGTCTCGGCCCGCACCGAGCTGAGCCACAGCGGGTCCACCTGGCCGACGGCCTCGTCGCCCATCTGGTCGCCGTCGGTGACGACGCCGATCACCTCTTCGTCGCCGTACTTGCCGGCGGTGTAGCGGGTGAACCGGCCGTGGACGACGAGGTATGCCTCCGTGACCGGCTGTCCGGCCTCGAACAGCACTTGTCCGGGCCGCACTTCACGGGCCTGGAAGCGGTCGGCGATCTCCCGCAGCACCTCGGTGTCGGGGTAGCCGCGCAGAACCGGCAGTTCGGTCAGCGTCTCGGGGATGACCCGGATGTCGTCGGCGCCGTTCTGCTCGAAGTGCACCCGGCCGCGGCCGGTGCGCAGCGTCAGTCGCCGGTTGACCCGGTAGGCGCCGCCCTTGACATCCACCCACGGCAGCGTCTTGAGCAGCCATCGGGAGGTGATGGCCTGCATCTGCGGTTCGGACTTGGTGGTCGTGGCGAGCTGGCGCGCCGCGCGGGTGCTGAGGCTGGTGAGCTGCCCGTCCACGGAGGGGTCGGGGGCGGGTTCGTCGATGGCGGAACCGGTGGCGCTGTCCGGTGTGGACACATTCCCTCCCGGAAGGTGAACGGGGTGACCGGATCGGTCGGTGGTGTGCGAGTTGGTGGTGCGCTCGGACAAGCCAAACAGCCGTGGTGATCTTCCGGTACGGCGCGAAAGGGGCGGTTTTGTCCCCTGGTGGTGCAAACCTATGGTTCGGGGTGTACGGCACAGGGGAGCGTGATCGCGCGCACAGGTCCCGCCTCCGCGCCCCGGGGGCTTGTGGATCATCCGGGGTTTGGGATCAGGACAGATCGTTCACCAGGACCGCCGCCCCGTCGAAGCGGCCGGCCTTGAGGTCCCTGAGGGCCTGCGGTGCCTGCGACAGCGGATACGCGTGGGTCGTGGCGTGGACGCCGTGCAACGCGGCCTTGGCGAGGAACTCGCGGGCGTCCGCACGCGTGTTGGAGGTGACGCTGCGCAGTTCCTTCTCGTAGAACAGATCGGTCTCGTAGTGCAGCGGCGGTACGTCGCTCAGGTGGATACCGGCGACGGCCAGGACCCCGCCCCGGTCCAGGGCCCGCAGTGCGACCGGGACCAGGTCGCCGACCGGGGCGAACAGGATCGCGGCGTCCAGGGGCTCCGGGGGCAGCTCGTACGCGTCGCGCGCCGAGGCGGCGCCCAGATCGAGGGCCAGCCGCCGGGCATCCGCGCCCCGGGTCAGGACGTGCACGGTGGCTTCCTCGGCGAGCGCCACCTGCGCGCAGAGATGGGCGCTGCCCCCGAATCCGTACAGCCCGAGCCGGCCGTGCCGCGGTAGCGAGGTGCGGAGCAGCGCGCGGTAGCCGATGATCCCCGCGCACAGCAGGGGGGCCAGTGCCACGTCGTCCAGTTCGCCCGGCAGCCGGTGGGCGAAGTCGGCCGGGACGGTCGTGTACTGCGCGTAGCCGCCGTCCGCGTCCCAGCCGGTGTACCGGGACCGGGGACACAGGTTCTCGGAGCCCCGCAGACAGTAGCGGCACTCGCCGTCGGTCCAGCGCAGCCAGGCCACGCCCACCCGGTCGCCCACGGCGAAGTCCGCCACGGCCGCCCCGATCCCGGCCACCACGCCGACCACCTCGTGCCCGGGTGTCACCCCGGGCCGGTGCACGGGCAGGTCCCCCTCGGTGACGTGCAGGTCGGTGCGGCAGACGCCGCAGACGCGCACCCGGACCAGGAGCTCGTCGTCCCCGGGCACGGGCACCGGCCGCTCGACGAGCCGGAGGGGGTCCTCCTCGACCGGACCGGGCCGGGTCACCGACCACGCCCGCATCGTGCCTGCGACAACCGAGTCCGTCATGCCGCGCCCCGTCCTGCCGAAGCCCGCCGTCTCCGCATTCCAGTGTCCGGCAGACCGGTCGGTTCGGCGCGCGGGCCGACCGGGGGATGACTAGCGTGTGGAGCGTGACGATTCAGGCAGTCCTGCTATCCGGAGAGGTCCCGCACCATGGCCGTACGACCTGAAGGAACCCCCTGCTGGGCCGACGCGATGTTCAGTGACGTCGAGGGAGCCAAGAGTTTCTACGGTGACGTCCTCGGCTGGACCTTCGGCGAGGCCTCGTCGGAGTACGGCAACTACACGCAGGCCTATGCGGACGGGAAGGCCGTGGCGGCCGTCGTCCCGCCCATGCCCGGTCAGGAGGGCCAGTCGCAGTGGTGCCTCTACTTCGCCTCGCCGGACGCCGCGGCCACCGCCGAGAAGATCCGTGAGAACGGCGGCGAGGTGCTGATGGAGCCGATGCAGGTAGGCGAGTTCGGGACGATGTGCCTGGCCCGCGAGCCCAGTGGCGCCGTGTTCGGCATCTGGCAGGGGGGCACCCACGAGGGCTTCGAGGCGACGGCCGTGCCCGGCGCCTATTGCTGGGCCGAGGTCTTCACCCGTGAGCCCGAGCAGGCCGACACCTTCTTCTCCGCGGTGTTCCCGTACACGGCCAAGCAGATCGACGACGCCTCCGTCGACTTCCGGATGTTCAACCTGGGGGAGAACACGGTCCTGGGCCGGATGAAGATGACCGACGACTTCCCGCCCGAGGTGCCGTCGTACATCAATGTGTACTTCACCGTCGGCGACTGCGACGAGGCCGTGGCCAAGGCCACCAAGCTCGGCGCCATCCTCCGGTTCGGGCCCATGAGCAGCCCGTTCGGCCGGTTCGCGGCTCTCAGCGACCCGCAGGGCGCGAACTTCTCGGTGATCGACGTCACGACCACCGAGGGCGAGATGCCGCAGACCCTGGACGTCTGACCGGCCCGGTCGGGGGGTCTCTCCGGCCGTGGCATGATCGAGCCCATGCGTGAACGTGTTGTGGCCGCGTGCGACGGGGCTTCGAAGGGGAACCCCGGACCGGCGGGCTGGGCCTGGGTGGTGTCCGACGACTCCGGTACCCCGGCCCGCTGGGAGGCGGGGCCGCTCGGCAGGGCGACCAACAACGTCGCCGAACTGACGGCGCTGGAGCGGCTGCTGGCGGCGACCGACCCCGGCCTGCCGCTGGAGATCCGGATGGACTCGCAGTATGCGATGAAGGCGGTCACCACCTGGCTGCCGGGCTGGAAGCGCAACGGCTGGAAGACGTCCGCCGGAAAGCCGGTCGCCAACCAGGACCTGGTGGTGCGCATCGACGAGCTGCTCGACGGCCGCTCCGTCGAGTTCCGCCATGTCGCCGCCCACCAGGTGGACGGCGACGCGCTGAACGACTTCGCCGACCGCGCCGCCAGCCAGGCGGCCTCGGTCCAGGAGTCCGCGGGCAGCGCGTTCGGCTCGCCCGAGCCGCCGCCCTCGACCGTCACCGCGGTGTCCGCCGCCCCGCGCCGCAAGGCGGCACCCCGCAAGCAGGGCGGCGGCGGTTCGTCCTCCCGCACGATCAAGGCGAAGTTCCCCGGGCGCTGTGTGTGCGGCCGCTCCTATGCGGCCGGCGAGTCCATCGCCAAGAACGCACAGGGCTGGGGCCATCCGGAGTGCCGGACGGCCGAGGCCTGATCAGACGTCGAAGGTGTAGAACTTCGTGTGGTCCAGCAGATCCGCCGGCCGCACGTCGTTCCACGGCTTCATCGTGTCGTTCAGGTCGACCACGTCCGGCGTCCCGCCGGTCGGCGCATAACCCACCCCCGGGTGCCGGCGCTGCCAGTCGGCCCACAGCTTGTCGATGAAGGCGTGGTGCAGCCAGAAGACCGGGTCGTTGGGGGAGACACCGGTGGCCATCTGCCCGCCGACCCACACGTGGACCCGGTTGTGCAGGTTGACCCCGCGCCAGCCCTCGAGATGGTTGCGGAAGCCGTCCGAGGCGCTGTTCCAGGGCGCCATGTCGTACGTCGTCATCGCCAGCACGGAGTCGGCCTCGGCGCGGGTCGGCAGCTCGCGCACCCCGGCCCCGAGCGACCTGCGCAGATAAGTACGGCCGTCCACCCGCACGTTGAGCGGCCAGTTCCCGGCGCTCGCGGCGAACGGCCCGTCCATGACCCGGCCGTCCGAGCTGCGTCCCGTGCCGCCGAGGAAGTCGGGCGCCCACAGCGAGGAGCGCACCGTGCGATCGTTGGTCCAGTCCCAGTACGGCAGGGCCACCGACGCGTCCACCGACTGCAGCGCCCGTTCGAAGTCGAGCAGGAATCTGCGGTGCCAGGGCAGGAAGGACGGCGAACGGTGGCCGGTCCGCTCGGAGTTGTCGGTGTCGGACATGATGAAGCCGTTGTGCGTCGTGACGAAGGCGTCGTAGCGTCCGCTGCGCTTGAGCTCGAGGACGGCGGCGACGAACCGCCGCTTCTCGTCGGCGGTCAGGGCGGCCTGGTTCTTGCGTACGGTCATGTGCGGGTGACCTCGGATTTCCTTGCGGGGCGGTCAGTTGGCGGGGAAGGGGAGGAGCTTGGCGCCCTGGAGCTCGTCGACCGCGGCGCGGGCGGCGGCACGCGGCGTGGGCACCGGGTCGTAGTGGCTGACGACGCTGATCCAGCTGCCGTCCGCGTTCTGCATCACATGCAGCTCCACCCCGTCGACGAACACCCCGTATCCGGCGCCGTGCTCGTGGTGGTGACCGCCACCGCTCATCGGGCGGCCCTGTATCCGGCGGCCCTTGTAGACCTCGTCGAAGGAATCGGGCGAACCGTGGTCGTGTCCGGCGGCCGAGGCGGCGGGCGCGACGAGCGTCGCGGCTCCGGCGGCCGCGGCGAGGGCGGCCGCGGCGGTGAGCGCGCGGCGACGGGTGAGTTCCGGCATGCGGGACCTCCTGGTGCGTTCGGGTGATGTCCCCGCATGCCTATCGGTCCCGCCGAGAGCGGGAGAAATCATCTGGAGTCGGTTGGCTGCGATCAGGACAATTGCCCACATGCCGTACGGGATTGAACAAAGATGATCTTGCTGTGGAGTGCCCCTTCCGGGGACCGGAAGAGGTAAATCCTTGCCGTCGCGGGGGTGTTCGCGGAGATCTTTCGTGATCGGTGACGTCCCCAGTGGCGCGGCTCACCCCGACAGACTGACGCGATTCGAAAGCCCGGCCGCATGCGCCCCTCGTGCCGCCCTGTGGCGCCGACCGATCGCGTTGCGTGACGCCTGTCGGTGCGGACCGGTCGACGGGTCGGCGTCGCCGGGCGTTGGTGAATGGCAATTCACCAGGTAAGGTGAATTTATATTCACCTCGTATTCCTGACGTCAGCCGGAGTGCCGATGGACCAGCCCGCTCCGATATCCTCCCCGCCCGGAGCGAGCGCCGGGGCCGGCCGAGTCCGGGACCGGCTCACCATTCCCGTGCTGGCATCGGGCGGCATCCTCATGGCCGTCATGCAGACCGTCGTCGTCCCGCTGCTGCCGGACCTGCCGCGACTGACCGGTGCCTCGGCGGGCACGGTCTCCTGGATGGTCACCGCGACCCTGCTCTCCGGGGCGGTCCTCACCCCGGTCCTCGGCCGCGCCGGCGACATGTACGGCAAGCGACGGGTGCTGACGGCGGCCCTGTCCCTGATGACCGTGGGCTCGGTGATGTGCGCCCTGTCCTCGGACATCGGCGTGCTCATCGCCGCCCGCGCCCTGCAGGGTGCCGCCGCCTCCGTCGTCCCGCTGTCGATCAGCATCCTGCGGGACGAACTGCCGCCCGAGCGGCGCGGTTCGGCGGTCGCGCTGATGAGCTCCACCGTCGGCATCGGCGCCGCCCTCGGCCTGCCGCTGGCCGCGGTGGTCGTGCAGTACGCCGACTGGCACACCATGTTCTGGCTGACCAGCGTGCTCGGTGCGCTGGGCGTGACGGCCGCGTGGTGGGCGGTCAAGGAGTCGCCCGTGCGCGAGCCGGGCCGGTTCGACGTGCTCGGCGCACTCATGCTGGCCGTCGGCCTGACCTGTCTGCTGCTCGGGGTGTCCCAGGGCGGGCAGTGGGGCTGGGGCAGCCCGAGTGTGCTGGGCCTCTTCCTCGGCGCGGCCGTCGTACTCGCCCTGTGGTGGTGGCAGCAGCTGCACACCGCGCAGCCCCTGGTCGATCTGCGGCTGGTGACCCGGCCCCGGGTGGGCCTGTCCCATGTGGCGGCCCTGCTGACGGGTTTCGCCTTCTACGCCAACTCACTGGTCACCGCCCAGCTGGTACAGGCACCCGAGGCAACCGGGTACGGGCTCGCACTGTCGATCGTCGCGACCGGTCTGTGCCTGCTGCCCGGCGGTGTCACGATGCTGCTCTTCTCGCCCGTCTCCGCGCGCATCTCGGCGAAACGCGGCCCCCGCATCACCCTCGCCCTCGGCGCCGCCGTCATCGCCTGCGGCTACGCGGTCCGCATCGCCGACAGCCGCGACCTGTGGATGGTCATCCTGGGCGCCACGGTGGTGGCGACCGGCACCACGCTCGCTTACTCCGCGCTGCCCACCCTGATCCTGCGCGCCGTCCCGGCGGGGCAGACCGCGTCCGCCAACGGCGTCAACGTCCTGATGCGCACCATCGGCCAGGCCACGTCCAGCGCCGCCGTCGCCGCCGTCCTCGTGCACCACACCAGCCTCGTCGACGGGGCGCCGATACCCACGCTGCACGGCTATCTGCTGGCCTTCGCCATGGCGGGCGCGATCGCCCTCGCCGCGAGCGCGGCCGCGCTGACCATCCCGGGCGACAGCGGCCCCGACCGCGCTCGGCGGGCCCGGGGCGGCACCCGGGGCGCCCGCGACGGGGCGATGGAGGGAGCATGAGTCCGTGAGCACTCCATCCGGCGCGCCCGCCGTCTCCTCCGCCCGCCGGGACGCCGAGACCACCAAGGCGGCCATCCTCAAGGCGGCCCGGTACCTCCTCGCCCGGCACGCCCGCGCCGACATCACCCTCAAGGCCGTCGCCGAACGCGCCGGTGTCAGTCCGCCGTTGATCCTGAAGTACTTCGGCAACAAGGACGCCCTCCTCGCCCGCGTCATGTCCTTCGAGGCCGACGCGGACGCCCTGCTGGACGCGCCCCTGGAGGACCTCGGCCGGCACATGGCCGAGCACGTCCTGCGCAGCCAGCGCGAACGGGGCGCCGACCCGCTGCTGCGCATCGCCTTCGCACCGCTGCACGGCGACCACGGCGACATCCTGCGCGCCAACTTCCGCGCCCAGGTGACCGAACGTCTCGCCGACCGGCTCACCGGCCCCGACGCGGGCCTGCGTGCCGAACTCGCCGTCGCCACCCTCATCGGCCTGGGCGTGATGTACGGCATCGCGCGCGGCGAGCAACTGCGCGCGTCCTCGATCGACACCATCGCCGACCGTTACGGGCCCATCGTCCAGGCGCAGTTGACGCCCTGACTCACCGCCCGGCGACGGGACCCGGCAGCAGCGCCTCGGCGGCGGTGCGGAAGGCGGCGAGCAGCGCGTTGCCGTCACCGGCGCGGGTCGCCAGGACCACATGACACGCCTCGACACCGTGCAGAGGGATCGTGGTGAGGTCGGGGCGGATGCCGATGCCGGGGGCCTCGGCCATGATCGCGAGGGACTGCCCGGAGGCTACGAGTTCGAGCTTGTCCTCCACGCCGTCGATGAGCGGGCCGTCGGGTGCCGGGCGCCCGTCGGGCCGGGGATCGATGCGCCAGAAGGCGTTCCAGAGCGGGTCCGGCACCCGGGGCAGCGGCTCGTCGGCGATGTCGTCGACGGTGACCGACTCCTTGCCGGCCAGCCGGTGGCCGAGCGGGACGACCAGCACGCGCCGCTCGTCGTACAGGACGGTCACCCGCAGCCCGTCGGAGGCGAGCGGCAGCCGGGTCACGACCGCGTCCACCCGGCCGTCCAGCAGGGCCTCGCGCGGTTCCTTCCAGTTCAGGTGCACAGTCTGCACGTCGGCGTCCGGGAACCTGCGGCGCAGCTCGCGCACGGCCGGGGTGACGAACAGACCCGTGATGTACCCGATGGTGATCCGGCGGGGCTCCGCGGCGGCCCGGGTGGCGGTCGCGGCCCGGGCCGCCGAGCGCAACAGCGCCCTGGCATGCGGCAGGAACACCTCACCGGCCTCCGTGAGCCGGGTGCCCTGCGGGGTCCGGTCGAGGAGCCGCGCACCCAACTGCTGTTCCAGACGCCGGACCTGGCGGCTCAGGGAGGGCTGGGTGATGTGCAGCGCCGCGGCCGCACGGCCGAAGTGATGGTGCTCGGCGACCACCGTGAAGTACCGCACCAGCCGCAGATCGAGGTCCGGCGCGGAAACCGAGTCGGGCATACCTCCAGCGTAACTCTGCTGACCTGGGGTGATGCCTGAAGTGCATGACCGCATACGAAAGAGGCTTTGGACGCGGCCCGCCGCTCGGCCGAACGATGGAGGTCTCCCGACCTCGCGAAGGAGCGCAGCAACATGCGTGTATTCGTCACTGGCGCGACCGGCTTCATCGGCTCCGCCGTCATCCCCGAACTCCTCGAAGCCGGACACCAGGTCGTCGGCCTGGCCCGCTCGGACGAGGCGGAGGCGGCGCTGAAGGCGATGGGCGCCGAAGCGCACCGCGGCGCCCTGGACGACCCCGGCGGACTGCGGACCGCGGCGGCCGCGGCCGACGGCGTCATCCACCTGGCGTTCATCCACGACTTCTCCGACATGCCCGCCGCGGGAGCCGCCGATCTGCGGGCCGTCGAAACGATCGGCGCCGAGCTGGCGGGGTCCGACCGGCCCTTCGTGGTCACCTCGGGCACCCTGATGGTCAGGACCGCCGGCCTGGCGACCGAGACGGACCGGGCCGCCCCGGGGACGCACCGCACCGCGTCGGAGAACGCGACGACCGCGCTGGCCGAGCGCGGGGTGCGGTCGTCGCTCGTCCGTCTCGCCCCGTCGGTGCACGGGCGGGGCGACCACGGCTTCGTACCGCGGCTGATCGAGATCGCCCGGGAGAAGGGCGTCTCGGCCTACGTCGGCGACGGAGCCAACCGCTGGCCCGCCGTCCACCGGTTCGACGCGGCGCGGCTGTTCCGGCTCGCGCTGGAGGCGGCTCCGGCGGGTGCGCGCCTGCACGGCGTCGCCGATGAGGGCGTCCCCTTCCGTGACCTCGCCGAGGTCGTCGGCCGGCATCTGAACCTGCCGGTCGAGGCCGTGGCCCCCGACGAGGCAGTGGGTCACTTCGGCTGGCTGGGCACCTTCGCCCCGCTCGACTGCCCCACGTCCAGCGCCCTGACCCGCAAGCTGCTGGACTGGCGTCCCGTACAGCCCGGGCTCCTCCCCGACCTCGAAGAGGGCCACTACTTCCGGGCCTGATCAGGGCCGCAATCGGTCCGGGAAGGGGAAGGGGCTCAAGGAACGATCCGGCCACCGGCGGATGACAGACTGGCGGCATGGACGAACGCGTAATCGGCAGGTCGGGTCAGCGGGCATCGGTCGTCGGCCTCGGCACATGGCAGCTGGGCGCCGACTGGGGCGAGGTGGACGACAAGCAGGCCCTCGCCGTCCTGGAGACCGCGGCCGAGTCGGGCGTGACCTTCTTCGACACGGCCGATGTGTACGGTGACGGGCGCAGCGAGCAGACCATCGCCACCTTCCTCAGCGGCAGGCCGGATCTGCATGTGCTGGTGGCCACGAAGATGGGCCGCCGGGTCGACCAGATCCCGGAGAACTACGTCCTCGACAACTTCCGCGCCTGGAACGACCGCTCACGCCGCAACCTCGGCGTCGACCGCATCGACCTGGTGCAGCTGCACTGCCCGCCGACGCCGGTCTACTCCTCGGACGAGGTGTTCGACGCCCTGGACACCCTGGTCGAGGAGGAGCGCATCGCGGCCTACGGCGTCAGCGCGGAGACCTGCGCGCAGGCGCTGACCGCGATCGCCCGGCCGGGCGTGGCAAGCGTGCAGATCATCCTCAACCCGCTCCGGATGAAGCCCCTGCGCGAGGTGCTCCCGGCCGCCCGGGAGGCTGGCGTCGGCATCATCGCCCGTGTGCCGCTGGCCTCCGGTCTGCTGTCGGGCAAGTACACCAAGGACACGGTCTTCGCCGCCGACGACCACCGCACCTACAACCGGCACGGCGAGGCCTTCGACCAGGGCGAGACATTCTCCGGCGTCGACTTCGGGACCGGTGTCGAGGCGGCCGCCGAGTTCGCCGCGCTCGCCCCCGAGGGATACACCCCGGCCCAGCTGGCCCTGCGCTGGATCATCGAGCAGCCCGGCGTCACCACCGTGATCCCGGGCGCCCGCTCTGCGGAGCAGGCCCGCTCCAACGCGGCCGCCGCGAAGCTGCCGCCGCTGCCCGAGGAGACGTTCACGGCGATCCGGGAGCTGTACGACCGCCGGATCAAGGACCAGGTCGAGAACCGCTGGTAGGCCCCGTGCCGCCGGAAGCAATCGCCCTCATCGCTTCCGGCGGCCCGTTCGTCCGAACGATCAGCGCGACGACAATCAGCTCGGTGGTTGAACGATCAGCTCGTGGTTAAACGATCAGCTCGGTGGTTACTCGCAGCGCATGACGCAGGCAGCGAGACGGACGGGCCGCGACGAGACCGAGGAGGAGCGGGCCGACCGGATGTGGAGCGACCTCATCCAGGAGGTCCGCGTGGCCCAGACGGGCGTGCAGATCCTGTTCGGCTTCCTGCTCACCGTCGTCTTCACCCCGAAGTACGACCGTCTGGCCCATGCCGACCAGGTCATCTACATCGTGACCGTCGTCCTCGGCGCGTGCGCCACCGGCGCGCTCATCGGGCCGGTGTCCCTGCACCGCCTGGTGGCCGGGCGGAGGGTGAAACCCCAGGCGGTGCGCTTGGCGGCCCGGCTCACCTTCATCGGCCTCGTGCTGTTGCTGGCCACCATGACCGCCTCGCTGCTGCTGATCCTCCGCGTGGCCACCCACGACGGCTTCGTGCCCTGGCTGGTCGCGGCCGTGGTGGCCTGGTACCTGCTGTGCTGGTACGGGCTGCCGCTGTGGTCGCGCCACCGGCACATCTCACGCCGCCCGGGCTCGCGTTGACTCCAGCGCCGCCAGCTGCCGGTCGTGCACCCGGCTGAGCACCAGCAGGGAGAGCGTGGCCCCGATCAGGGCGCAGAACATGTCCCACTGCGTGTCCCACACGTCGCCCTGGGTGGCGAGGAAGGCGTCCGCGCCGTGTCCGCCGATCTCGGCCGCCGCCCACTCCAGCAGCTCGAAGCACGCGCTGAAGGCCAGGCAGGCGCACACGGTCAGCGGGGCCAGCCAGCGGCTGCCGCGCAGCGGCGAGGTGCGGCTGAGCAGCTCCCGTACCAGGACGGCCGGGACGAAGCCCTGCATGAGGTGGCCGAAGCGGTCGTACGGATTGCGGTCCAGGCCGAAGGTGTCGCGCACCCAGTCGCCCAGCGGCACCTGCGCGTAGGTGTAGTGACCGCCCACCGCGAGCACCACCGCGTGCGCGGCGAGCAGGCCGCACAGCAGGCCGGTGAGCGGGAACCGCCGCCAGGTCAGGACCACCAGCGGCAGTCCGATCAGCACCCACACCGTCTCCAGGAACCAGGTCGTGCGGTCGCGCGCGCCCCATGCCGACAGGGCCATCACGGCGACGACCGACGCGGCCAGAACGACGGGCAGGGTGGGGCGGGTGGCGCGGCGCGGGGCTTGGTGCACTGCGGTCATGGCGGACTCCTTGTCGTGGAGGCCCCATCGTGGTGCCGGGGGACCGGCGCGGGCATGAGTACGGCTACTCAGCCCGTGGCCAGGATCTCCGCCAGGACGTCGTCGACCCGGACCTGCTCCTGCCCCGGCGCCACCACCTCGCGGGTCTCCCGCAGAAAGGCCGCGATCGCCGGCGCCCAGGCGAACGCCACCGCCCGGTGGCGGCCGCCGTCGCGCCGGACGTCGCCGAGGAACTCCATGCGCAGCTCCTGCCACATACCGGTGGCCACCGGGCGGAATCTGACGTCCCCGACGCCCACCGGCCCGCGCAGGCCGTCGGCGAGCATCTCCCGGTCCAGCCGCCAGCGGGCCAGCACATGGCCGTCGTGGGCGAACGCCGCCGTGACGGCGAACGGGTCGTCGGCGTCGTACGTGAGGTGGGCGAGCACGGAGAAGCGGTCCGTGCCGCTCGCCTGGATCTGCACCACCAGGGTCTTGCGCACGAAGGGGTTCACGCGGGGGCCTCCGAGAACAATCGACGTAGGGCCCTCTAGTACCCCTCTCGCGGCGAAGTTGCTCACTCGCCGGGGTGATTTCCCCGTGCGCCGCGCAGCGCGGTGAGGCAGGTGCCGATCGCCTGCTGGAGTTCCTCGAGGCGCTGGACCATGTCGTCCTCGTAGAAGTCCTGGGCGTCGTCGAAGGTGAGTTCCTCGAACGCCCTGGTGGCCTTCTGCAGGCTGCTGTAGAACTTCGTCCGCCGTTCCTGGACGCGCAGTTCGGGGTCGGCCTCGACCGCCTCGGCCACGAGCGTCTTCATGGTGTCGTAGGCCTCGGAGGCCCACTCGCCGCTGTCCTCGCCCTCGTCCAGCTCGTCGATGAGCGACAGGTGCCGCTCGGCCTCCTGGCGCACGTCGGCGGGCGCGTCCACGGTCTGCCCGGCGGGCGTCCTGATCTGTCCCGACTCGGCGATCTGCCGCACATATCCGATCCGGTCCGCCGACCGGCTCTCGCTGGCCACCGCCTTCTTCAGGTCGTCCGTGCGGACCACGTCACGGGCCAAGTCGGCCTGGAGCTCCGGGTCTTCCCGCAGCCGGTCCAGCAGGGCGGTGCGCGCCGCGCGGGCCGTGGAGGGGTCGGCGAGGATCGCGGCACGCAACGCGGTGGGGTTCTCCGCGACCTCCAGGGCCTTGGTGGGCCGGATGCCCTCGGCCTCGGCCGCCTCGGCGATGGCGGTGCCGCGCTCGGAGGTGGCGCCGGAGCGGGAGACGTAGTAACCCAGCCACACGTCCGCGTCCGGCAGTTCGACCTCCTGGCCCGGTGCCAGCGCCTCGAAGTGGGGGACGAGACCGTCGTCCGCGGCCCGGTCCCAGGCCTTGTAGTAGCGCATGACCCGCTCGGCGGAGCAGCCGGCGAGCTCCGCGAACTCCTTGGCCGACACCTTCGGCGTCTCGTCCGCGCCCTGCCCGCCGGGCCGCACGCTGCGTGCCACCATCAGCCCGAAGGCCCACCCTCCGGTCCGCGCGTAGACCCCGAAGTCGCGCGCGTCCCGCGCCACGAGGTCGGACAGGGGTGCCGGGGTTGCGGGGGACGTCTCGGACGGGACGGTCGCTACGGTCACGGATGACTCTCCTGGGAGCGCGGCTGGTCGGACTGCACTGTGCAGACCGACCAGCCTATATGGACCCATTGACCATGCTTTGGCAGACCTCCCTTCCGCAGTGGCCCGTTGGTCACCCGAAGGTCTCGCGCAGCGCGGGCAGCAGCGTCTTCGCCGACCAGTCCAGGTACTCCGGCTGTGACTCGCCGCCGATCTGCACGAGGGCGATCTCGGTGAACCCGGCCTCGGCGTACGGCCGTACCGCGTCGACGAAGTCGTCCGGATCGTCACCGCACGGGATCGAGGCGGCCACGTCGTCGGGCGTCACGTACCGGGTCGCGGACTCGAACGAGTCCGGGTGGGGCAGCTCCGCGTTGACCTTCCAGCCACCGCCGAACCAGCGGAACTGTGCGTGGGCGCGCTCGACGGCGATGTCCCGGTCGGGGTCGTGGCACACGGGCAGTTGCCCCACCCGCGGCTTGCCCGCGCCGCCGTGCCGGTCGAAGGCCTCCAGGAGTCCCGCCTCCGGTTCGGTGGCGATCACCAGGTCGGCGAGGTGGCCCGCGATCCTGCAGGACTGCTCGCCGGAGACCGCGACCCCGATCGGCGGCGGCTCGTCGGGAAGGTCCCACAACCGGGCCGACTCCACGTCGTAGTGCGCGCCGTGATGGGTGACATGCCCGCCCGAGAACAGGGCGCGGATGATCTCCACGGCCTCCTCGAGCATCTCGTGCCGGATGTCGACCGACGGCCAGCCGCCGCCGACCACGTGCTCGTTGAGGTTCTCGCCGGAGCCCAGCCCCAGCCGGAACCTGCCGCCGGACAGCAGCTGCATCGTCGCGGCCTTCTGCGCCACCACCGCAGGGTGGTAGCGGCGGGTCGGACAGGTCACGTAGGTCATCAGCGGAATGCGCGACGTGGCCTGGGCGGCGGCGCCGAGGACACTCCACGCGTACGGCGAGTGACCCTGTGAGCGCAGCCACGGGAAGTAGTGGTCCGAGGTCACCGAGAAGTCGAAGCCGGCCTCCTCGGCCCGCACCAGATGGTCGACGAGCTCACGCGGACCGGCCTGCTCGGTCATCATCGTGTATCCGATGTGCACCATACGGCCCGGGTCCCCGGCTCACCGGATCGAAAACGGTCCCGCGGCACGTGGAGGGGCACCAGCTCTCCGGTGCGCGGCTTCAGCTCTGCGCTATCCGGAACGTCCCCAGGAACGTCTTGGGCGCCAGCCGGTCGGCGGCGGTGTTCCAGTCGTCGGCCGGAGCCGTGAAGCGCAGCGAGAAACTGTGCCGGCCGCCGATGAGAAAGCCGCGGCCGAAGGTGCGCGCCCGGTCGCTACCGGATCCCGAGAACCACTCCATGTCGGCGCCCTTGTAGCCCTGGTACGTCGTCGCCTCGATGTCCCCGATCCGCTGGAAGCCGTCCGTGCGCGCCAGATCGGGCTGGACCTCGTCCCGCCACACGGCGACCGGGTCCGGGCCGACCTGCGAGCTGTAGGTGACCGCCAGGGTGCGGGGATCGTCGCCGCCGGGTCCGAACGTGACACGGTAGGCGCGATCGCCCTCGCGTGCGGTGGCCTGCCTTGTCCAGCCGTCGGGGAGGGCGACCGAGAAACCCTCGGGTGCGGTGTAGCGGCGGTAGCCGGTCGGCAGGGCGTTGGAGGTGGCCGAGGGGGAGGTCGAGGCCGTAGCGGTGGGGGTGGCGGAGCCGGGCGTGGGTGTCGGCGTGGGTGCGGGTGCCGCGGGGGTTCGGGAGCCGTTGCCGTCGGTGCGGTTGCCGGTCGGGTCTGCCGCGGCGGACGGCCGGGTCGCCGATCCCGCCGTGTCGGAGGTGCCGGTGCCGGGGAGCCCGTGGGTCACGGCGAGCACGGCGGCGGACACGGTGAGGACGGCAAGCGCGGTGCCGACGGCCATGGTCCTTCTGCTCCATCCCCGACCGGCGCGCAGGGCGGTCAGATAGGCGCCGCGCAACCGGGGGACGGGGGCGGGCTCCCGGTCCGCGTCGGCGTCCTCGGCGAGGATGCGCATGAGGGCCTCGCGCACCACGGTCCCGGTCAGCCGCTCCCGGCAGTCCTTGCGCAGCAGTCCCTGTACGACCCGGGCCAGCGGACCGGCGCGCAGCGGGGTGCGCAGGGGCAGTCGCTCCACTGCCCTGAGGGTGGTGTCGGGCCGGCCCCGGTCGCGGAACGGCGGCCGTCCCTCGACCATCGTGTAGAGGATCGCGCCCAGTGCCCACAGGTCCGCGGCCGGGCCGAGGCGCTCGTCACGGGCCTGTTCGGGCGCGGCGTACGAGGGTGCCGTGACCCGCGGGGCCAGGGTCGCGCCCGCCAGTCCGAAGCCCGTGACCACGACCGGGCCCTGGTCGCGCACGAACACCTGGCCGGGGCTGAGTTCGCCGTGCGTGAAGCCCTCGCCGTGCGCGGCCTCCAGCACATCGAGCAGTTCCAGGCCGATCCGGGCCGCCCGCACGTAGTTCAACGCGCTCTGCTGGGACAGGAGTTCGCCCAGTGGGATGCCGTCGATCCACTCGATGACCGTCCACAGCGTGCCGGAGTCCTCGATCGCGTCGATCACCGTGGCCACCCGGCCGGGCCGGAGCATGCCCATGAGCTCGGTGGTGCGCAGGACGCGGGCGGTGGTCCGGCGCGCGGTCTCCTCGGCCGGCCGGTCCGGCAGCTCGGTCTGTGTCACCAGCCGGGGCCGCTGCGCCTCCAGGTCCTCGGCGTACCAGCAGATCCGGTTCGTCTCGCGGTGGACCACCTCGAGGAGCCGATACCTCCCGGCGACCAATTCCTGTCCGGAGACGTGCGCCTTGCCCATGGTCATCCTTCGCTGAAGCCCCTGCCTCGTCTTTCCCAGAGGTACGCGGGGCGCGACGGTGAGTGTTCAAAGGATCTGCAACTCCGGCCTGCTTCTCGCCTTTTATTCAACCGGCCCAGCGCACCCACGGCTTGTGGAAGACAGCGAATTTCCCCGCCTCGACCTGCGGGTAACCGAGGGTAAGCATTCCGGTGCGGTGCTGCCTCAGCACAGGCTGAATTGCTCCGTCCACTTCTTGACGTCCCCGGGGCTCGTGTTGCCCCCGCACACCACCAGCCCGAGCCCGGCGCCGTCGCCCACCCGGTCCAGCACCCGCCGGGCCGCGGGCAGCAGACAGCCGGCGGCCGGTTCCGCCCACACCTTGGCGTGCTCGGCGAGGTCGAGGCAGCCCCGGACGGCCTCCCGGTCGGGGACCACCAGGACCTCGGTGACCAGGGCGGACACATGGTCGTACGTCAGCTGTGACACGCTCGGCGCGCTGAGCGTGGTCACGATCGAGGACAGCGCGACCGGCACCGGGCCGCCCGCCGCCAGCGCCTCGGACATGGCCTGGGCACCCTCCGTCTCCACCCCCCAGATCCGGACGCCGGGCCGCAGGGCGTGCAGCGCGGCCGCCACACCGGCGATCAGACCCCCACCGCCGATGCTGACCAGCACGTCCGTCAGCTCACCGGCGTCCGCGGCGAACTCCAGGCCGACGGTGCCCTGTCCGGCGACGACGACCGGGTCGTCGAAGGGGTGGACCAGGGTCAGTCCCTCCTCCCGCAGCCGTTCCATCAGTTCGAACGCGCTGTCCATCCCGTCGGTCAGCCGCACCGACGCCCCCGCATCCTGCGCGATCGCGATGGACCGCGCGGGCGCCGTGCGCGGCATGACGACCGTCGCCTTCACATCGAGAGCGGCGGCCATCACCGCGAGGGCGATGCCGTGGTTGCCGCCGCTGACCGCCACCACGCCCGCGGCGCGCTCGGCCTCGCTCAGCGACAGCAGCTTCGCGGTCGCGCCGCGCGCCTTGAACGAGCCCGTGCGCTGCAGGAGTTCGAGCTTCGTGGTGACCGGGACGCCGAGCAGTGCGGACAGGCCGGGACTCGGCACGGTCGGGGTGCGTACGACGTGTCCGGCGATCCGCTCCGCTGCGGCTTCGATGTCCGAGATGCCGATCAAGGAAGTCCACCCTCTCGGCGCGGGGTGAGGGACCGCGCCGATTGCACCCTGACCCGGCGACCCGGTGCAGGTCAACACGGCTTCAGAGGTCGCGGCGCAGCAGGTGGTCCAGCAGGCGGCGCAGCTCCGCGGCGGCCCCGGGCGCGAGCGGCGCACCGGCGAGCGCCGACTCCGCGGCGGTCGTGTGCCGGCGGGCTTCGGAGAGTGCCGCGGTACGGCCGCCCGCCTCCTCGATCAGCGCGGCCGCCGCGACCGTCTCCTCGGTGTCGAGCAGTACGGCCAGGCGCTCGGCGGCGGGGGAGGAGAGCGCGGCCAGGACCGGGAAAGTCTTCTTCCGCTCGCGCAGATCGCCGTGCACGGGCTTGCCGGTCACGGCCGGGTCGCCCCAGATCCCCAGGACGTCGTCGATCATCTGGAAGGCGATCCCCAGATGCCGTCCGGCCCGGTCCAGCGCGGCGACCGTGGCATCGGGGGCGCCGCCGAGCGAGGCACCCAGCGCGGCCGCGCAGCCCAGCAGGGCACCCGTCTTGTGCTCCGCCATCGCCCGGTACTCCTGCGGACGGACCCGCTCCGGACCGGTCCAGGGCCGGGTGCTGAACAGCAGGTCGTCCGCCTGCCCCCGCACCAGGTCGGCCAGGGCCGCGGACAGCAGCCGCAGGGCCGCCGCACCGCCGGGGGTGGCGGCGAGGGTCTCGACGGCCAGCGCGAACAGGGCGTCCCCGGCCAGTACCGCGGGGCCGGTGCCGTAGGCCTTCCAGACGGTGGGGCGGCGTCGCCGGGCGGCGTCGCCGTCCATGATGTCGTCGTGCAGCAGCGAGAAGGTGTGCACGAGTTCCACGGCGACCGCGGCGCTGACCCCGGCCCGCCCGGGTGCGCCCGCCGCCTCGGCCCCGAGCACGGCCAGGGCCTGCCGCACGCCCTTGCCGCCCGGCGCCACGGCGGGTGCCCCGCCGATCTCGCACCAGCCGAAGGAGTAGGCCGCCATCTCACCCACCCACGGGTGCAGCCGCCCGACGGCGTCGGCCAGCGCGGGCCGCACCAGCTCCCGGCAGCGCTCCAGGACCCGGGACGCGGAGGGCGGTGCCTGCACCGCCGAGTCAAGCGCCGTCACCGTACGGCCTCCGCCCCGACGAGACCGAAGTCCTCCTGGGCGCGGGCCACCATCTCCCGTGCGTGCCGCAGCCCGCTGCCCTCCAGCGTCCGGGCCAGATCCGCCAGTTCCGCGAGGGTCTCGGCACGGTCGCGGCCGAGGCGGGCCAGCGACTTGGCCAGGCCGAGCCGGGCCAGGGCCTCGCCGCGCGGCTCGCCCATCGCGCGGAACTCCTCGAGGGCCTGCTCGTACAGCTCCCGGGCCTCGGTGTAACGACCCGCGCGGTAGAAGACGTTGCCGCGCATCTTGTGGTTGTAGGCCAGTGCGCTGGTGAGGTTCATCGCGCGGCACGTCGCCTCCGCCTGCGACAGCAGCTCCAGCGCCCGGTCGGTGTTCCCCTCGCGCACCGAGAGGATGTCGGCGAGTCCGCGCAGCGCCCAGGCGTGACCGCGCCGGTCCTCGGCCCGCGCGGCTATCTCCGCCGCCTCCTCGAACATCGCGTACGCCGTGTCGTAGGAGCCGGTGTTGCGGTGCATCTGCGCGATGCCCTCCAGCGCCCACACCGTGTGCCGTGCCTCGCCGCGCTTGCGGGCCTCGGCCAGCAGTTGTTCGTGCAGCCGGCCCACGGCCTCGTAGTCACCCTGGATGCGCCCGGTCTCCGCGAGGCCGGCCAGCGAGTAGCCCCGTACGACGATGTCGCCGCCGCGCTCGCCGAGTTCGGCCGCCAGTCCCAGCAGCCGCCAGGCCAGCGGGAACGCGCCGCGCTGCCGGGCCAGCGTGCCGCCGCTCCACAGCGCCCAGGCCATCGCTGCCGTGTCCCCGGCCTCCCGGGCGGCGCGGTAACTCGCCTTCCACGCCCGGTCCGCGTCGCCCACCTGGCCGAGTCGCCGGTGCGCCTCGGCGACGGCGAGTCCGCACCGCGCCGCCTCGTCGCGCCGTCCGGCCCGCTCTGCCTCCCGCAGCTGCTCGGTGCCCGCGGCCAGCACGTCGACCAGGGAGGAGTTCACGGACAGGGTGGTCAGGGCGCCCTGGTACTCCGGGGCAGATGCCTTGCCGTACATGGATGCCTTTCGATACGCGGAGCGTATACACGGCGTGTATGCACCCTATGTATACGCGCAATGTATAGTCCGTCGGAAATGTGCCCTGGCCACGCGGGCCAGGGCATCGCGTTGTTGTGGATCAAGACGCCGGCAAGAGCGGAGGGGTTGCTTCCGAGACGCAGATCACTTCGCCGTGGGTCAGTGCTGCTGCGCCTTCTGCGGCGTCGCCTCGCTCGGGCGGACCACGACGTACCCTTCGCCCTGCAGCATCAGCTGGACGGCCTCCCCGGAACCGCCGCGCAGCATCGACCCGATGGACTGCGAGCGGTGCAACGACGTCTGCAGGTGCGCCGTCCAGCCCACCACCGCGTCCGTGTCGACGTACACCGGGTGCTGCGCCGAGACCGGTATGACCAGCGGGTTCCCCTCGCAGACCAGACCGAGCCCGCCCTGGCCCGTGAAGACGCTGTTGAACAGGCCGCCCCCGGCGATGCCCGAGCCCTTGACCGTCTTGATCTCGTACGACAACGAGGCGTCGAAACACAGGACGTTGCGGCCGTTGACGGTGAACTCGTCGCCGGGCTCCACCTCGACGATGAAACAGTTCTGCGCCTCGTGCGCGAACCACGCCTCGCCCTGGCCGCGCACCGCCATCAGCGGCAGCCCCTCACCGGTGACCGCACGCTTGAGCATGCCGCCCACGCCCTGCCCCTTGCGTTCGAACTTGAGGCTGCCGCGATAGGCGACCATCGCGCCCTGGCGGGCGAACATCTCACCGTTCACGGTGTACTTGAGGCATTTGGCGTTCTCGACGGTCATGCCCGGCTCGACGGCCGGCTGCACCATGTGCGTACTGGAAAAGAGATCACCCTTCATGCGGGCATGGTGTCCCGGAAGGATTCGTTCCGCCAAGATCACGGACAGCACCGGCTCAGGCACCGAAGAGCTGGGTCCAGTACGTGCCCGCCCGGCCGCCCCCGGCGAAGCCGACACCGATGTGGGTGAAGCCGGGTTCGAGGATGTTGGCGCGGTGTCCGGGGCTGTTCATCCAGCCGTCCACCACCTCGGCCGGGGAGCGCTGACCGCAGGCGATGTTCTCGCCGATCGTGCGCCGGGCCGAGCCCGCGGCGGCGGCCCGGTCCCACGGCTGGGAACCCCCGGGTGCGGTGTGGGAGTAGAAGTCGTGCGCCACCATGTCCGCGCTGTGCGCCTGGGCGGCGGCCGTGAGCAGCGGATCGACGGCCAGCGGCGGCAACCCGGCCCGGCGGCGCTGCGCGTTGGTGAGCTCCACGACCTCGGCGCGGGTGCGCTCCAGGTCGCCCGCGGCGAGGGGCCGGGCCCACAGGGCGGTCCAGTAGGTGTCGCCCGTGCGGCCACCGGTGACGTGGGCCAGGCCGGCCTGGGTGAAGGCGGGGTCCTGGAGCGTGCGCCGGGCCTGCTCGGTGCGCAGGCAGTACGCGATGAACTCGGCGGGGGTGCGCGGCCCGGAGACCAGGTGTTCGCCGACTGTGGCGTAGGCGTATCCGGCGGCCGTGATCCGTTGGTGGACCGAGGTGCCGTCCCGGCTCTCGCCGCCCAGACGCCCGTCGGCCGCCATCGCGGCGGCATGGGCCCGGGCGGCCGAGACGAGACGTGCGTCGAGAGTGACCGGCAGGGAACCGGCCCCGGCGCGGGCGGAGTTGACGAGGTCCAGGAAGCCCTCGGGGTCGGAGGCGGGAACGGCGGCCGGTGCCGGGAGGCGCGCCGAAGGGGGCCGCGGTGCCGGGGGCTGCGGTGAAGGGGGCCGCGGTGCGTGGCGTGCCGATCGCTGCTCCGGCACGGTCGGGCGGTGCGCGGGTGCCGTCGGCCCGGGGCGGTCCTCGGCCACGTCCACCCCGAAGTCCCGGGCCAGCCCAGCCAGTCCGTCGGCGTACCCCTGCCCGATCGCGCGAAGCTTCCAGCCCGTGCCCCGGCGGTATATCTCGGCGAGCAGCAGCACGGTCTCGCGCTGCGGGCGGGGCGGGGTGAAACGGGCGAGCGTACGCCCCCGCGGATCGGTGACCTGGAGCTCGGACGCGGGCAGCCGGCCGAGCGGCGTGTCCGGCTCGGCGGCGCTGACGGCCACGGTGACCCGCACGGCGCCCGGGCGCAGCAGCGCCGGTTCGACGGTCAGCGTGTCGCCGCGCAGCCGGACACCGGGGGCGGCCGGCTGGTTGTAGAACACGAAGTCGCCGTCGCTGCCGACCCTGCCCTCGCCCCCGGTGATCAGCGCCGACACGTCGAAGGGACCGGGCACCCGCAGGATCAGCGAGCCGCCCGGAAGGGGCAGATTGCCCCCGGGAACCAGCTCGCTCATCGCGCCGCCCAGGAGTGGTGGGACCTCGGCCCCGGTGGGGGAGCCGCCCGTACAACGTCCGGGCGCGGCGAGCTGGTTCCCGCCGCCTCAGTCGCCTGTCGGCGCGGGCGCGGCGTCCTCGTTCCGCTCGACGACCGCCGCGTCGGGCGCCGCCTTCTTCGGCTTGCCGCAGAACGCCGACTCCAGCGTGCCCGCCATCGTGTTGAGCACGGTGCCGTTGTTGGAGGTGGTGGCGACCGCGGCGACGCTGCGCCGGCCGTCCTTGGTGGTGAAGGCGTAGGTGTAGTAGCCCTGGACGGCGCCCGTGTGGCCGTACACCGAGATCCCGCACGACAGGGTGCGGCGCCGCAGGCCGAGTCCGTACGCCGTCGTGCTGTTGACCGGCGTCCAGCGTTCCATCTCGGCGAGGCGCGCGGACGAGGTCAGCCGGCCGCGGAGCAGGGCCGAGTAGAACGTGTTCAGATCCCGTGTGCCGGAGATGATGGCGCCCGCGCTCTGCGCCCAGGACACCGTCTGCTCGGTCGCGTCCACCAGGGGGGCGCCGGCCGTGTCGGGGGTGAGGTAGCCGCGGGTGTAGCGGCCGGGGAGTTTCTTGTCGGGGTGGACGTAGAAGGTGTCGTTGAGATGCAGCGGCTTGAAGATGCGGTTCACGTACTCGGTCCGCACCGAGTGGCCGGTGAGCTTCTCGATCAGCATCCCGGCGACCACGAAGTTGGTGTTGGAGTACGAGTAGGCGGCCCCGGGCGCGTTGGTGCGCGGCTTCGCGAGAGACAGTTTCACCAGCTGGCGGTAGGTGAAGACCTTGTTGCGCACCGACTCGAAGCCGGAGACGGAGTGGGCGAACATGTCGTTCGTGTAGTCGTACAGCCCGCTGCGATGGCTCAGCACGTGCCGCACCGTGATCCGGTCGTCGGGCAGCAGGCCCGGCAGATAGCGGTTGACCGGGGCGTCCAGGGTGAGCCGGTGCTCGTCGGCCAGTTGCAGCAGGACGACGGCGGAGAAGGTCTTGGTGACGCTGCCGACGCGGAAGCGGTCGTCGCCGTCGATGGCCCGCCGGGTCCTCAGGTCGGCGAAGCCGTAGGTCGCCCGGTACATCGACCCGTTGTCGTCGATCCGCGCCATCGCGCCGGGCGCGCCCTGCGCGACCGCCGACCGCAGGACGCTCCGCAGACCCGCGGTGTCGGGTGCCGGCAGCCCGGCCGCCGTCCCTGTGTGCGCCTCTCCGGTCGCCGCCTGTGCCGGCACCGCGAGGAGCGACACCACGACCGCTCCGAGCACCGCGCTCTTGCCCACCGTTGCCGAGACCATCCGTTGCCTCTCCCATCTCCGCGGTTTTCAGTGCGAGATCGGTCACATTCCGCCGAGGGAACCTACTCGCAGCCGGTCACATCTCCACAGTTGACACACAGTTGGTCAGTTGTTGATCACCCTGCGGCAGCCTTTTGTAAAGGATTGCCATAAAAGGCCGCGAAAGTGATCATTTTGGCTTTACGTGGACATGACTTATCCGTAAGGGTTTCGTCTGGGGCCCGACCAGCTCCCGTGGTGCTCAACGGCGCCATGCCGCAAGGCGGTTGGTGATCCCGGCCGTCTTCGAACGAAGGAACCCTGATCAGTGCGTAGACCGCACATACGCAGCGTGGCGGTTGCCGTCGCCGTGACGACGGCCGCCACGGGCCTCGCCGGTACTGCATTCGCGGGTCCCTCCACGGGGGTGGAGCACGGCGTGACGTCGGAGGCCTCGACGGCCGCGTCGGTGGTGTCGGCGGCGCGTGCCGCCGCCTTCGCCCACGCGTCGGCGACCGGCGTCTCCCAGGGCGACCAGCTTCACGCCCAGGACGTGATGACCGATCCCGAGGGCGCCCGGCACGTCCGGTTCGTCCGGACGCACAATGGAATGCCGGTGCTCGGTGGCGACCTCGTCGTCCACCTCTCCCGGCAGCTGGCCTACGCGGGTGTCACCCGCGCGGCCGGCCACGCCGTCAAGCCCGCCGCATCGCAGGCGAAGCTGACCGCCGAGCAGGCGGAGCAGAAGGCCGCCGCGGCCGCCAAGGGCGACGCGGGCAGCGCCCAGCTCGTGGTGGACGCCCGTGGGGGCGCCTCGGCCCTCGCCTACCAGGTGACGGTGACCGACAGCAGCACCACCGAGGGCAACGGCGCCCGGACGGTCGTCGTCGACGCCGTTACGGGCAAGGTGCGCAGCAACGCTCCCGTCAGCGACGAGTTCCTGTCGCCGAAGCTGCTCGACACCCTGCAGAAGCGGGGCGAGACGATCGACCCGGCCACGGGCCTCGGTACCCAGGGTGCCGGCCTCGCCGACTCGTCGCTGTCCTCGGTGTCGTCTTCGGCCGGCGCCACCGGCTACCCGAAGACGGTGGCGGGCACCGGCAAGTCGCTGTTCGTCGGCACGGTCGGGCTGACCGTCCAGCAGACGGCCCGTACGACCTTCCTGCTGAAGGACCCGAACCGCTACGGCACCGAGACCCGGGACGCCAAGGGGACGGAGACCGAGAGCTTCGGCGCCGGCAAGAAGATCACCAGCTCCAGCAAGACCTTCGGCAACGGCACGACCTCCAGCCGCGCCAGCGCCGCAGTCGACGCCCAGTACGGCATCACCAAGACCCTGGACTTCTACAAGAAGACCTTCAACCGCAAGGGCATTGCGAACAACAGCAAGCCCGCCAAGGGCATGGTGCACTGGGGCAAGAAGGTCGCCAACGCCTTCTGGGACCCGACGTGCGGCTGCATGCTGTACGGCGACGGTGACGGCGACATGTTCAAGAAGCCGCTCGTCGTCCTCGACGTCACCGGTCACGAGCTGACCCACGGCGTGGTGGACGCGACCGCGAAGCTCGAGCCTACCTTCGTCGACGAGCAGGGCAACCAGTACGGCGAGCCCGGTTCGCTGAACGAGTCGCTGGCCGACATCTTCGGCTCCAACGTCGAGTTCTTCACCAAGAACACGAAGGACACGCCGGACTACCTGATCGGCGAGAAGCTGGGCCTCCAGCAGAAGTTCCTGCGCCGCCTCGACCACCCGTCGCTGGACCGGCTCGAGGGCACGATCGACTACTGGAAGCCCGAGGTGTACTACACCGAGGTGCACGCCGGTTCCGGTGTCTCCTCGCACGCGTACTACCTCCTCGCGGAGGGCAGCGGCCAGAAGACGATCAACGGCGTCAAGTACGACTCGCCGACCTACGACGGCGGGACCGTCAAGGGCATCGGCCGGACCAAGGCCACGGCGATCTTCTACCGTGCCCTGACCCGCTACATGGTCTCCTCGACCGACTTCCACGACGCGCGTGTCGCGACGCTGAAGGCGGCCAAGGACCTGTACGGCGCCTCCAGCGTCGAGTACAAGACGGTCGACCGGGCCTGGGCCGCGGTCAACGTCACCGCCGCGAACATGCCGGCCGCCCGTCACTGACGACAGGCCGGTCGCACGGCAGACCAGGGTGCCCCGCCATGCGCGGGGCACCCGCATGTCGGCCCCCGGTACAACTGCCTTTCCGGCAACCGTGGACACCCCCGGCTGGACCCGGCACGCGGGCCCCGGCGGCTGGAACGACCTGGACTCCCTCGACGTCGGCAACGGCGGTCACCGACTTCGACCGGATCCTGCGCAGCCCCTACGACCCCGAGCGGATCCTGCCCTTCTTCGACGGCGGCGACCATCTGCACCCCAACGACAAGGGCATGCGGGCCATGGCGGACGCCGTCGAACCGGACCGGCTCGACTGTCACCCGGAGACGGTCGGCTCCGGGGTGATCAGGCCCTCGCGGTAGGCGATGGCCACCGCCTCCGTGCGGCTCGCGGCGCCCAGCTTGGCGAGGATGTTGGAGACGTGGACGCTCGCGGTCTTGCCGGTGATGAACAGCTCCTCGCCGATCTGACGGTTGCTGCGGCCCCGTGCGAGGAGCCGCAGCACGTCCTGCTCTCGGGCGGTGAGCGGTGCTGTGCGCGCCTCGCCCGACGGAGTGTCCGCGAGGCGGCCACGGCGGATCAGGGCGTCGATCCGCTCCAGCAGCGGCGCGGCGCGCAGCCGGGCGGCCGTCTGCCGGGCCTCGAGCGCCGGGGCGGCCGCATCCGCCCGGCGGTCGGCCGCCAACAGGGCCTCGGCCAGGCGTATCTGACACCGCGCCCGCTCGTACACCTCACCGTGCTCGAACGCCGTGACCGCCTGCTGCCAGGCCGCCGCGTCCGGCCCGGACACCGCCCGCACCCACTCAGCCTCGGCGCGGGCCAGCCACGCCAGGCCCTCGGGACCCTGAGTGCCGCCGTCACCGCCCCGCTCGGCCGTGGTCCGCGCCAGCTCCACGAGTTCGCTCGCGGTGTCCGTCCAGCGCAGCCTTCCCGCCTCGTCACCGGTGCGGCGCAGCTCGGCGGCTTGGTCGGCCACGGCGGCGAGACAGAGCGCGGCCAGCCGGACCGTGACGTCGGGGCGCCGGCCCGAGTCGTCGGTGAGGGCTGTGACCGTCGCCCGCATCCGCTCCACGGCCGCCTCGGCATCGCCGTCCAGGGCCGCGGCGTCCGTCAGCGCGATGCCCGCGACGAGCGTCCCCATCCAGTCGAAGGGCCCGTCCAGCAGGGCGCGGGCACCCTCGACGGCTGCCCGGTCGCCGCGTGCCAGCGCCACGTACAGCACGGGACCGGCGGCGTAGCCGTCCACCTGCGCGGCGTCCGCGTGTGCCGCGCGCACGCACTCGTCCCAGCGGCCCAGCGTGTACAGCACCAGCAGCCGCAGATAGCGCATCTCGCGCGGATACGGCGAGGAGAGCAGCCCGGCACGACGGGCCCGCTCCAGCCCCTCGTCCAGCCACGGCAGACAGTCCTGGAGGTCGCCGGACTCGAAGCAGCCCACGGCGAGATTGAACAGCGCCCGCATCTCCACCGGCGCATGCCCGGAGCTCCTGGCCAGTTCCCGCGCCTCCCGCAGCCGCTCCCGGCCCTGCGGGGTGCGGCGGCCGCCCCCTTCGAGACCTGCCAGGGAGATCAGCAGATCGGCCCGCGCATCGGTCACCCCCAGCTCCTCGGCCACGCGCAGGGCCCGGCGGGCGACCCGGAGCGCGGTCCCGTCCTCGCCGACCTGACGCGCCGCCATGACATGGGTCGCGGCCGCCCACACCCACGTCCGGGACGGCGGCTCGGCCGGGATCATGGCGAGCGCCTCGCTGCTGTACTCGAAGGCGGCCGTCAGACTGTCGACGCTCAGCAGATTCCCGGCGAGCGTGTAGCGGACCCGGGCGGCGAGCTCGGAGTCGGCGTCCTGGCCGACTCCGGCGAGCGCGGCCCGGGTGAGGGACACCGCCCGGTGCGAGTCCCCGGCGTGCGCGGCGGCTGCAGAAGCGCGCAGCGTCAGCGTCACCCGGTCGGGTCCGGCGCCCGCCGGCCGCGCGGCCGGCTCCACCGAGGGCCACAGTTCGAGCGCGGTCTCCAGGTGCCGCAGCTCCTCGGCGGGCGCGCCCACCCGCTGGGCGTGGTCGGCGGCCTCGAGCGACGCGGCGAGCGCCTCCGGCAGATCGTGGCTCTCGCGGTAGTGATGGGCGCGCTCCGCCGCGCTCTCGGCCGTCCGGCCGCTCGCGGCGAGCAGCCGGGCGAACGCGCCGTGCAGCCGGGACCGTTCGCCGGGCAGCAGATCGGCGTACACCGCCTCGCGTGCGAGGGCGTGGCGGAAGGAGTACGTGTCCCCGTCACCGGGAACGAGCAGCTGCCGTCCGACGGCCTCGCGCAGCGCCGACTCCAGCTCGTCCTGCGGGAGTCCGACCGCGTCGCGCAGCAGGTCGTGGCCGACGCGCCGCCCGGCGACGGCGGCGGTGCGCAGCACCTGCTGGGCGGTGTCGGACAGTTGCTCGACCCGGATGAGAAGCAGGTCCGCGAGCCCGCTGGGCACCCCGTCGGCGTCCGCGCCGGTCGCCGCAACCAGTTCCTCCACGTAGAAGGCGTTGCCCTCGGCGCGCTGCACGATCCGGTGGACGGTGGCCTCCGGCAGCGGACGGTCCTGCAGTGCCCGGACCAGCCGGGCCACCTCGGGGTCGGCCAGCGGCCGCAGTTCCAGGCGCTCGACCGAGGGCAGCCGGACGAGTTCGGCCAGCAGGGGGCGCAGGGGGTGGCGGCGGTGCAGGTCGTCCGCGCGGTACGAGGCGAACACCGTGAGCCGGTGGGCGGGCGCGCCGCCGGCCGACCTCTGCAGGATGCCGCGGCTGAGCAGGAACCTGAGCAGGTCCCGCGAGGACTGGTCGGCCCAGTGGAGATCCTCCAGGACGACGAGCAGGGGAGCGAGGTCCGCGAGGTCGGCCAGCAGTCCCGCCACGCCCTCGAAGAGCCGCAGCCGGCCGTCCGCGTCCCGTGCCACGTCCGACCCGCCGCCCAGCAGCCGGTCCACCACCGGATGCGCGGCGACAGCGGCGGCGAACCGCTCGTCGGCGGCGAGCGCGCCGAGTATCTCGGTGAACGGCAGATACGGCAGGCCGACGTCACCGAGGTCGACGCAGTGTCCGGTGACCACTGTCGTCCCGGCCCCCGCCGCCCGCCCGGCGGCCTCGTCCAGCATCCGTGTCTTGCCGACCCCCGCGTCCCCGGCGATCAGCACGGCCCGCGCCTCGCCGCGCCGGGCACGCTCCAGCACACCCGTGAGGCGGTCGAGTTCCTCGTCCCGGCCGATCAGCGGTGGTGTGGTGAAGGCGGTCTGCGGCACGGACCCATCCTGGCACGCGGCACCGACAATGCGGCCCGCGGCCCATGATCGCGGATGTTCAGCGCAGGGTCTGCGCCCAGTTCCCCGGCACCCGTCCGGCCGGGCCCGGCGTGGGCTGGTCCGCGGGGTGGGCGACCGGCGGGACGAGCTCGGGACCGGATTCGTACAACTCGTTGGTGTCGTAGTTCCAGAACCAGCCCTCGCCCGGCTCGAAGCTGCGGATGACCGGGTGCCCGGTGGCCCGGTAGTGGGCCGTGGCGTGCTTGGCGGGGGAGTCGTCGCAACAGCCGATGTGCCCGCACTGCGTACAGCGGCGCAGATGGAACCACCAGCCGCCGACCTCGTCGCACTCCACGCAGCCGGTGCCGCTGGGCGGGACGCTCGGGTCGATCGCGGGATCGGTACTCATGCTGTCTCCTCGGGCGTCTCGGCGGTCATGGGCAGCAGGACCTGGAAGCGGGTGTCGCCGGGCACCGACTCGACCTGGAGGCTGCCGTGGTGCTTGTTGACGACGATCCGCCAGGAGATGTCCAGGCCCAGGCCGGTGCCCTGGCCGACCGGCTTGGTGGTGAAGAACGGGTCGAAGATCCGGCTCTTGATCTCCGGGGCGATCCCCGGACCGGTGTCCCGGAACTCCACCAGCACCCGCTCGTGGTCGAGCGCCGTCCGCACGGTCAGCGTGCCTTCTCCGCCGGCGTCGTTCATGGCGCAGACCGCGTTGTCGATGAGGTTGGTCCACACCTGGTTGAGTTCGGCCGGGTAGCCCGGGACCGGCGGGAGCGTGCGGTCGTACTCCTTGACCACCTCGATGCGCTGCCCGATCTTGCCGGACAGCATCAGCAGTGTGCTGTCGAGGAGTTCGTGCACGTCCACCATCCGGTAGGGCGCCCGGTCCAGTTGCGAGTACTGCTTGGCGGCGTCGACCAGATGCGAGATACGGGTGGTGGAGTCCTCGATCTCGTTCATCAGCAGTTCGGTCTCGATGGTGTAGTTGAGCCATCCGACCGCCCCGGGGAGGATCTCCTCTCCGACGGCCGCCGCGACCTGCTCCAGCCAGTCGACGTCGAGTCCGGCCTGGACGAAGGTGGGCGCCAGCTGCCAGCCGTGGTCGATGCCGTGGTTCTCCAGCCAGTCGGTGAGCACGTCCTCCCGGTCCGACGCCTCCAGCGGGCTGAGCGCCGGTGCCTTGGAGACCCGCTCCGCGGTGCGCTCCTGGATCTCGATCAGGTCCGCCAACGCGTCGCGGGAGAAGGGCCCTTCGGCGATCACGGCGAGCTTGTGCCGCATCTTCGCGACCCGCTCCCGCAGCGTCGAGGTTGCCCGGACGGCCGCTGCCGCGGGGTTGTTGAGCTCGTGCGTGAGCCCGGCCGACAGGGAGCCGAGCGCCAGCAGCCGCTCCCGCTGCCCGATGGCGGCCTGCATGCTCTTGGAACCGAAGAACAGGCCCTCCAGCAGGTGCACCGCCATCGGGAACCACTCGCTCATGATCTCCGCGAAGGTGTCCCCCGGCAGGACGAAGAACCTCGTCGGCTCCGTCACCCGCATCGAGTTGTTGTACACCTGGCGCACCCGGTCGCCGAGATAGGCCTGCATGGCGCCCGCGTACACACCGCGCTGCGAGGTCCGGGTGACCTCCACGTCGTCGCCGCCGACCCGGCGCGAGAGCACGACCGTGCCCTCGATCATCACATAGAAGCAGGTGGCCGGATCACCTTCGGTGTAGACCGGGCCGGGCTGGAACAGCTCCACCCGCCCCGTGCTGCACAACCGCCCGAGCTGCTCCGGTGCCAGCTTCTCGAACAGGAACAGCGAGCCGATCTCCTTCGGGCTGCACGGCATCAGCTGCCCGCTCATGACTGCTCCAGATACCGGTGGACGAGCATCACGGCCATGGCTCCTTCTCCGACGGCGGACGCGACACGCTTGGCGGACTCGGCGCGGGCGTCGCCCGCCACGAACACGCCGGGAACGCTGGTCTCCAAGTGGTACGGCGGCCGGTCCAGCTCCCAGCTCGCCGGCGGCCGGCCGTCGGGGGTGAGATCGGGGCCGGCGAGGATGAAACCGCGCTCGTCGCGCAGCACGGTCTCGCCCAGCCAGTCGGTCAGCGGGGCCGCGCCGATGAACACGAACATCCACTGGGCGTCGACCAGTTCGCTCTCACCGCTCGCCACATGACGCAGCGTCAGCCGCTCCAGTCGGTCGGTGCCGTGTGCGGCGTCGACCACCGTGTGACTGCGCACCGAGATGTTCGGGGCCTCGTTGATCTGCTGGATCAGGTAGTACGACATCGACGCCGACAGATCGGCGCCGCGCACCAGCAGCGTCACCGACTTGGCGAACCTGGACAGGTACATCGCCGCCTGGCCCGCCGAGTTGGCGCCGCCGACGATGTACACGTCGTGCCCCTGGCAGGAGGCCGCCTCGGTCAGTGCGGAGCCGTAGAACACCCCGCATCCGGTGAGGTCGATGCAGCCCTGGGCCTCCAGCTGCCGGTACTGCACGCCCGTCGCCAGGATCACGCTGTGCGCCGCGATCGCGGAACCGTCCGCGAACCGTACGACGCGGGCCGCCCCGTTGACCTCGAGTGCCGTCACCTCGCGCGCGGTGAGGATCTCGGCACCGAACTTCGCGGCCTGCCGCCGGGCACGTTCGGTGAGCTGGCCGCCCGAGACGCCGTCGGGGAAGCCGAGGTAGTTCTCGATCCGCGAGCTCTGCCCGGCCTGCCCGCCGGTCGCCGACCGCTCCACCAGCACGGTCCGCAGCCCCTCCGACGCCCCGTACACCGCCGCGCCGAGCCCGGCCGGGCCGCCGCCGATGACGACGAGGTCGTAGAAGTCGGCCGTCGGCGTGGTCGCCAGCCCCACCCGGGCGGCCAGCTCCGGCGCCTCGGGCTCCACCAGGGGCGTTCCGTCCGGAGTGATCACCAGGGGCAGGCGTTGCCCGTCCTGCCCGGCCGCGGCCAGCAGCCGCTGCCCCTCCGGCTCCTCGACGGAGTACCAGCGGTACGGCACCTGGTTGCGGGCCAGGAACTCGCGCACGTCCGACGAACGCGCCGACCAGCGGTGACCGACGACCTTGGTGCTGGGCACGCAATGGAAGTCGCTGCGCCGCCATGCCTCCAGCAGGTCGTCCAGCACCGGATAGAGCTTCTCCTCCGGAGGGTCCCACGGCTTGAGCAGATAGTGGTCCAGGTCCACGACGTTGATCGCGTCGATCGCCGCGTTGGTGTCGGCGTACGCGGTCAGCAGCACCCGCCGCGCGCCCGGGTACACGTCCAGGGCCTGTTCCAGGAACTCGATGCCGTTCATCTGCGGCATCCGGTAGTCGGCCAGGATGACCGCCACCAGGTCGCCGCGCAGCTTCAGCTCGCGCAGCGCCTCCAGTGCGGACTCGCCGGACTCCGCGCGCACGATCCGGTGCGACTCGCCGTAGCGCCGCCGCAGGTCCCGGGCGACGGCCCGGGACACTCCCGGGTCGTCGTCCACGGTCATGATGACGGTCCGCGCTGTGTCGGCGGCCTGTGCCATACGTCTCCCACCCCGAGAGGTCGTTTCACGGGACGGTGTCGCCGTTGTCACCGCACCGGTTTCCGCCCATCGTATGTTCGATCGCCCGGATTCGCTCCGGTACGCGGAAGCGGGCGGCCACGCGGCAGGGGGCGGCCGGGAGAGCGCGGTCAGTGGTGCCGCGAGCTCAGCACGCAGAACTCGTTGCCCTCCGGGTCCGTGAGCACGGTCCAGGGCTGCTCGCCCTGTCCGACGTCCGCGCGCCCGGCACCGAGGGACAGCAGCCGGGCGACCTCGGACTCCTGGTCGTCGGGACGGAAGTCGAGGTGGAGCCGGTTCTTGACGGTCTTCGCCTCCGGCACCGCCACGAACAGCAGCCCCGCCAGCCGGTCCGGCTCCGGCCGGATCTAGTACTCGTCGGGGGCGTCGTCGACCACCACCCAGCCCAGTGCCGTGGCCCACCAGCGCCCCAGCGTCACCGGGTCGGCCGCGTCCACGGTCACCTGCTCCCACTGCATCGCCATGGTCGCAGCGTAGTGAAGACTGGCCCGGAGAACTGCGGATCACGAGGAGGCCTGAGCATGACACGCCCGATCACGGCAGGGGTCGACGGTACGGAGGAGAGTCTCGCCGCGCTGGCGTGGGCGGGGCGGGAGGCCGTACGCCGGGAACTGCCGCTGCGCGTGGTGCATGCCTGGCGGTTCCACCCGCACGAGGCGGAGGCCGCCGGGGACCGGGACACACAGCACCGGTGGGTCTCGGACGGGGTCGCGCAGGCCGTGCGCGCCGTCACCGAGCGCCACCCGGAGCTGACGGTGACCGTGGACGTGGTCGAGGGGCACGCCGTCGAGGCACTGGTCGGGGCCGCGGCCGAGGCGGAGATGCTGGTGCTCGGCTCGCGCGGTCACGGGCCTGTGGTGGGGTTCCTGCTCGGCTCGGTCGGACAGCAGGTGATCGCCGAGGCCGCGCGGCCCGTGGTCCTGGTGCGCGCCGGGGACCGCCCGGCCGCCGAGGCGGCCGGGCGGGAGGTGATCGTGGGCCAGCAGGGCGGCCCGGAGGACAGCGAGGCCGCGCTGCGGTTCGCGTTCGAGACGGCGGCGGCCCGCGGGGCGACGGTCCGCGCCGTACGGGCCTGGACGCTGCCGCCCGTCTTCGCCTACAGCCCGGGTTCGCTGAAGCTCCTCGACGAGGCCGGCGGCCTGGAATCGTACGAGAAGAAGGCCCTGGCCGACGCGCTGAAGCCGTGGCGGGAGCGTTTCCCCGCCGTCCGTGTGGCCGAGCAGGTGGAGATGGGCAGCGCGGGCCAGGTGCTGCTGTCCGTCGCCGGACAGGCCCAGTTGATGGTCGTCGGGCGGCGCGCGCATCGCACGGCGGTCGGCGCCCGGATCGGCTCGGTGGCGCACGGGGTGCTGCACCACGCCGACTGCCCGGTGGCCGTGGTCCCGCACGACTGACCTACTCCGGAGCGGTCGGCTCCAGCGTCTCGCGCGCCTTGGGGAGGACGTTGTCGATGTAGGCCTGGACCGCCGTGTCCAGGCCTATGTCCTGCTGCGCCCGCTCGGACAGGTACCAGCGGTGTTCGAGCAGCTCGTGGTAGATCTCGGCAGAGTCCATGGAGCCGCGCAGATCGAGCGGTACGGCGCGCACGGTGGGCCGGAACACGTCCCGCACCCAGCGGTGGGCCAGCACCTCCGGGCGCGCGGCGAGGGGATCGCCGGGCCCGTAGTCGTCCTGGGTGGCCATCCAGCTCTCCAGGTCGTTGAGCAGCCTGCGGGCCTGGTTCTCCTCGGTGTCCAGTCCGGTCAGGCGCAGCAGCTGGCGCTGGTGGTGGCCGGCGTCGACGACCTTCGGTACGAACGTCACCGTGTCGCCGTCGGGGGAGTGCTCGATCTGCATCTCGGCCACGTCGAAGCCGAGGTCGTTCAGGCGCCGTATCCGGCGTTCTATGTAGTGGTACTTGCCCGCCGGGTACACGGACGTACGGGTCAGCTCCTGCCACAGGCTCCGGTAGCGGGCGCAGATCTCCGAGCCGAACTCGATCGGGTCGACGGACGGGTGCAGAGCCCCCGACGCCTCCAGGTCCAGCAGTTCGCCGCTGATGTTCACCCGCGCGAGATCGAGGTCGTAGTCCCGCTGCCCCGGGCTGAGCCGCGGGTGCAGGTCGCCGGTCTCCGCGTCCACCAGATAGGCCGCGTACGCGCCCGCGTCCCGCCGGAACAGCGTGTTGGACAGCGAGCAGTCGCCCCAGGCGAACCCGGCCAGATGCAGCCGGACCAGCAGCACGGCGAGGGCGTCCATCAGACGGTGCATGGTCGCCGGGCGCATGGTCGTCTCGAACATCGAGCGGTACGGCATCGAGCCGCCCAGGTGTCGGGTGACCAGCACCGACTCCAGCGGGGCGCCGCCGCCGTCGGTGCGTCCGGTGATGACGGCCAGCGGGTCCACCGCGGGGATGCCCAGCCGGTCCAGGTCGCGCAGCAGCTCGTACTCGCGCAGCGCGGGCCGCTCCGCGAGCTCCTTGACGGCGATCACCTCGTCGCCGGCCCGGGCATAGCGCACGACGTGCCGGGAGATGCCCCGGGGCAGCGGCACGAGATGCTCCTCGGGCCACTCCTCCAGGGGCACGTCCCAGGGGAGTTCGAGCAGGAGCGCGGGGTGCTCCGGGTTGGTCGCGCTGATCTGCAGTGCCATGGGAGGAACCCTAAGGCCGCGTAGCGGGCTTCAGTGCGCCCGCTCCCGGGCCTGCTGGGCGGCCCTGCTCACGGGACCGCAGTGGACCGGGCCGTGGCCGGGCAGCAGGGTGTCGCCGTCCAGTGCCTCGATCAGGTCCAGCGAGGCCACCGCGCGGGCGCGCTCGTGGTGGAACATGTCGGGCAGCAGCTGCGGGCCCTCGGCACGTGCGGTGGCATGGCCGGTGACCAGGGCGTCGCCGGAGACCACGATCCCGGCCCGCGGCAGGTGGTAGACGCAGTGGCCGTCCGTGTGGCCGGGGGTGTGCACCGGGACGGGCCGGCCCGGCAGGTCGAGGGCTCCCGCGCGGGGGAAGGCCTCGGGAGCGGTGACGGGGTGCTGCTCCGCCCCGCCGACGCGCAGCACGTGCACCAGCCACGGCACGACGCCCGGCCGCCAGGCGTTGCGCACCACCTGGCCGACGGTCACCTGCTGGAGGAAGTCACGGCGGGCGTGCGGGACTTCGGCCTCATGGAGGTGGACCGGCGTGCCGTACGTGCTGCGCAGGTACTCGGCCGAGCCGAGGTGGTCGTTGTGGGCGTGGGTGATCAGGACGGCAGCCACGGCCTCAGGTGAACTGCCCACGGCGGCGAGCGAGTCGAGGAGCTGCTGCCGGTCCCCGGGGTAGCCGGTGTCCACCAGTGTCGCGGCGTCCCCCTCCGTGAGGATCACCCAGTTGGTGTTGCTGCCGTGCACCAGGTAGGTGCCGTCCGCCACTTGGTGTACGTCTGCCCGCATGGTCTTCCCGAGGTGTGAGCGCGCCGTTCGACGGGGGACAGCCAACCAGATGGCGGGGGGTCCGCGTCGGGCGGGGTTGCGGGCACTCATTGCACGCCGTGCGGGCGGTACTGGACGCTGATGCGCGGACCGGTGGCGCGCGCCGTCTTGGGGACGCAGTGCTCCCAGGTGCGCTGGCAGGAGCCGCCCATCACGATGAGATCGCCGTGGCCGAGCGGGCGCCGGATCGTGTCGCCGCCGCCCACCGGGCGCAGCAGCAGGTCCCTGGGCGCGCCCACGGAGAGGATGGCGACCATCGTGTCCTCGCGCGCGCCCCGGCCGATCCGGTCGCCGTGCCAGGCGACGCTGTCCCGGCCGTCGCGGTAGTAGCACAGCCCGGCGGTGGAGAAGGGCTCGCCGAGCTCGTCTGCGTAGTGCCGGGAGAGCGCCGCGCGGGCCTCGGCCAGGACCGGGTGCGGCAGCGGGTCGTCAGCGCCGTAGAAGGCGAGCAGCCGCGGAACGTCCACGACGTTGTCGTACATCTTGCGGCGCTCCGCACGCCAGGGCACGTCCGCGGCCAGCTGTTCGAACAGGGCGTCGCCGCCGCTCAGCCAGCCGGGCAGTACGTCGATCCAGGCGCCGGAGCCGAGCCGGGTCCGGCGCATCCCGTCGAGGGCGCCGAGCCGCAGCTCGTCGGTCTGGTCGAACAGGGAGCCCTGGAGGTGCGTGGCCATGGGAGCAGCGTACTCCTAATCGAAAACATGTTCCCTTCGGATCTTGGTGGACGGATCCCGGCGGAGCTCTTTCGATACATTGGTGTATCCGATACATTCACGTATCGAACGGAGGACGGACATGGTGATGGAGGGCACGGCCAAGCGCGTGACCAGGCGCCGGGTCCACACCCGGGCGCGGCTGCTCGAGGCCGCATTCGGCGTGTTCGCCGCGAAGGGCTTCGGGCGGGTGTCCATCGAGGAGGTCTGCGAGGCCGCCGGGTTCAGCCGGGGCGCCTTCTACTCGAACTTCGCCACCCTCGACGAGCTGTTCTTCGCCCTGTACCGGGAACGCGCGGACCTCATCGCGCAGCAGGTGAGCCACGCGCTCGCCGGCGACGGCCCCGACCTGGACGTGCCCGCTTCCGTGGACCGGGTCACCGAGGTGCTGCTGCTGGACGTGGACTGGCTGCTCGTCAAGACCGACTTCCTGGTGCACGCCGCCCGTGACCCCGAGGTCGCCCGGACCCTCCTCGACCACCGGGCCCGCCTCAGAAGCGCCATCGCCGACCGGCTCTCACGGGCCAGGGGCCACACCGAACTGCCCGCCGTGCTCGGCGATGCCGACGCAGCGGCGCACGCCGTGGTCGCCGCGTACGACGGGGTCACTACCCAACTGCTGCTGGACCGGGACGTCGAGACCGCCCGCGCCTGGCTCAGGCAACTGCTCACCGCGCTGCTGACCGATGGGGGCGGCGCCCCCGAACGAGTCGCATAGGGAAGGGAACGGTCGCCATGGACGCGGACGTCATCGTCGTCGGAGCGGGCCTCGCGGGCCTGGTCGCGGCGCACGAACTCACCAGCCGGGGCAGGCGCGTCGCCCTGGTCGACCAGGAGAACGCCGCCAACCTCGGCGGTCAGGCGTTCTGGTCCTTCGGCGGGCTCTTCCTCGTCGACTCCCCGGAGCAGCGCCGCCTCGGTATCAAGGACTCCTTCGATCTCGCCTGGAACGACTGGCGGGGCAGTGCCGGGTTCGACCGCGTCGAGGACGAGGACTCCTGGGCGGTGCGCTGGGCCCGCGCCTATGTCGAGTTCGCGGCGGGGGAGAAGCGGTCCTGGCTGGAGGGCCACGGCATCTCGCTGCTGCCCACGGTCGGCTGGGCCGAGCGCGGCGACCTGCGCGCGGACGGCCACGGCAACTCCGTACCGCGCTTCCACATCGCCTGGGGCACCGGCACGGGCGTCGTCGAGCCGTTCGCGCGGTACGCCCAGCAGGCCGCGCGTGACGGGCTGCTCACCTTCTTCCACCGCCACCAGGTGGACGAGCTGGTCATCGAGGAGGGGGCGGCGCGCGGGGTGCGCGGCACGGTCCTCGCCGGCGACGACTCGCCGCGGGGAGTGGCCTCCAACCGCGACCGGATCGGCGAGTTCGAACTCACCGCCCAGGCCGTGGTCGTCACCACCGGCGGCATCGGCGCCAACCACGACATCGTCCGCCGCTACTGGCCCGATCGGCTCGGCACGCCCCCCACCGAGATGGTTACGGGCGTCCCCGACTACGTCGACGGACGGATGCTCGACATCAGCGCGGACGCGGGCGTACGGCTGGTCAACCGGGACCGCATGTGGCACTACACCGAGGGCCTGCACAACTGGAACCCCATCTGGCCCGGCCACGGCATCCGCATCCTGCCCGGCCCCTCCTCCATCTGGCTGGACGCCCTCGGCCGCCGCCTGCCCGACCCCTGCCTGCCCGGCTACGACACCCTCGGCACGCTCCGGCATCTGCGCACCACCGAGGACATCGCGGGTCACGACCACTCCTGGTTCGTCCTCACCCGGAAGATCATCGAGAAGGAGTTCGCGCTGTCGGGCTCCGAGCAGAACCCGGACATCACCGCCAAGGACCGAAAGGCGGTGCTGCGCGACCGGCTGCTCGGCAAGGGCGCGCCCGGACCGGTGCAGGCCTTCCTGCGCAACGGCGCGGACTTCGTGACCGCGGACACCCTCGAGAAGCTCGTCGAGAAGATGAACGGCCTCACGGACAAGGCGCTGCTCGACGCTGCGGAGGTGCGCCGCCAGATCGAGGCGCGCGACCTGCAGATCGCCAATCCCTACAGCAAGGACTCCCAGGTCCAGGGCATCCGCAACGCCCGCCGCTACATCGGCGACCGCCTCGGCCGGGTCGCCGGCCCGCACCGCATCCTCGACCCGGCGGCCGGCCCGCTGATCGGCGTCAGGCTGCACGTGCTCACCCGCAAGACCCTCGGCGGCATCCAGACCGACCTCGACTCCCGCGCCCTGGGCGCCGACGGACGGCCCATCGGCGGGCTGTACGCGGCGGGCGAGGTCGCCGGCTTCGGCGGTGGCGGTGTCCACGGCTACAACGCCCTGGAGGGCACCTTCCTCGGCGGCTGCCTCTTCTCCGGGCGCGCGGCCGGACGGGCCGCGGCGAAGCAGACGGCCTGAGTCAGTCCGTCAGGAGCCGCGCAAGCACCGAGGCGTGACTCTCGTCGGGGGTCTTGGAGGCGGTCAGCAGCGTCACCGGGCCCTTGCGGGCCGCCTCCCGGAGGCCGTCGAGGAGCTCGGCGGCCTCCGGCGCGGCGAGCTCCGCCTCGTATCGCCTGCGGAACTCCTCGAAAGAGCCCTCGCCCGCGTGATACCAGTGGCGCAGCTCGGTGGACGGCGTGAGGGCCTTGGGCCACTCGTCCACCTGGGCCGCGTCCTTGGACACACCGCGCGGCCAGAGGCGGTCGGCCAGGACGCGCAAGCCGTCCTCGGCCTCGGGCGGTTCGTAGATCCGGCGCACGCGGACGCTCATGCACGGGCCTCCGTCGAAAGGGTGGGCGGGGAGCCTGCAGCCTACTGTTTCCACTCGCGTCGGCGACCGTTTCTGATCGGCGACGCGGTGTAACTTGACCTGAACGAGGGGGATTTTGGTCAGCTCGGCCGCCTAGTCTGTGGTGCGTTTGATCATCCGTCACCCCCCAGGGAGCGCACGTGACGCCAATCCGCAGGCAGGCCGACAGACGACGCACCGCAGTCCTCCGCCGCGAGGCGGTCCTCGCCACCGTCCCCGTCGCCGTGGCGGCACTGCTGGCCGCCGCCGGACCGGCCGCAGCCGGGACCAACGGCGCCTCCGGCGTGGGTGACCCGTACTTCCCGCTCGAGGGCAACGGCGGCTACCACGTCCGCCACTACGGCCTGACCCTGCGCTACGACACCGCCTCCCGCCACCTCGACGGCACGGCGGTCCTCAGCGCCCGCGCCACCCAGAAGCTGACCCGCTTCGACCTCGACCTCAAGGGCCTCAAGGTCACCCGCCTCACCGTCGACGGCACCACGGCGGACTTCCGCCGCGACGGACAGGAACTCGTGGTCACCCCGCACCGGGCGCTGCACAAGGGCCAGGACTTCCGCGTCAAGGTCACCTACCACGGCACCCCCAGGCCGGTCACCGACCCGGACGGCTCCTCCGACGGATGGATACCCACCGACGACGGAGCATTCGTCGCCGGTGAGCCGCAGGGCGCGATGACCTGGTTCCCGGCGAACAGCCACCCCAAGGACAAGTCCTCGTACGACTTCAGGATCACCGTCCCCCAGGGACGCACCGCGGTCGCCAACGGCGTCTTCCTGGGACAGCGCACCGCGCACGGACACACCACCTACCGCTGGCGCGAGACCGAGCCCATGGCCGCCTATCTCGCCACGGCGACCATAGGCAAGTTCAAGGTCGAGCGGTACACCACCCGCGACGGCATCCAGGTGTACAACGCCGTCGACCCGCGCGAGGCGAACGCCGCGGCGCCCGTCCTGAAGAAGCTGCCCTCGGTGCTGGAGTGGGAGAGCAGGATCTTCGGCCCCTACCCGTACCGCGCCGCCGGCTCGATCGTCGACCGGGCGCCGGACGTCGGGTTCGCCCTGGAGACCCAGACCCGACCGGTGTACGACTCGGCGCCCGACCTGAGCACCCTCGTCCACGAGAACGCCCACCAGTGGTTCGGCGACTCCGTTTCCCTCACCGCCTGGAAGGACATCTGGCTCAACGAGGGCTTCGCCACCTACGCCGAATGGCTCTACCAGGAACAGCACGGCGGCGACAGCGCCCAGAAGACCTTCGACAAGCTGTATGCCACCCGCGCGAGCGACGACCTGTGGGCGTATCCGCCCGGCAACCCCGGCAGCGGCGCGAACATCTTCGGCACGCCGGTCTACGCCCGCGGCGCCATGGCCCTGCACGAACTGCGCAAGACCGTCGGCGACCAGACGTTCTTCTGCATCCTGCGCGCGTGGGCCGCCGAGCACCGGGGCGGGCACGGGACGACGGCGCAGTTCGTGAAGCTGGCCGAGCGGGAGTCCGGCAAGCAGCTGGACGGACTGTTCCGGACCTGGCTGTACACCCAGGGCAAGCCGGGCAAGGCGTAGGGCGACCACGGGATCCTCCGGTGCGTCCACCGCAGCGCACCGGAGGAACAGGCCGTGGAACCTGACGAGTTCCTCACAAGTCTCGGCCAGGGTCGGAGCATGATCGATCGCAGAACCGCCGTCGCGCTCCTCGCATCCCCCCTCCCACTGACCGGATGCGAAGGCCGCGCCGAGGCCACTCCGCGCCCGAAGACGCCCCCGAGTCACAGCCGGAGGCCGACGGCGAGGCGGGCCCCGGAGCCGTCGGCCGAGGCGGCCGCGCAGCGGATCCCCGGTCTCGGCCCCAAGGGCCGGAACGCGACACCCGGCCGTTCGCGTCAGGTGGTCGTGGCGACCGGCCACGGCAAGGACTCGCCCGAATCGACCGTGGTCCCGCACGAGCGCACCGAAGCGGGCCGGCAGGCGGGAGCCGCCCGGTCCGCACACAACGCGCTGCGCGGCTGGAGCGACCACCACACGGCCCGGCACCTGCGCTCGCCGGTCGGCGTCCACACCCTCACCGAGGCCGGAGGCCTGCTCCGCGCCCCCGGCACCCGGCTGCCGTACCACCGCTCCACCGGATTCGTCTCGCCCGGCACCGGTTTTGCGGGCGAGCCGCCGGCCGGCTCCTTCGGCCATGTGATCGCCGTCGACTGCAACCGCAAGCCCGGCACCCCACTCCTCGACGGGACCCGCCCCCTCGGCGCGGGCCGGGGCGGCGGCATCCGGTTCCACGCCGGCCACGGCGGCCCGACCCATGGCCGCATCGGCATCGCGGAGGCGCACATGAAAGCACTGCGCCTCGCCCTCGACCCCGGCCGGCATCCCGTCGTCGTGATGGGGCACGCCGACCGGCTCGCCCTCTGAACCGCCTAGGATCCGCCCCGTGTGCGCACATGTGCTGGTCGCCGAGGACGACGAGATGCAGGCCGAACTCATACGCCGTTCCCTGCTGGCGGAGGGCCACACCGCCACCGTGGTCCACGACGGCTCGGCCGCCCTGGACGCGGCCCGCAGACTGAGACCCGACCTCGTGGTCCTCGACCTGATGCTCCCGGTGATCGACGGCTTCGGCGTGTGCCGGGTGCTGCGCGGCGCGCAGGACAACGCCGAGATCCCCGTACTGATGCTCACCGCCCGCTCGGCGGAGGACGACGTCCTGCTCGGCCTGGAGCTGGGTGCCGACGACTACCTCACCAAGCCGTACAGCCCGCGCGAACTGATGGCCCGCATCCGCACGGTCCTGCGGCGCAGCGGGCGCGGCGTCGGGGTGCGGGAGGATCCCGTCGTCCGCGCGGGCGGCATCCGCATCGACCCGGTACGGCACGAAGTGCGCTGCGACGGCATGCCGGTGGAGTGCACCCCGGCCGAGTTCCAGATCCTGCTGGCCATGGCGGGTGAGCCGGACCGGGTGTTCTCGCGACGGCAACTGCTGCAGTGCACCCGCGGCTTCGACCGGTCCTCCACCGAACGGGCCGTCGACGTCCACATCATGAATCTGCGCCGGAAGATCGAGGCCGATCCGCGCCGGCCGGTACGGCTGGTGACCGTGTTCGGGGTCGGCTACAAGCTGAGCGGCGGCCAGCCGTGAAGCCCCGGATACCGTGGCGCAAACGGCTGCTCGTCCGGCTGCTGTTCGCCTCGGTGCTGATCGCCGTCTGCTCCGTGGCCGCCACCGCCTGGCTCGCGGTCACGACCACCACCAGCGCCCTGGAGGAGGAACAGGGCCAGGACCTCGCCGCCGACAACAACATCCTCGCCCGGCTCAGCGGATACGCCGCGACCCACCCCGACTGGACCGGCGTACGGCACACGGTCAGGGCGCTGGCCGCGAAGAGCCGCCGCCGGATCGCGCTCACCACCGCCGACCGCACCCTCATCGCCGACTCCGCGCCTCACGGCACCCCGCTGCCGCCCCGGCCCGCCGCCGCCGTCGACCCCCTGCACACCGACACCTACACCGAGTCCGGCGCCCAGCTCAGCGGCATCGACCCGCGCGCGGTCGGCCCGTACCGGCTGTCGGCCGGGGAACGCGCGCACCTGGACGAGGTGGCCAGGAAGCAGCGGATCTGCTACGACCGCTACAGCATCCGCGTCACCTTGGCGCACACCCCCAGCGGCCGGCCCTTCCTTACCGACGAGGACGGCACCGCCGCGGGCGACTACGGGGGGACCGTCACGTGCGGCTACGGGCTGAACGAGCCGACCCGCACCGAGGAGAGAGCCCGCGCGGCCCTGGAACAGGGCGCCCGGACCTGCCTGGCGGACAAGGGCGTCCACCTCGGCTCCCCGCTGTTCGTCGCCTTCGATCCCGGGGGCAATACCTCCGCGACGCGGCTCTTCCCGACGAAGTTCGCCAGGATGGGCGACCCGAGGACGACCCGGAGCGTCCAGGGCTGCGTCGACAGCGCCCGCCGCGCCCAACTCGATCCCTACGTCGCTCCCGTGGCCGAGCTGTTCCTCGGCATCGGGGACCAGAGCGTGCCCCGCTTCGACATGTCCCCGGCCAACAAGGCCAAGATCGTCGGCGCGGCCGGCCTGGTCCTCGCCGTCACGGTCGCCGTCACCGCGGTGGTCGCCACCCGTCTGGTACGACCGCTGCGCGCGCTGACGGTGGCCGCGCAACAGCCACCGGAACTGCACGTGCGGGCGCGGGTGCGCACGCGGGACGAGATCGGTCTGCTGGCCGCGGCGTTCAACGACCTCACCGAGCGGCGGGAACGTCTCGAGGCCCAGCGCAGGGCGATGGTCAGCGACATCGCCCATGAACTGCGCAGCCCGCTCACCAACATCCGCGGCTGGCTGGAGGTGACCCGGGACGGACTCGTGGACCCCGATCCCGCGCTGCTGGGCTCCCTGCACGAGGAGGCCCTCGTCCTCCAGCGCATCATCGACGACCTCCAGGACCTGGCCGCCGCCGACGCGGGCACCCTGCGCCTGCACCCCGAGCCGGTCCGCGCCGAAGAACTGCTCCACCAGGTGGCCGCCGCACACCGCGTCGCGGCCGACGCGGCCGGGGTCACCCTGCGCACCGGGACCGACGGCGACCCCTGGCTGGACGCCGACCCCGTGCGGATGCGGCAGGCCCTCGGCAACCTGGTCTCCAACGCCCTGCGCCACACGCCCGCCGACGGCACGGTCACCCTGGCCGCCCGCCGCGACGGCGACCGGGTCGTCCTCACCGTCACCGACACCGGCACCGGCATCGCGCCGGAGGATCTGCCGCATGTCTTCGACCGGTTCTGGCGCGCCGAGAAATCCCGCTCCCGCCGCACCGGCGGCAGCGGTCTGGGCCTGCCCATCGTCCGCCACCTGATCGCCGCCCACGACGGTACGGCCGAGGCGGCGGGCGAGCCGGGGAAGGGTGCCGTGTTCACACTGCGGCTGCCGGGCACGGCGGCGCCGCAGGACGGGTGAGGAACGGCCCGCGCCCTCAGGGGCGCCGCCGTATGCCGACGCGCCGGTTCAGCGCGCGCCGTTCCATTTCCGTCGTGCCGCCCCAGATGCCGACGCACTGGCCCGTCTCCAGCGCCCACTCCAGGCACTGCTCCCGGACCCGGCACCGCCCGCAGACCGCCTTGGCCCGCTGTGTTTGCAGCATCGCCGGTCCTGTGGTGCCGATCGGGAAGAAGAGGTCGGGGTCCTTGTGGCGGCATGAGGCCTGCTCTCGCCAGTCGCCCATGGGAAGTCACCTGCGATCGATGTCGTCCGCGCCCTTGCACATGTGTAACGCGAGTTCGGGTCACCGTCGACCCGGCTGTGAAACACATGAGTTCTCGGGAGAGCGACCGGGAACGGGCTCACTGCTCCCGCATGCCCCAGGGCGAGCCGTAGGCGGTCAGCAGGTCCAGGAACGGGCGGGCCGGGAACGCCTCCGGGCCGAGGACACCCGAGCCGGACCAGGCACCATCGGCGAGGAGTTCGAGGGCGACGACCGGGTTGACCGCCGTCTGCCACACCACGGCCTGGCAGCCGTACTCCGCCATGGACCACTGGTTGTCGACCACGTGGTACAGATACACCTCGCGCGGCGCGCCGTCCTTGGTGCCGCGCACCCAGGTACCCGCACAGGTCTTGCCGCGCATGCGGTCGCCCAGCGTCGCCGGGTCGGGCAGACAGGCGGCGACCACGTCCCGCGGCGACACCGCGACCGGTCCGTCGGCGCCCGGCACGGTCACCGGGTCGGTGCGGTCGAGGCCCAGCAGGTGCAGCGTCTTGAGTGTCTCGATGAACTCCCGTCCCAGCCCGTACTTGAAGGTGACCCGCCGGGCGTCGACCCAGCGCGGTACGAGCAGCACCTCCTCGTGCTCGACGTTCACGCACTCCACCGGACCGATCCCGTCGGGGAAGTCGAAGACCTCCGGCTCGCTGAACGGCGCGGTGGTGAACCAGCCGCGCTCCGCCTCGTACACCACCGGCGGGTTCAGACACTCCTCGATGGTGGTCCAGATGCTGAACGACGGAGCGAAGTCGTGGCCGTCGACGGTGAGGTTCGCGCCGTCACGGATGCCGATCTCTTCGATCTCGTCGAAGAGTTCGTCGGCGGCGTACCGGGCGAACACGTCCGACAGGCCGGGTTCCACGCCCATGCCGACGAGCGCCAGCGCGCCCGCCTTCTCCCAGTCGGCGGCCAGCTCGAACTGCTCGTCGCCCAGCTTGATCCCGCACTCCTCGTACGGACGCTCGGCGTGCGGCCGCGACAGGGACATCGCCATGTCGAGGTAGGTGGCGCCGGCCGACCGTGCCGCCCGGAACAGGGGCATGACGAAGCGCGGGTCGGTGGCGTTGAGGAGCGCGTCGCAGCCGTGGCGGGCCAGCAGCTCAGCCACGGCCGACTCGTCGCCGGCGTCCACGCGCTCGGCGCGGAACCGGGAGGCGTCGGCGCCGAGCGCCGCGACCGCCGCCTCGGCCCGTGCGAGGTCGTAGTCGGCGACGACCATCAGGTCGAAGAACGGACGCCGGGCGGCGATCCGGGTGATGGCGGTGCCGACACCGCCTGCTCCCACGAGCAGCACACGCATGGCGAAATCCCTCACGATCGAATGTCGAAGTCGAAGACAGGCGCGCCCTGGCCCGAGATACAACGCCCCGGGCTCACGTAAGGTCAATGGCGTTGGCATAAGAGCGCTCGCGGGAGGGTGGAGCATGCCGAAACCGGTGGTGCCCGAGGAGAAGCGGCGGCGGCGCCGGCCGACCAGGAGCGGCACCGTGCTGTCCGAGCGGCTGATCGTCGAGACCGCGCTGCGCATGCTGCGCGAACACGGCAGCGCCGGGCTCACCGCGCGCCGGCTGGGCCTGGCCCTGGACTGCGACCCCAGTACGCTGTACCGCTACTTCCGCGGTATGGACGACCTGACCCTGGCCATCGGCGACGCGCTCATCGGGCAGGCGCTGCGGGGCTGGGAGCCGACGGGGGAGTGGCGGGCGGACCTGCGGGCGATCGGGCTGCGCATCCACGCAGCGTATGTCGCGCACCCGCAGGCGGCCCTGCTCACCGCGAACCGGGTCACCGGACGGGCGCACGAGCTGGCCGCCGACGAGGCCGTCCTGGACGTGCTGCGCAGGGCGGGCTTCCCGCTGCCGGAGACGGTTCGCGTCTACCACGCCTTCATCGACCAGACGCTGGCCTTCGCCGCCCTCGACGCCGCGTCCCTGGCCCTGCCGAGCGCCTCCCAGCGGGCCGACGACGACAAGTGGAACTCGACCTACGCCCGTCTGCCGCGCGCCACCCACCCCCGCATCGCCGAGGCGGCCCTGCTCCTCGCCGCCCGCATGCCCACCAGCGCCTATCCGACCGCCCTGGACATGCTCCTGGACAGCGCGGCCGGCACCCTGGCGGCCCGTACGGGGCCGGAGCCGGCCGAGGCGGGGAACCGCCGGTCGGCGAAGCCCGGTTCCTGATGCGGTGTCGCTACCCGTGCAGTGTCTCCGCGGCCGTGGCCACCACTGCCTCGGCCAGCGCCGCCAGCGCGGGGGAGTCGAGCTTCCACTGCTGCCAGAACAGCGGGACGTCGACCGACCGCCGCGGTGCGAGGCGGACGAGGCGGCCGGTGCGCAGGAGCGGGTCGGCCTGGGCCTCGGGCACCATGCCCCAGCCGAGGCCCGCGGCCACGGCCTCCGCGAAGCCCTCCGACGTCGGAACGTAGTGCCGCAGCGCGCTCGCCGCCCCACGGCCCTGCGACAGCGTGCGCACGAAGGCGTCCTGGAAGTCGTCCCGCCGGTCGAAGACCACCACCGGCGCCGCGGTGAGCGTGTCCCGCAGCGGCCCGCCCGGATGCGCTTCGGCGAAAGCGGGGTTGGCCACCGGGAGGTAGCGCATCCGGCCCAGGGCGCGCACCGAGCAGCCGGGAACGGGGTCGGGCGACGAGGTCACCGCCGCCATCACCAGCCCCTCGCGCAGCAGCGCCGCCGTGTGGTCCTCGTCCTCGCGGCGCAGTTCGAAGCAGAGCCGCGGCTCCTGCGGCACGCGCGTCAGCGCCCCGAGGAACCAAGTTGCCAGCGAGTCCGCGTTCACCGCGACCGACACCCGTGTCGGCTCCCCGGCACCGCTCATGCCAAGTTCGCCGCGCGCGTCCCGCTCCAGCCGGGCCAGCTGCCGGGCGAACCGCACCAGCACCTCGCCGGACTCCGTGGGCCGCACCGGTTTCGTGCGCTGGAGCAGCACCCGGCCCGTGCGCTGCTCCAGCGCCTTCACCCGCTGACTGACCGCCGACGGCGTCACATGCAACGCCGCGGCCGCCGCGTCGAACGTGCCCTCGTCCACCACCGCCAGCAGCGTCCGTACCTGGTCGAGGGGGAGCTCCGACATCATGTGCGCCCTCACTTCGTCATGACGAGCGCTAATGGTACGTAAAAATCTTTAGCTGTACGTGCAGTGATCCGCTTGCTTAGCGTCAAGGACATGTCCAACGCCTTGACCGCCGCGGCCGCCGGATTCGGCACCGGCCTCTCCCTCATCGTCGCCATCGGCGCCCAGAACGCCTTCGTCCTGCGCCAGGGGGTACGCCGCGACGCGGTCCTCGCCGTCGTCGGGATCTGCGCCCTGTCCGACGCCCTGCTCATCACGCTGGGCGTCGGCGGCGTGGGGGCCGTCGTGGTGGCGTGTCCCGGTGCGCTGACCGCGGTCGGACTGATCGGTGGCGCCTTCCTGCTCTGCTACGGCGCCCTCGCCGCCCGCCGCGTCCTCAGGCCCGGGACCGGGCTGAGGACGGACGGCGAGGCGGCGGGCTCCCGCAGGCGCGCGGTGCTCACCTGCCTGGCGATGACCTGGCTCAACCCGCACGTCTACCTGGACACCGTGTTCCTGCTCGGCTCCCTCGCCGCCGACCGCGGCGCCCGGCGCTGGACCTTCGGTCTCGGGGCGGCGCTCGCGAGCCTGTGCTGGTTCGCCGCCCTGGGCTTCGGCGCCCGGCTGCTCGGCCGCTTCCTCGCCCGCCCGTCGGCCTGGCGCGTCCTCGACGGGCTGGTCGCCGCGACGATGATCGGCCTCGGAGCCGTGCTCGTCGCCGGATCGTGAGACAGGGGTCGGGCGCCGCCGGATCGTGAGACAAAGCGTTTCTGCAGCTACCGGAGTTGCTGCCATAGTGAGCTCGCAATCGAAAGATGTAGTGAGCAACCACAGCGAGCAACAGGAAGCCCGTGGACACGAGCGAGAGCACAGGCAGCAGCACCGAACCGCAGTCCGACGCGACCGCTGCGCCGGCCCCGCCCCGGCGCGGCTGGCGCCGCTGGGCGATGGACACCCGCCCGCTGCGCCGCCCCGCCTACCGCCGGCTGTGGTCCTCGACGATCGTCACCGCCGTCGGCAGCCAGCTCACCGCCGTCGCCGTACCCAAGCAGATCTACGACATCACGCACTCCTCGGCCTGGGTCGGCTACGCGAGCCTCGCCGGTCTCGTGCCGATGGTGGTGTTCGCGCTGTGGGGCGGGGCGGTCGCCGACACCGTGGACCGCCGCAAGCTGCTGCTGGTGACCAACGGCGGGATAGCCGTGACCTCGCTGCTGTTCTGGGCGCAGGCCGTGACCGGGCTCGACTCGGTCGTCGTGCTGATGGTCCTGCTCGCGATGCAGCAGGCGTTCTTCGGCCTCAACGCACCGGCCCGCAACGCCTCCATCGCCCGGCTGGTGCCCGCGCAGGAGCTGCCCGCAGCCAACGCCCTGGGGTCGACCGTCATGCAGACCGGGCTGGTGGCCGGGCCCCTGCTGGCCGGTGTGCTGATCCCGGTCATCGGCCTGCCCGAGCTGTACCTGATCGACGCCCTGGCCCTGTGCGTCACGGTCTGGGCCGTCGTACGGCTCCCCGCACTGCCGCCGCTGAGCCGAGCGGTGGCCCGGCGCGCCGGCTGGCGGGAGATCGCGGCGGGCTTCCGCTACATCTCGCTGCACAAGGTGCTGCTGCTCTCCTTCCTCGCCGACATCGTCGCCATGGTGCTCGGCATGCCCCGCGCGCTGTTCCCGCAGCTGGCGGCCGAGACGTACGCGTCGTACGGGGAGGGGCTGGCGCTCGGTGTGCTGTTCGCCGGGATCCCCGTGGGCGCCGTGATCGGCGGGCTGTTCTCCGGCACGTTCTCCCGGGCGCGCCGGCACGGCTGGATGGTGATCGGATCGGTGGTCGGCTGGGGCGTGGCCGTCGCCGGGTTCGGACTGACCAGCAACCTGTGGGTCGCCCTGGCGTTCCTGGCCGCCGCCGGAGTTGCCGACATGGTCTCCATGGTCTTCCGCGGGGCGATCCTGCTGTCCGCGGCCACCGACGAGATGCGCGGCCGTATGCAGGGCGTGTTCACGGTCGTCGTGGCGGGCGGCCCGCGTCTGGCCGACGTGCTGCACGGCACGGCGGGCTCGGCCTTCGGTCCGCGCGCCGCTGTCGCGGGCGGCGGCCTGCTGGTCGTGGTCGTGATGCTGGGCCTGGCCGCCGCCGTGCCGGCACTGCGCCGCTACCGCGTCTGAGGCCCTACAGCGGGCCGCGCCGGCGCAGCGAGTACTGGTCCATCAGCTTGCCCCGGGTCATCTCCAGCCGGTGGGCGAGGATCTCGGCGACGGTCCGCACCAGCGACAGCCCGAGCAACGGGTCCTCCACGGACAGGCCCAGCACCGCCGCCGCGTCGAACTCATAGGCGCGCACCGGACTGAAGGCCACCGCGCCGAAGTCCCACTGGTACGGCGGGAACAGCCACGACCAGCCGAGGAGGTCGCCGGCGCCGAGGGTGGCCACGGTCACCCGTTGGTGGGACGTCACCTCCTGATCAAGGTTGACTGCGCCCGAACGGATCACCCAGAAGCGGTCGGCGGTGCCACCCGCCTCGAAGATCCGGGTGTCCTCCGGGAAGGAGACCTCCTGTGCCAGCTCCATCAGACGCTCGCGCTGCACTTGCGGAAGGGCGGTCAGCAGTTTTATCGCTTTGGTCATCGCGGAGGGCTCCTCGCCGGCGGGGGTTTCCGGTGTTTTCCCTGCACCCATTTCAGCCGCTGCCGCCGCCCTGAGCACCTCGGCGGAGCGGAGATCCTCGGGATTCGGTGCCTGCGGGCATGAAAAAGCCCTGGCTGGACGGGGGAAGCCAGCCAGGGCCGTAAGCGGTGACACAGGGAGGACTGTCGCGGTCGACTCCGAGGCCACGTATGCGTGAACGGTAAACCACCTACGGTGGCTTCGCGTACTCGGGAGCGGGTCACGTGACCGGTTTCACTTCTTCTCGTCGCCGTGCCTGCCCGGCACGGCGATCTCGTCCAGCGCACGGAACACGGCCTCGTACGCGCAGGCCCGTACGGATGCCTCCCGGGCTCCTTCCGGATCGGTCGACCGCAGGTTGTCCGCACGGGCCCGCCAGGCCCGCTCCTCGGCCGCCGCGCAGTCCCGTCCACGCTGGATGCGCCGCAACAGCTCGCTCGAATCCACGACGTCGGTCATACCGTTCCCATACCCCGAAACGATGCCCCGATCGGACCGTTCACGGGTTTGGCGGCGCCCGGAGCGGTCAGTCGGAGGAGCGGAACCCGTTGCGCGCACAGTGCGTGACCGGGAGGAAGCGAGGCTGCCTTGAACGCCGGTGCTGTCCTGCGCAGTGCGCGGGTGCGTGCCCGTCACGGGGCGGCGGGCGCGGTGACGGAATGGGCCGCCCGGGCCGGTCTCGTCGCGCGCGGTGTCATCTACCTGCTGGTGGGACTGCTGGCGCTGGGCGTCGCCCTCGGCCACCAGAAGAGGCAGGCGGACAGCAGCGGGGCGCTCACCGAGCTCGCGGACCAGCCGTTCGGTGCCGTCCTGCTCTGGGCGCTGGGCATCGGGCTCGTCGGCATGGCCGTGTGGCGGCTGTCCGAGGCGCTCTTCGGCTCCGTCGGACCGGACGGCCGTACGGCACGGAAACGGCTGCTGGGGCTTGCGCGGTGCGTGTTCTACGCGGTCGCCGCCACGTCCGTGCTCGCCTTCGCGGCGGGCTCGGGCGGCGTCCGGTCCAGCGACGCGCAGTCCCGCGACGTCACGGCACGCGCACTCGGCGTCCCCGCCGGCCAGTGGCTCGTCGGTGCGGCCGGGGCCGGTGTCGTCGTCGCTGGCGTGTGCATCGGCGTCCAGGCCGTGCGGCGGGTGTACCCCGAGGACCTCAGGACCACCGAGATGTCCGAGCGGACGCGGCGCTGGGTCGACGTGACCGGCGTCGCCGGCGGACTCACCCGCGGCGTCGTGTTCGCCGCGGCGGGCGTCTTCGCCGTGAGCGCGGCGATCGCCTACCGCCCCGAAAAGGCAAAGGGCCTCGACGGCACCCTCAGAACCTTCGCCGCCACCCCGGTGGGGCCCTGGCTACTGGCGGCGGTTGCGGCCGGGTTGGTGCTGTTCGGGGTGTTCTCGTTCGCAGCGGCGCGTTGGTGTCGGGTTTGAGCGCGCGGTCGGGACTTGCCGGGCTGGTGCGTGCCCGGTCGGGGCTTGCCGGGCGGTTGCGTGCGCGGCGCGTTTCCCGCTCGGCGGTCATGCCTTGCGGGGTTCGAGTGGCGCTCGGAGGGGGCGGGCCAGACCCATGACCGCCTCGTCCAGGCGTTGCAGATGGCGCAGTACCCGGTCGGTCACGCGGTCGTAGCGCGGGGTGGCGAGGGTGCCGGGCTTGAGCAGGGAGGCGATGCTGGGGCCGGTCTCGACCGCGGAGCCGGCGTGCGGGTCGGTGACGTGCCCGGCGATCGCCTCGATGTTGTGCACGATCCGCCGCCCCACCCCGCGCAGCCGGGGATCGGCGGCGATCGAGGGGTACGCGGGCAGGAGTTCGGCGGTGGCCGCCAGCGAACGGGCGTGATACGCACAGGTCTCCAGCAGGGCCACGACATGGCGGGCCGTGTCCCGGCGCGACCGCTGCGGTGCGATCGGGTGGGTCAGCGGCTGGGTGGAGGCGCGCAGGTCGGCCAGCGCCTGGTCCAGCTCCCGTGCCCGGTCGAGGAGATCGGCCGGGGGTCCGCCGCTCAACTGGTCCACCGCGGCCCGGGTGACGTCGGCCAGCCGGTTCAGCACGCCGGCCAGGAGTTCGTTCGTACGGCGGTCGGTGCGCACCGGCAGGACCACCGCCGCCGCGAAGACCCCGCACGCCGCGCCCAGCGCCGTCTCCTCCACGCGCAGCACCAGGACCGATGTGCTGTAGGTGTTGAGCAGTGTGTACAGCAGCCCCAGCATCGCCGTCACGAAGAACGACATCAGTGTGTAGGAGAGCGGTGCGGTGTAGAACATCGCGAAGATGAGCAGCAGCACCAGCCCGAACGCCGTCCACGTGTGGTGCCCGACGAGTCCCGCCAGTGCGATGCCGGCCACGACGCCGAACACGGTGCCGAGCAGCCGGCGATAGCCCTTGACCAGGATCTCCCCGGTGGACGCGGTGTTGATGAACACGATCCAGCAGGTCAGCACCGCCCAGTACCAGCGATTGCCGGACAGCAGCTCACCGCCGACGATGGCGAGCGCCGATCCGACCGCCACTTGCACGGCCGCCCGCGTGGTCGGCCGCAGCAGGCCGGTGGGCTGCGCCGCCTCCCGCTCGTCCTCCTCCTCGCTGCCGATCGCCGCGTCCTCCGCGTCCAGCTCCTCGCGCGAGCGGGTCGTCGCGGGGGTGTCCGCGGACTCGTCCTGCGGCCCGTCGAGGGCGATCCGCAGCCCCAGGACCGCCCGCGCGGCCTCGCCGATGCCCCGGAAGACGTCCTGCACGGCGGACGGGGCATCGGGCAGGTTCTCCTCCTCCCGGTAGCCGAGCAGCCGGTTCCGCAGCCGCGACAGCGCGGTCCCCGTGTCCTCGCCGACGGGCCGCAGCACCAGCAGCCGCAGCGCCTCCAGCGCGCGGCGCAGCTCGGCGGCCCACTCGTCGCGCGCCGGCAGCTCACCCCCGGAGGGAAGGGGCGCGCCCGGCAGATGCAGGGTGAGCGTGTCCGCCCGCTCGGCGCTGCGCGCGGTCAGCAGCATCAGCCCGAGCCGCTCGGCGGCGATCTCGGCGTCCGCGATCCGGCGCTGGAGCATCCGCGCCACCGCCTCGTCGGAGGTCCCGTCCTCCAGCCGGCCCTGGATCAGCAGAGCCGTCTCGTGCAGCCGGGCCGTCCTGACCCGGACCACCTCGAGGGCCTTGTCCACGTCGGCGGGGCCGGCGTCGAGCAACTCGATCTGGGCCTCGACGAGTTGGGCGAGCCGGGCGCGGAAGGCCCGCCGCAGCCGGTCGAGGGTGCCCGCGGGCGTCTGCGGTACGAGGACGAACCGGGCGACCGCGCCGCACAGGAACGCCACGACGATCGCGCCGTAGAGCCCCGGCAGCGTCGGCACGGTCGTGTGCACGAACAGCGAGAGGAAGTAGATCTGGAAGCCGATCAGGCCGAGGGCCGTACCGCGGTCCCCGTACCGGCGGCCGTAGACGGCGCAGAAGATGAGCGCGACGAAGAACAGGTCGCCGGCCACGACGTGTGCGCTCAGCAGCGCGCCCAGAGACACCGAGACCAGGGCCACCGGCAGCCCCAGGGCGAGCGTGACGGCCTGCCGGCCCCGCTGCTTCTCCCGGATGGCGAAGGTGGCGACCATCGCGGCCATGGCGGCGGCCACCAGTAGGGTCACATCGGCCCCCACCAGGGCCAGAACGGTCAGCGACAGGCTGATGGCGAGGACGGTCCGCAAGCCCGCCGTGAGCCGCAGCAGGCCGGGATCGGACGCCGCGAGACGGTCCCGCAGTTCCGCCCGCACCGACCGTCCCGCAGTCCTCACGCCGTCTTGCTCTTTCCCGTGTCACGTCGTGATCCCGCACCCAGCATGGCACGGTCCGGCCCCCGGCCACCTGGGACGGCCGCCGGTCGGGAGCGCAACCGAGCGGCGGCCGACAGGGTGCCCTTCGTCAGCTCGACGGGCCGGCGCCGCCGCGGCCCTCTACATACGCCCGCACCTGTTCGGGCGTCATATAGACGTCGGTGTACTCGAAGTCCTTGAGCCTCGCGGCCTTGCGGGCCTGGAACCCGGTGCGCACGAAGTCGTCGCCCGCGACCGCGTTGAGCAGCCAGTTGGTCATGACCCGGGTCTTGGCGACATTGGTGCGCAGCGCCGACCAGTGGTAGCCGCGGGCGACGACCTGGGCGGGCAGGCCGCGCAGTTCGATGCCCAGCGGCTTGGACACCGCGTCCTTGCCGCCGAGGTCGACGACCAGCCCGAGGTCCCGGTGCTCGTACGGGCGCAGCGGCCGGTTGCGGAGCGTCGCGATGACGTTGTCGGCGACCCTCCTGCCCTGGCGCATGGCGTGTTGCGCGGTGGGCGGGCAGACCGCGCCCTCCTCGTCCTTGGCCCGGTCCGGCACCGCGGCGGCGTCGCCGAGCGCGAACACGCCGTCGTGGCCCGAGAGCGACATATGGGCGTCGACCACGAGCCGCCCCCGCACGGTCTCCGCGCCGAGCGTGGCGATCAGCGGGCTGGCGACCACACCGGCCGTCCAGATCAGCGTGCGGGTGGGGACCACCCGGCCGTCGGTGAACGTGACCTCCTCGGGGCCCGCCTTCGCGATGGACACGCCCAGCGAGATGTCGATGCCACGGCGGCGCAGGATCTCCTGCGCGCTGCGGCCCAGCTTGTCGCCGAGCTCGGGCATCAGCTTCGGCGCGATGTCGATCAGATGCCACTTGATCAGGCCGGGGTCCAGCCGCGGATAGCGCTTGACGGCCGCGTGCGTCAGCCGCTGCAGACAGGCGGCGGTCTCGGTGCCGGCATAGCCGCCGCCGACCACCACGAACTGCAGCCGCGACGCGCGCTCCGCCGGGTCGTGACTCGCGTCGGCGAGGTCCAGCTGGGAGATGACGTGGTCGCGGACGTAGGCGGCCTCCGCGAGGGTCTTCATGCCGAAGGCGTAGTCGGTCAGGCCCGGGATGTCGAAGGTGCGGGTGACGCTGCCCGGCGCGAGCACGAGGTAGTCGTACGACTCGTCGACGGTCTCGTCGGTTATCGTGCGGATCACGCAGACCTTGGCCTTGAGGTCCACGCCGATGACACCGCCCGGGATGATCCGGGTGCGGTACTTCTTGCTCCGGCGCAGCGACACGGCGATCGACTGCGGCGTGAGCACGCCGGAGGCGACCTGGGGCAGCAGGGGCAGATAGAGCTGGTAGGCGGACGGCGTCACCAGGGTGACGTCGGCCTCGTCCGGGGCGAGTTTCCGTTCCAGGCGGCGAACACACTCCACTCCGGCGAAGCCTGCGCCAACCACCAGGATCCTGGGTCGTGTCACGTTGTTCATCCCTTTCTGCGGCTCCAGGCGGTCCGACTCGACGCCGTTCGCATGCCCCGGATCGCTGCTTCGCACCACATCGATCCCACCGTGGCCCGAATCGTTCCGCCAGTCGGGTCCGGCAGGCAGACGAAAGCGTGGGCACCAGCATGCCCCTGCGCGGCCCCGAGTAACCCGCGTGTCGCACGGATATGCGGTGTACTGCTGAGCCTGTGGCAGTCCGAGGGTTCCCGGCACGGCGCGCGCGCCGGTCGCGGCGGGCTCGAACCCGGCGTCCGGAAAACGCTCCTGCACCCCGACCTGCGCGTCGTAGAGTGCGCGACATGGCGCAGACACGGCCCGGTTCGGGCTTCCAGACGCGGAACATCGACGCACGGAATCCCGAAGCGGCGGCACCCCTCATCGGCGCCCTGGACGTCCAGGACGCCAACCCCGGAGTACGACGGCTGCGCGCCTGGGCCCACGAGGCGCTCGCGCCCAAGGACGGCGAGCGGACACTGGACATCGGTTGCGGGACCGGTTCATGGACACGGGAACTGGCGGCCGCCGTCGGCCCCGACGGCTCCGCCCTCGGCGTCGAGCCGAATCCCGCGCTGCGCGCGGTCGCCGAGGATCGCGCGGGCGGCAGCGGGGCGCGCTTCACGGACGGCGACGCCCTCGCGCTGCCCCTGCCCGACGCCTCGGTGGACGTCGTGTGGTGCGAACGCGTGCTCCAGCATCTCGCCGAACCGGACCGGGCCGTCGCCGAGATGGCCCGGGTGCTGCGCCCGGGCGGCCGCGTGGCGCTTCTCGACACCGACTGGGCGACCACCATCCTGCACCCCGGCGATCCGGAGATCATGCGGGCACTGACCTCGGGCGCCCTCACCAATGCGGCCAACCCCTACTCGGGACGCCGCCTCGTCGGCCAGCTGACCGCGGCCGGATTCGTGGTCGACGACCGGGGCTCCCAGGCCCTTCTCCAGGACCACCGGTCCGTCGCCTGGCCGCTCATCCGGATGCTGGGCGAGTCGGCGGTGCGCCGCGGACTGCTGACCGAGGCCCAGCGCGACACCGCGTACACCGGTCTTGCCGAGGCCGCCGAGCGGGGAGCGCTGCACATGTCCGTGACGATGTTCGGCGTGGTCGCCCATCGCCCAGGCTGACCGATGACCATGCGGGAACGTTCCGCCACCAGGCCGTGACCAGGCCGCCCGTCGCCGGGACGAAAGGTCCGTCACCAGCGAAGAAAGGCGTGCACCTCCTTGCCCGTCTCCGTGACGACCACGCTGACCTGCTCGCACAGCGTGTGAATGAGATGCCAGCCGATGCCGCCCCCGCCCTTGCTGGGCCGGAACGGCCGCGGCTCCGGCCGGGTGGTGCTGGTGTCGTGCATCGTGACGTGCACGCCGTCGAACGTGCGGCGCATCCGCAGTTCGAAGGGGCCCGGCGCGTACTGGACGACGTTGGCTGCCAGTTCTGTGACGACCAGCAGGATGTCGTCCCAGTACTCCGGAGCCGCCGGCGGCGACCTGCGTGCGAGAGCACACAGGAATTCCTCCGCGGCGAGTCGTGTACCCGTCACGTTCCGTAGATCGCCCGGGAAGGAGAACGTACGCTCCAGCGTCTCCTCGGAGGGCGGTGTGTCGTCCCAGCGCGGCCCGATCGGCATCTCGTCTTCCTCAGTCCTGGGAGAGTAGGACTGCTGTCGGTGCTCATCCGTCCCACCGTGCGAGTTCCCAGGGTCGGCCGCTCCTCACCGGAACACGTCGTCCGAGTCGTCCCAGTCGGCCGGCTCCTCCAGGGCGGGCCGGTGTGCGGCGCGGGTCCGGACCTGGTACATCGCGTCGATCTCGGCCGCGTAGTGCCGCACTATGGCGTCCCGGCGCAGCTTCAGCGAGGGCGTCAGCAGTCCGTTGGCCGGGTCGAACGGCTCGGGGAGCACCCGGTACACCCGGATGGACTCGGAGCGTGACACCGCACTGTTGGCCGCCGCGATGGCCCGCGCGATCTCCTCTCGCAGCGCGTTGTCCTCCCGTGCCTGCCGGCCGGGCGTGTCGGGCTGCAGCGCCGGCGCCGTCCGCCAGTGCGCCAGATACTCCGGGTCCAGGGTGATCAGGGCCCCCACGCAGGGCCGGTCGTCGCCGACCACCACCGCCTGGTGGACGAGCGGATGCATCCGCAGCCGCTGCTCCAGCGGCGCCGGGGCCACGCTCTTGCCGCTGCTGGTGACGATGACGTCCTTCTTGCGGCCGGTGATCGTCAGATAGCCCTCGGAGTCGAGCCGCCCGATGTCCCCGGTCGCCAGCCAGCCGCCGCGCAGCGCGGCCCGCGTGGCCGGCTCGTCGTTGACGTAGCCCTGGAACACCGACGGGCCGCGCACCAGGAGCTCCCCGTCGTCGGCGACCCGGATCTCCGTGCCCGGCAGTGCCTGCCCCACGGTCCCGGACTTCTCCCGGCCCAGCGGCTGCATGGTGATGCCTCCGCCGGCCTCGGTCAGCCCGTAGCCGTCGTGCACATAGATGCCGATGCCCTCGTAGAACAGGGACAGTTCACGGCTGAGCGACGAGCCGCCGGAGGTGGCCCGGACCACCCGGCCGCCCAGCACGCCACGCAGTCTTCGGTACACCGTCCGCTCGTACAGGGCGTGTTGCAGCCGCAGGTCGAACCCGGGGCCCGGCCCCATGCCGAGGCGCCGGCGTTCCTCGGCCTCGGCGAAGTCCCGTGCCGTCTCCGCGGCCCGCTCGAACAGGGCACCCCGGCCCGACTGTTGGGCGGTCCGCAGAAACGTCTTGTAGAGCTTCTCGAACAGCGACGGCACGGCGTAGAAGTACGTCGGCCGGAAGCTGCGCAGGGCCGAGGCCAGGGCCGCCTCGGTCATCTCCGGCTCGTGGCCCATCAGCACCCCGCCGCGCACGCACATCACCTGGATCATCAGGCCGTAGACATGCGAGAACGGCAGGAAGGCCAGGACGGACGGCTGCTCTCCCGGGGGCGCCGCCGTATGCCCCCAGCCCGCGAACAGCGTGTCGCACGGATGCGCCAGGCTGCGGTGGGTCAGCGCGCAGCCCATCGGGCGGCCCGAGGTGCCCGAGGTGTAGGCGATGGCCGCCGTCGAGTCCGGCAGCACGATCCGGCGCAGCGACTCCACCGTGGCCAGCGGGATGAACCGGCCGCGCTCCGCCAGATGGGCCAGCGCCCCCGCGTCCAACTGCCAGACGTGCCGCAGCCGCGGCAGGGCCGCGCACACGGTGCCGACCGTCATGACGCCCTGCTCGTCCTCCACCACCACGGCCACGCACTCGGCGTCCCGGAGGATCCACTCGACCTGCTCCCGGGAGGATGCCGGATGGATCGGCACGACCTCCGCGCCGACCGCCCACAGGGCGTACGCGAGCGCCGTCCACTCGTACCGCGTCCGGGACATGACGGCCACCCGGTGGCCCGGGGACATCCCGCACGCCACCAACCCCTTGGCCAGATCGACCACTTCGTCCCGCAGCTCGACCGCCGTCACCTCCTCCCAGGTGGCCAGGGCACCGTCCGGGCGGCGCGCGAGCACCGGCAAAGTGGGGTTGCGGACCGCCATGTCGAAGACGCTGTCGGCGAGTCCGCCGGTCAGGGCCGGAACCGCCGCCGGAGCGAGGGCCAAGTCGCGCATGCGCTGCTCCCGGGATGTACGGAGGGTGACACTGCCGATCAGTACCGTGGTCGGCGGTGCTCGAATGTATCCGAGGCGACGTCGTTTGGCGCCTGGAACGGTCAAGTCGTCGCCGACTGATGATCTAGACGTGTCCGAGGGCTTCCCGTAAGACGCGCACTCACGACCGTCCCGGCTGTGTGTGCCGTATGCACTCGGTGACGACGTCGCGCAGACTCCCGGTCCGCTCCAGCGCCTTGCGCTGCACCGATGCGCCGTTGCCCCGCCGCAGCAGCGCCTCGAACGCTTCCTGCACACGCTCGTTGTCACCGGTGTCGGCGAGCGGGTCCGCAATGTGCTCCAGCAGGTCCCGCAGCACCGACTCCGCGGGCGCAGGCCGCATGGTCTGCGGGTGGAGCAGTTCCCCGGACAGTCCCGAGCGCGCCGCCCGCCACCCGGCGAGCCGCAGCAGGCTCACGCTCTGCCCCGCCGGCTGCGCGCCGGCCCGCCAGTCGCGCGCCGCCGTCTCCACCAGCCCGCGTGCCAGGGTGGCCAGCAGGACCGTGGTGTCCGCGTGCAGACACACATCCGCGACACGGATCTCCACCGTCGGGTACCGGTCGGACAGCCGCGCATCGAAGTAGATCATGGCCTTGTCGAGGAGCGCACCGGTGGCGATCATGTCCGTCACCCGCTCGTGATACCGCTCGGCCGAGCCGAAGACCTCCGTCGGCCCGGCCGACGGCCAGCGCTGCCACACCCGGCTGCGATAGCTGTCGTACCCGCTGTCCCTCCCCTGCCAGAAAGGGGAGTTGGCGCTCAACGCCGTCAACACCGCGAGCCAGGGCCGGATCCGGTCGAGGACGGCGACGCCCTCGTCGTCGGACTCGACCGCCACGTGGACGTGACAGCCGCAGACCATCTGTTCGTGCACGGCGATCCCGTACTGCTCGGCCATCCACTCGTAGCGGCGGTTGGCGCTGATCGAGGGATTGACGGGCAGCGGCGAGGAGGCGAGCGCGGCGACCGCGCAACCGGTCTCCCCGGCCAGCCGCGCGGCCTCCGCACGGCAGCGGACGATCTCCGCGGCCAGTTCGTCCAGGTCCGCCTGCGGATGCGTGGCGAATTCGAGCTGCTGGCTGTGCAGCTCCTCCTCGAACGCCTCCCCTGCCTGATCGTCCCGGTCGGCGCGGGCGAGCATCGCTGCGGACATCGCCCGGGGTTCGCCGGTTGCGGGATCGACCAGGAGGAGTTCCTCCTCCACTCCTACGGTACGCACGTTCCCCGACTGCCCCGTTCGGTCATTCCTGAACCGGGTGCGGGACCAGCCACACCGTGGCGAGGGGCGGCAGGGTCACCCGGAGCGCGCCGTCGTCCGGCACGAGCGCTCCGCGGTGGATGACGTCGCCGCCGCCGTAACGCGCGCTGTCGGTGTTGAGGATCTCTTGCCAGGCGACGACGCCGTCAGGGACGCCGAGCCGGTAGTCGTGGCGGACGACCGGGGAGAAGTTGGACACGGCCAGCAACGGTGTGCCGCGCCCGTCGAACCTCAGGAAGGCGAAGACGTTGTCGTCCGTGGCGTCGCCGACGACCCAGCGGAAGCCGGCCGGGTCGGTGTCCCGCTGCCAGAGGGCGGGGTGGGCGCGGTAGACGGTGTTGAGATCGCGGACCAGGTCCTGCACCCCACGGTGGTCCGCCGCCGCCTCGTACGCCGGGTCCAGCAGCCACCACTCGGGGCCGTGGGCCTCCGACCACTCGGCGCCCTGGGCGAACTCCTGCCCCATGAAGAGGAGTTGCTTGCCCGGGTGGGCCCACATGAAGCCCAGGTACGCACGGTGGTTGGCCCGCTGCTGCCACCAGTCGCCCGGCATCTTGGAGACCAGGGCCTGCTTGCCGTGGACGACCTCGTCGTGGGAGATGGGCAGGACGTAGTTCTCGCTGTAGGCGTACACCATCGAGAAGGTCATCTCGTTGTGGTGGTACTTGCGGTGCACCGGCTCGTGCCGGATGTACTCCAGCGAGTCGTGCATCCAGCCCATGTTCCACTTCAGTCCGAAGCCCAGACCGCCGCTGTCCGTCGGCCGGGTCACACCGTCCCAGGCGGTCGACTCCTCGGCGATGGTCAGCACGCCCGGCGCCCGCCGGTAGACGGTCGCGTTCATCTCCTGCAGGAACGCCACCGCGTCCAGATCCTCCCGCCCGCCGAACACATTGGGCGTCCACTGACCGGAGTCGCGCGAGTAGTCGAGGTAGAGCATGGAGGCGACCGCGTCCACGCGCAGCCCGTCGATGTGGAACTCCTCGCACCAGTACACCGCGTTGGCGACCAGGAAGTTGCGCACCTCGATGCGCCCGAAGTCGAACTCGTACGTCCCCCAGTCCGGATGCTCGGCCCGCCGCGAGTCCCCGGGTTCGTACAGCGGATCCCCGTCGAAGCGCGCCAGCGCCCAGTCGTCCTTGGGGAAGTGCGCCGGCACCCAGTCCATGATCACACCGATGCCGGCCCGGTGGAGGGCGTCGACCAGGTACTTGAAGTCGTCCGGGGTGCCCAGCCGGGACGTCGGCGCGTAGTACGACGTGACCTGGTAGCCCCAGGAGGGGCCGAAGGGGTGCTCGGCGACCGGCATCAGCTCGACATGGGTGAAGCCGAGGTCCTTGACGTACGCCGGGAGCTGGTCAGCCAGTTGACGATACGTCAGACCGGGTCGCCAGGAGGGGAGGTGGATCTCGTACACCGAGAACGGTGCCTCGTGCACCGGGGTGTCCGCTCGGTGCGCCATCCACCCCGCGTCGCCCCACTCGTAGTGCGAGGCCGTGACGACGGAAGCGGTGTCCGGCGGCACCTCCGTGCGCCGCGCCATCGGGTCGGCCTTGAGGAACCGGTCGCCGTAGCGCGACGTGATCTCGAACTTGTACCGGGTGCCCTCGCCGATGCCCGGCAGGAACAGCTCCCAGACCCCGGACGAGCCGAGCGAACGCATCGGGTACTGGGTGCCGTCCCACCAGGTGAAGTCCCCGGCGACCCGCACCCCTCGGGCGTTCGGCGCCCACACGGTGAAGCGGGTGCCGGTCACGCCCTGGTGCGTCATCGGTTCGGCGCCCAGCGCCTGCCACAGTTGCTCGTGCCGGCCTTCGCCGATCAGATGCAGATCGAGCTCGCCGAGAGCGGGGAGGAAACGGTAGGGGTCGTCCACCTCTTGCTCGACGTCCTCGTACTCCACGCGCAGGGTGTACGGCGGAACCGTGTCGTACGGCAGTACGGCGGCGAAGAGGCCGTCGCCCTCGGAGACGAGGCTGTTGCGCGTCCCGTCGATCACGACGCTCACCGCGCGGGCGAAGGGGCGCAGTGCCCGGAACACGGTCCCGCCGGGGACCGCGTGGGCGCCCAGCAGGGCGTGCGGATCGTGGTGGGAGCCCGACAGCAGCCGCTCACGGTCCATCGGGTCCAGTGGAACGGTCGTGGGCGGAAGCGGACCCGAGTGCTCGGGGAGTGAAGTGTCGCGCAGGGCCATGAGGTCAGCCTCCCCGTACTGCGAGTCGCTCGATCGCGGCCATGGGAACCGGAAGCCAGTCCGGGCGGTGCCGGGCCTCGTACAGCACTTCGTACACCGCCCTGTCCGTCTCGTGGGCACGCAGCAGGGCGTGCTTCTTGCGCGGATCCCACCCGGCCCGGGCGGCATAGCCCGCGCAGAAGGCCTCCCGGCAGCGGCGGGCCCACTCCGGGCGCCAGGGGCGGCGCTGCCGGGCCGCGTAGTCGAAGGAGCGCAGCATGCCGGCTATGTCCCGCAGCGGGGACTGGGCGCTGCGCCGCTCGGTGAGCGAGCGGGACGGTTCGCCCTCGAAGTCGATGACGAACCACTCGGGGCCGGTCCGCAGCACCTGCCCGAGGTGCAGGTCACCGTGTATTCGCTGGGCCGGCGGCCCGGCGTCGCAGGTGGCGAGCGCGCCGAACGCGGTGCGCAGCCCCGGGACGAACGGCCGCAGCGCGGGCACGCAGTGCACGGCGGCCTCCAGCCGGGCCGTCATCGCCTCCGCCATATCCTCGTTCTCGCCCCGGACACCCGACGGGAAGGCCGTGGCCAGCGCCAGGTGCACCTCGGCCGTGGCCCGCCCCAGCTCGTGCGCCGCCCTGGTGAAGTCGTCGCCCGAGGCGAGCGCCCGCAGGGCGAGCGTCCAGCCGTCGTCGGCGCCGGGCAGGAAGGGCTGGAGCACGCCGAGTGTCGCGGGCCAGGGCTGCGTGGTCCGGAACCAGGCCACCGGCGCGGGCACGCGCGTGCAGCCCTGTGCGGCCAGCGCCCCCGACACCTCCAGGTCGGGGTTGACCCCGGGCTGGATGCGCCGGAAGACCTTCAGGATGTACGCGTCGCCGTACACCAGCGAGGAGTTGGACTGCTCGGCGTCCAGCAGACGCGGTGCGAGTGCGCCGGGCACCCGCACGGCCGGGTCGGTCTCGAAGCGCAGCGGGCCTGCCGTGCCCGGCTGCCGCAGCCGCTCCAGGAGCAGTTCGGCCGAGCGCGGATCGTGCAGCGCGTCGTACACCGCCAGACCGGCCAGCGGGCCCTCGTCGGGCCGGCCGATGTAGGCCCGGCCCAGGCGCGGTGCCGGATGCTGCTGCGCGCCGAGCAGGAGCTGGTAGCAGTCGCCGGCCGTTGGGGTGCCCACGGGGGCGGGGACCCCGCCCTGTCCGGCCTGGACCAGCAGGTGCAGACAGCCCGGGAACAGCTCGGTCATGGACAGCACGGAGAGCTCCGTGACGGGCCGGTCCTTGCCCGCGAACCAGCGCTGCCCGGGCAGCCATTCGCGCAGCAGCCCGGTCAGCGAGGCCGTGGGCCGGTCGGAACCGGTCCAGTGCCTCGGCCGGACGGAAACGGTCTTCGTCATGGTGAAGCCTCCTTTCCTCGGTGCCGCGCGCTCAGCGTCGTCGGCCGATCCGGGATGCGACTCGGGAGAGCCGGAACCAGTAGAAGCCGTGGCCCGCGAGGGTGAGCAGATAGGGCAGTTCACCGATGGCGGGGAAGCGGACCCCGCCGATGAGCTCGACCGGATGACGTCCGTCGAAGACCCGCAGGTCGAGTTCGGTCGGCTGTGCGAAGCGGGAGAAGTTGTGCACGCACAGGACCAGGTCGTCCTCGTACTCGCGCAGGAAGGCGAGGACCGCGGGGTTGGAGGACTGGAGTTCCGTGAACGAGCCGAGTCCGAAGGCGGGGTTCTGCTTGCGGATCTCGATCATGCGGCGGGTCCAGTGCAGGAGGCTGGACGGGGAGGACATGGAGGCCTCGACGTTGGTGACCTGGTAGCCGTAGACCGGGTCCATGATCG